>JBAVKA010000195.1:0-16246 GCA_049688075.1 Gammaproteobacteria bacterium
TTCGACGCTGCCCGCAAGGAAGGACCCATGGCGATCATCGCGCGCACCGAGAAAGGCAAGGGCGTGTCGTTTCTGGAAGGGGCATACGGCTGGCATGGCAAGGCGCTCGATGAAGACGAACTCGAACAAGCCCTGGAGGAACTCGGGGAGGCCGGGAATGCGTTGCCGGTGGAGCCGCGTCGCCTGGGTGAGGCGCGCCCCGCATCCGCAACCCTGAGCGGTATCACCGTGGACGAGTACACGCCGGGCGAGATGGTCGCCACGCGCCAGGGCTTCGGCAATGCCCTGCGCAAACTCGGTGAGAACAACCCGGGAATCGTCGTGCTCGACGGCGACGTCGGGAACTCGACCTACACCGGGCTGTTCGCGGAGCGCTATCCGAAGCGTTTTTTCCAGGGCTATATCGCCGAGCAGAACATGGTGGGCGCCGCGCTCGGACTGGCCGTCAATGGCAAGATACCCTTTGCCGCCACCTTTGCCTGCTTTCTCACCCGCGCTGCCGACTTCCTGCGCATGGCCGGCCACTCTCGCCCGCCGCACATGGTGATCTGCGGCAGTCATGCGGGTGTCTCGATCGGCGAGGACGGTCCCTCGCAGATGGGCCTGGAGGATCTGGCGCTGTTTCGCAGCCTGTTCGACAGCACGGTGCTCTATCCCTGCGACGCCGTGAGCGCGGAGCGGCTGACCGAACTGGCCGCGGCCACGCCCGGTATCGTGTACATCCGCACCACGCGCCCCAAGACAGCCGTTATCTACCCGAACGACGAGGTGTTTGAAGTCGGTGGCAGCAAGCTACTGCGCCGCTCGACGCAGGATGTTGTCACGCTCGTCGCGGCGGGCATCACCGTGCGCGAAGCCCTGCTCGCCCATGAGACATTGCTCAAGCAGGGCATTGTCAGCCGGGTGATCGACGCCTACTCGGTCAAGCCGCTGGACGTGGCCGCGCTGACGCAGGCCGCACAGGAGACCGGCCGGCTGCTGGTGGTTGAGGATCACATCGCCGAAGGCGGACTGGGTGAGGCGGTCGCGGGCGCCGTTGGCTACCTCGCGCCGGTACACCGACTGGCGATCACCGCGCACCCGCATTCGGGATCGCAGACCGAACTGCTGCTGCGTCTCGGCATCGATCACCAGGCGATCGAGCAGTACGTACTCGAACTGGTCGAACATCGCGGTGCCGCCGCCCATGCCGCATTCTGAGAAGGTTATAAAATACCAGGATCTAAGGCCTGAACGTGCGTTTTACCCTTCATTGGCAAAGTGCCTTGTTACCGCCGTAACGTCTCCTTGTCGCATGGCAGAACTACCATGGAGGCATAGACCAGCCGGCCTCGTGCAATGTAGAGGAGGAGTTGACGAATGCTGCAGCCGAATGAAATGGTAAGCGCGGTGCGTGTAGCGCTTGAGAGGTATCCCGAGGTCAATTTCCACGACAGTTCGATTGAGCTTGCGGTGCATGACGGTGTGCTCATCATGACGGGTGAGGTGCCTGACATCATCGCCAGGCGAGTCGCTCACCTCGCGGTCGTCCAGGTGCTCGGCATGGAGCGGGTGCAGGACGAATTGCGCGTGACGCCGGCGGTTCGGCATAGCGACGCAGAAATTGCCCGGTTCCTGGAGCGCCTGCTAATGCAGGAGAGCGCGTTTCGCGATTATCAGAATCTGGTCATTGCCGGAGCGTCGGTGCAACAGGCGGGGACCGGGAACGAGCCACGGGATCAGGCGATCAGGGCCTCGGTACGCGATGCCGTGGTGACGCTGGAAGGTGCTGTCGGCAGCCTGACGCACCGGCGCCTGGCCGATGTGCTAGCCTGGTGGACGCCCGGCGTCTGCGGCGTGCGCAATTTCCTGCATGTGACGCCCGACGAGCTGGACACCGATGCGGAGGTGACCGACGCGCTGCGAATCATCCTCGAGAAGCGTCCTTCTCTGGACGCTGCGGCAATCGAGATTCGGGTGAAAGATCGCAGGGTGACACTGGACGGCGTGGTCGCGAGCGAGGCACAGCGACGTATGGCCGGGGAGAGTGCCTGGTACGTTCTCGGGGTGCATGGCGTTAACAACCGTCTACAGGTGCGCTTGCCGCAGGCGCCGTGAGCGCTCGAAACCTGCACGACGAAGGCATCCCGGAGGCGTGCCGTCATGCAAATATGGACCCGCCGAATCTATGATTCGCCGACATCGCGGGACGGCGCGCGTATCCTTTTCTATCGTGTCTGGAAACGTCGCGTGAGCAAGCCGCAGGCATCGCAGAAGCCTGCGTGTAGCCGGATGGATTCCCACCCGACAGTGCCGACTCATGATTCTGTCAACCGGCGGGCCGTGTTAGCCGCAGAGGATCGAGCAATCGCTCAAGTTCCGCGGCGGAAAGTCCGGTTAACTCTTGCGCGATTTCCCTGACAGGGCGTCCTTCCACGTAGGCGCGCCGGGCGATTTCCGCGCATTTCTCGTAACCCAGTACACCGGTCAGCGCGGTCACCAGCACCGGATTAGTGTCCAGCGCCGCCTGGACGTGCGCCGCGTTAACGGTAAAGCCGGCGAGTGCCTTTTCGCCGAGGGCGCGTGCGGACGACGCCAGCAGCCCGATGTTTTGCAGCAGGTTGTAGCCGATCAGCGGCAGCATGGTGTTGAGCTGGAAATTACCGGACTGTGCGGCCAAGGCGATGGCGGCGTCATTTCCCATGACCTGTACATAGGCCATGGCGACCGCTTCGGGGATCACCGGGTTGATCTTGCCGGGCATGATACTGCTGCCGGGTTGTAGCGCAGGCAGACGGATCTCGGCCAGTCCGTGCCGCGGGCCGCTATTCATCCAGCGCAGGTCATTGGCGATCTTCTGCAGGCCAACTGCGATGACCCGCAACTGTCCGCTGAGTTCGACGACGGTGTCCTGGCTCGAAATCGCGGCAAAGAAATTGCCGGAAGGGCGAAACGCGATGTCGCTGCGGCGCTCGAGAATCGCGGCAAAGCTCTGCGCAAACAGCGGGTGCGCCGTGACGCCGGTTCCCGCGGCAGTGCCGCCCTGCGCGACTTGCATCAGGCGGGGCAGCACGCCGCGCACACCGTCGCTGGCATGCTGCAGCTGCGCGCTCCAGCCACCGAGTTCCTGGCCGAAGGTGACTGGCAGGGCGTCCATCAGATGCGTCCTGCCGGTCTTGACGCTGTCCGCCAGTCCGTCCGCGCGCCGCTCGATGACCGCAATCAGGTCATCGAGCGCCGGCATCAGCGTCTCCCGGCAGGCCAGCAGGGCGCTGACATGTATCGCCGTCGGGATCACGTCGTTGCTGCTTTGTCCCAGATTGACATGGTCATTGGGATGCACCGGCCGGCCAAGGCGGTTGGCGGCAAGTCGCGCGATGACCTCGTTGGCGTTCATGTGGGTGCTGGTGCCGGAACCGGTCTGGAAGACGTCCACCGGGAAGTGGGCATCATGAACCCCGTCCGCCACCTCCAGTGCCGCTGCCGTGATTGCTGAGGCGATGGCACCGTCCAGCGTCCCCAGGCCGGCATTGGCCTCGGCGGCGCAGGCTTTGATCAGGCCGAGTGCATGGATGAAACGGCCCGGCATCCGGAATTCACTGATACGGAAGTTGTCCACTGCGCGCTGGGTTTGTGCACCATAGAGCACCTCTCGCGGTACACGGATCTCTCCCATGCTGTCACGCTCGATACGATAAGCTGCGTCCTGGCTCATGGCCGGCTCCTGTGGATCGCGAATAGATCATCGCGCTGTCATTGCTGGCTGTACATGTCTTCCTCCAGGTTGTCAACGAACAAGGCACCGTATTCGGCAATCTCTCTGACTGCGCCTGAGTGCCGGGTCCCGGGGTGATCGGATTTGTCCCTGAAAATCCGCTTGGTCTTGCAATACACGTCCGGGCACGCCGCTCGGCGGCACACGCCGATGAACCCGTTCGATGCGCTGCGGGTTTACACGCTGGCAGGACATGAAGTAACGAGGTACGATCCGTTGTGTGCGTCGAGTTGCAGAAGATCGATTTATCAGCTTGCGATCCTGGTACGGTACCGAGAAGAAAGTTCGCGGGGGGTGTTATTCTAAGGCGGGGTGATACAGGTAATTACAACGGAACCTGCGTGGTGGAGGTAACAGACGCATGAAGGGCAGCAGGCGCGGCAAGCAGGACAAGTCCGCAGCGCGCGTCAGCGCCGGCACGAAGCGAAATCCGGTTGCCAGGAGCGGTAATCCCCCGGGTACCGCATCTCCCCAGGATAACAACGCCGAACCCCGATCACCGGAACCCGGATTGCCCGCTATCCTGCCGGTAGTCGGTCTGGTTGCTTCAGCCGGTGGCCTGGACGCCTACAAGGCTTTTCTGGACGCCATGCCGGCCAACAGCGGCATGGCCTTCGTGCTCATCCCCCACCTGGATCCCCGGCACGAAAGTCTCATGGCGCCGCTGCTGGCCAGGCACACGGACATGCCGATAGCGGAGGCCAGGGAGGAGCAGACGCTGCTTCCCGACCACATCTACGTCATCCCGCCCGACCGCCACCTGACGCTGCGCGCGGGTGTCATTCAATTGAACCGCCCGCCCGATAAGGTCGGTGGCGAGATTGCCATCGAGCCCTTTTTGTTTTCGCTGGCCGACGATCAGCAGGAGCGTGCGATTTGCATCATCCTCTCGGGCACCGGCAGCCACGGGACGCTGGGTCTCAAGGCGGTCAAGGCCGCCGGCGGCATGGCCATGGTCCAGGAGCCGTCCACGGCCGAATATGACCGCATGCCGCGCAGCGCCATCGACACCGGGCTCGTCGACTATGTGCTGCCGCCCGGGGACATGCCCGCCATACTCATGAAGTACGTACGGCACTTGACGGTTGCCGCGGCCGGCGCCCCGGAACCCGCAGCGGTCAAGGACGATTTGGAGCAGGTGCTGGCATTACTACGCGAGCGCAGCAATTTCGATTTTCTCGCCTATCGCAAGCGCATGCTGCTGCGCCGCATACAGCGGCGCATGGGGCTGAACCAGCTGGAGCGGCTTTCCGACTACCTGGTCCTGCTGCGCGAGCAGCCGGAGGAAGTTGAACGACTGGCCAGGGACCTGTTCATCAGCGTCACCAGCTTCTTCCGTGATCCGGAAATGTTCCACATCCTGGAGACTCGGGTTTTACCGGCCCTGCTCGAGGCACGGGGGGCGCACGACGCGGTGCGGGTCTGGGTGCCCGGTTGCGCCACGGGAGAGGAGGCCTATTCCCTCGCCATGCTGCTTGTCGAGCGTGTCGGCGCCATCGGCAGGGATTCTGTGCCGCAGGTTTTCGCGACCGATGTCGACCGGGTCGCGCTCGAAGTGGCACGCCGCGGTGTTTACCCGGAGTCCGTGCTCATGGACCTCAACCGCCAGCGGCTCGAACGCTTCTTTTCCCGGGTCGATGATGGCCACTGGCAGGTGAAAAAGCCGCTGCGGGAGATCGTGCTGTTCGCCCCCCATAACCTCTTGTCGGACACACCCTTCTCCCGGCTGGATCTGGTGAGCTGCCGCAATCTGTTCATCTACCTGGAGCCGCAGGCTCAGCAGACGCTGCTGAAGCTGTTCCATTTCGCGCTCAATGATAGAGGTTTTCTGATTCTCGGGCCCTCGGAGAGCATCGGCCGACAGGTGGAGCTCTACCAACCGTTCTCCAAGAAGTGGCGTATCTTCCGCCGGACCAACGGCACGCGTCGTGCGACAATCGGCACGCCGGTCCAGTCCGGTGGCCATCCTGGCAGGCTGAGCCAGACGCCGGCAACGGGTTTGGCCGTTTCGGGTAATCTCTCCGAACTGACGCGCAACACCCTGCTGGACGACTATGCCCCGGCCGCTGTGGTGATCGACCAACACTACCAGGTGCATCATTACGCAGGGCCCACCCACCTTTACCTGCAGCAGCCTGGCGGCGCACCGTCTCAGGACCTGTTGACCCTGGCCAATCCCGGTCTGCGGCCGCGCCTGCGTGCCGCGGTGCAACGCGCGATGCAGGAACACCAGAGGGTCGACATCGGCGGGATCGGCATCAAGCGCGCCGGGCGCACAATCACGGTTCGCCTGTCGTCCCAGCCGTTGCGGGGCAAGGGCACCGGAGAGGGGCTGTTTCTGGTGACCTTCCCGGACGTCCCGGGCGCTTCTGAGCATGCGGCTGACAGCGCTGCGCGGCCCGAGGTGGATGAGGAACTGGTGCAGCAGCTGGAATACGAACTCAAGACCACCCGCGAAGAACTGCAGAGCACCATCGAGGAGCTGGAAAGCAGCAACGAGGAGCTCAGGGCCTCCAACGAGGAGGTGATGTCCGTCAACGAGGAGATGCAGTCGGCTAACGAGGAACTGGAAACCTCCAAGGAGGAACTGCAATCCCTGAACGAGGAACTAAGCAGCGTCAACGCTCAACTGCAGGACAAGGTGAAGGAGCTTGAGGGGACCACCGATGACATGGCCAATCTGATGGCCAGCGTGGATGTCCCCATCCTGTTTCTGGCGGCCAATCGCACCATCCACCGTTTCACGCCGGGCGCCACCCGCCTGTTCAACCTCATCGACAGCGATATCGGGCGCCCCCTCAGTCACATCACCATGCGCTTCGAGGACCCGGAACTGGCGCGGGACATCGACCTGGCATTACAGGGCCGCGCGACCCCCGAACGGGAGGTGCACGCCGAGCAGGACCAATGGTATTTGCGCCGAATCACCGCATACCGCACCGCGTCCAGGCGCATGGAAGGGATCGTGCTGTCCTTCACCGACGTCACACCCCACAAACGCGCAGAGCTGGAGCTGCGGGACATGGCGGAGAGCCTCGAGCAGAGGATCGTCGAGCGCAGTGCGCAGCTCCGGCAGGAACGCAATTTCAATAACGCCATACTGGATACCGTTGCCAGCCTGATTCTTGTCGTCGATAGCGAGGGGCGGGTGGTGCGCTACAACCGGGCCTGCGAGACGGTAACCGGTTATAATTTTTCTGAATTCATGGGATCCAGAGCCTGGTGGAATCTGGTGCCCGAGGAGGAACGGGAACAGGTCGGGCGGGTGGTGGTGCGGCTGATGGCAGGAGAGGAACAGGTGGAGAGCGAGAATCACTGGCTCACCCGCGATGGGTCGCGGCGCTTGCTCTGCTGGCAAAACACCGTGCTCAAGGATGCGGCCGGGCGGATCCAGTTCATCGTTGGCTCCGGGCTCGACATTACCGAGCAACGTGAGGCCGAGGACGAAGCGCGCCACCATCTGGAGGAGGCATCCCGATTGCAGCGGCTGCAAACCGCAAACGAGCTGGCCACCTTGCTGGCTCATGAGATCAACACGCCCCTCGGCGCCATCACCATGTACGCCGAAACCGGCGAGCAGGTGCTGGGGCATTCGCCGCTGGAGCGTGAAAGACTGGCCGAGCTACTGGCGCAGATCAGTCGACAATCCCTGCGCGCCGCGGAGATCATCCGCCGGCTGCGCGCCTTCGTCGGCAGGGGTCGGCTCGAACCGGTAGCCCTGGACATGAATGAGGTCATGCGCAATGCCTGCGCACTGATGGAGTCCAAGGCGCGCAGTTGCGGCATCAGCCTCCGCCTCGAACTGGACGGCGGCCTGCGACCTGTTATGGGCGTGGACGTGCACATCGAGCAGGTGCTGCTCAATCTGATCCGCAACGCGATCGAGGCGATTCATGGCGCCGGCATGACTGACGGCACCATCACGGTCACCTCGGGCATGCACACTGGGGAAGAGATGACGCAGGTCTGCGTCCGTGACACCGGTCCCGGGATTGATGCCGAAACCGCAGGTTCCCTGTTCGGATCCCTCGCCAGCGACAAGGAATACGGCCTGGGTGTGGGACTGCGCATCAGCCACAGCCTGGTCGAGGCCCAGGGTGGTCGGCTCTGGGCAGAACCTCACACACCGGGTGGGGTCTTCTGTTTCACGCTGCCGCTTGCGTCATGATGCCCCGGGTCTTCATCGTCGATGACGACCCTGCGCTGCGCGATGCGCTGCGCCAGTTACTGGAGACAGCCGGACTGCAGGTGGAGGCTTATGCCAACGGCGCCAGCTTTCTGGCTGCCTGTGAGCATGAGCAACCGGATTGCGTACTGCTCGACGTGGCGATGCCCGGCATGAGCGGATACGAAGTGCAGGCGTCACTGAATGAACGCGACATGCGATTTCCCGTCATCTTCCTGACGGGCCATGGCGATATTCCCATGGCGGTAAACGCCGTGCAGGCTGGCGCCGCTGATTTTCTGGAAAAACCCATTCAGCGTGACGTCCTGCTGGAACGAATTCGCCGTGCCCTCACGCTCGACGAGGAACGCCGCGAGGCGGACAGACAGGCAGAGGAGATTCATCGGCGCCATGCACGCCTGAGCGCACGGGAACGGGAAGTGATGGCGCTCGTGGTGTCTGGCCTGTCCAGCAAGGAGATCGCCCGGCAACTGGAGCTGAGCCACCGTACGGTGGAAAGCCATCGCACGAATATCATGAACAAGATGGGCGCCACCAGTCTGGCGGAGCTGATCACTATAGCCATCCACTGCGACTCCTGATTCGCTTCGGCTTTTTTTCCTTTACGTAGTTCTACTGAGTAGTCGCCGGGATACAGAGCCCGTCCGGCGGCTGCTACTCTCCGTTAAGAGCTGGCAGGGCGGGTCATCAGACTGAACTCTGCCAGCTGCACCCGACGTGAGAATCCATTCGACTCATTACGGAGAACGCCAAAAGGAGCATCTGATGACGAAACCAGCCGCAACGAAGCAAGCCACCACGAAGCCAGGGAAACAACCAGCCAGATCTGTGCCGAAGAATAAACCCCAAACCGTTAGCACGGTCGGTGCACGTCATGATGATATAGCCACGGCGGCCTATTACCGCGCGCAGATTCGCGGTTTCTCGCCAGGCGGCGAGTTGAACGACTGGCTGGAGGCCGAACGACAGATCAATGCACCTGTCAAATGAATACAGGCGTGCAGGGTTGGCCTTCTGCAGGGGTGATTTGCACGCAAACGGGCGAATGGTCTCGCTAACGGATGTTGTGGCGTATGAATCGACAGCGAAGGAGAGTGCACATGTTGACGCCAATGACCGAAAACAGACTGAACGGGAACGGTGCATCGCAGCCGTTGGATGCGCATGCCATGAGTGACGGTTTCCGCGACAATCATGAGCGGCAGATGCTTTACGACGCAGGCAAGCCGAAGCGCTACCTGGCGAAGGACGTCATCTACCGCGAGAGTGATCGGGTCGACAGGATCTTTGTGATCCGCAGCGGCCTGGTCAAGCTGCTGAGCTATTTACCGAACGGCAGGGCACGCATTGTCCGGCTGCATGCCAGCGACCACTGGATCGGGCTCGAGGGATTGCTGGGACGACCCTACGAGCACACCGCGATCGCCGTCGATGATGTCGAGGTTGAGCAGATCGCGATCCACAACCTGCAGCGCCTTCATCGAAATGACCCGATGATGTTCAGTCAGCTGCTGTGTCAGTGGCATGGGGCGCTCGTCCATGCGGACCGGTGGATCTCGGATTTCTCCACCGGCGGGATCAAACCCCGGGTGGCACGGTTGCTCGAGTTTCTCGCGGAGCTCGAGTATGGCAAGCCGCTGGACAGGGTGGAACTGCTCACGGTCTGCGAGATGGCGGAAATACTCGGGGTTACCCAGGAAAGCGTGAGTCGCATCCTGGCCACCTTCAAGCGCCGTGATATTCTGTTAAAACAGCATGATCCGTCCCGGGAAATCTACCGCCTCGATGCCGCAAGGTTGCAGCAGGAAGCACATAAATAACCTGCGCTCTGGAGATGCGTCGCGTTATACCGGCAGATCCCGCAGTGGCATCTGTTGCGCGATGTGAGACGCGGTCATATTTTCCAACCAGGCTGTTTTGTGCAGCGCGAGCGCGTTACTGGCGATGACCTCTCTGCAATGTAGCAGGTGAACAGTATACGGCTGTTTCCCGATTCCACCCCCAGGCGCACATAAAGCCGGCATGAGCGAGATCATCACGTTACCGGATAATTTCATCGGCAAGGAGGACCGTGAGAAGCTGGAAAGCTTTGCCGCGCACACCATTGCCCATGGCCGTGCAACGCACTGGCAGTGGGGCAAGGATGCCGATGGGGGCGATAGCTTCGAAATTTATCCAGTCGGCGCAGACAACCGGCTGACCGTACGCATCAGTCGTAACCGCGAGCTGGACAGGTTTTATGCCCACGACGCTGCTCAGTCGATTGCCTCGGGTGCACTCGATCATGTGTTTGTGGAGTTAGAGCTATACTTTGTGCGTCTTCACGGTGAGGGACCAGATACATACGCCTGATCCAGGTATGACGAAACAGGACACTGAAGCGTGAAGGAGAACGTGATGCTACGACTACGCAAGCTGGGCGAATTGACTGGATATACCCTGCAGGCACGCGACGGGGATATCGGCAAGCTGGAACAAATCTATTTTGATGATCACTACTGGTCGGTACGTTATTTCATCGTCCATACCGGAGGCTGGCTGCTAGGCAAGGACGTCTTGATTGCACCGCCAGCCGTGACCCGGGTCGATGAAGAAAATAATCGTCTCGAGGTGGATTTGACCCGGGAGCAGGTCAGTAACTGCCCTCCGATCGATACGCAGCTGACGGTCTCGAGTCACTATCAGCAGGAATATTACCGTTACTATGGCTGGGAACCGTATTGGGGCAGCGATGCGATGTTCACACCGGCACCTTATATACCGCCGGTGGCGTCGGATGCGCCTGGAGAGCCGCGGGAGCCTGAGCATCCCCACATGCGCAGCAGCAAGGAGGTGAGGGGTTATCATATTCACGCCCTGGATGGCGAAATCGGTCACGTCGAGGATTTCATGCTGGAGGATCCGGGCTGGGCGGTGCGCTATCTGGTGATCGATACCCGCAACTGGCTACCGGGGAAGAACGTCCTTGTGGCGCCCGCCTGGATCCGGCATGTCGACTGGGCGCGGCGGGAGGTGACGGTCGACTTATCACGTGATGCCCTGCAGAGCGCACCGCCCTATGATGCCTCCACGGCCATCAGCCGGGAATACGAGGTAGCCTTGCACGCACATTATGGCCTGGACTTTAACGAGTCGTGATCGGCCGGGTGAGTCGACTGCCGCACGTGTGGCCGGGTCGGTTGTCCCAGGAGATCGGACCTCTCACTTGAATTTATCAGTGGCGCGCTGGACCGCATCCTCCAGATCTGTCCAGGCCACTTCTACGCCCGCCTTGACTTCCTGCCATGCACTTGCACCGGCGGAGCGTAGTTCCTCGAGCTTTTGCTTAACCTTCTGCTGCTTCGTGCGCAGGGTTTCGATCTCTTCGTAATATTGGATCTTTTGCTCGGCCTCGGCCTGGTCCGCCCTGGCCTTCAACGCATCGATCTTTGCCTGCCACTCACGGAGCCGGGCATCCATTTTATCCTGGTATGCGTCTTTCAATTCCATCGCGTTGTCTCCTCTGTCGGGGGTGTGTGCCTGATGCCGTATTCATGTACCGTGAATCACTGCCGATCGGGCGCACGCCGGGAGCCCAGCAAATTGTAGAGCCAGGCGAAGATTGCACCGCCTATCAATCCGTCCAGCAAGCCCCAGACCAGACCGATCAGGCTGCCGAGTGGCGTGATGGTGTATCCGCGATAGACCTTGCCGATCAGGGTGACTTCGTCGGTCGCGCCGTTGAAGGCGATGATCCACCAGGTCATCAGAAACAGGCCCACCCCCCAGACGAGGCCGCAGCTCAGGGCGAAGTCACGAACGTTCAGTTTCATCATTGTCTTGTCAGCGGCTGATACCGAACCCTTCGTCCTCGGTATAGGCCGGGACGGGGAGGCCGGCGATGCGTAAACCCTGCGCGACCGGGCCTTCAGGAAACAGACGGCGCAGGTACTTGCGCCCGCCCTGGGCGGCGAACGCGTTATCCAGCATGTCGCTGAGCACGCGGCCGCTTTCGGGTGGATCGTGCTCCAGGTAGTAGTTACGCAGGCAGCGCACGACTTCCCAATGCGCCTCGCTAAGCTCAATGCCTTCCTGCTCAGCCTGGCGTCGAGCCTGTTCTTCATTCCAGTCCTGCAGGTCGAGTTCACGGTCAACGCGTCGTGGACTGGGCGTGTCGGGGTTTTTGATGACTTTCTTGATGTCCGGCATGATGATTTACCTGTCTTTCAAGGAGAAATTGTTTCCTGCCAAAATCATGCGGTTGGTGGTAGCAGCGCTGCAGGACCCGTGCTGTCGAATGCTATTCGCCCAGCTTCTGCGTCACGAAGTTCCAGTTGACCAGGTTCCAGAACGCCTCGATATATTTTTTACGCGCATTACGGTAGTCGATGTAATAGGCATGTTCCCAGACGTCGCAGGTCAGCAGGGGTTGACTGCCATCGGTCATCGGATTGCCTGCATTTCCGGTGTTTACGATTGCCAGCGAACCGTCAGGATTTTTCACCAGCCAGGTCCAGCCGGAGCCGAAGTTCGTGGCCGCCGATTCGGTGAAACGCTCCTTGAATTGCGTGAAATCGCCGAACGCCCGGTCGATGGATTGGGCCAGTGCACCTTCGGGTTTTCCGCCGCCATCGGGGCTCAGGCAATTCCAGTAGAAGGTGTGATTCCAGACCTGCGCCCCGTTGTTGAAGATGCCCCCCGAGGCATTTTTGATGATCTCCTCGAGCGACGCCGATTCGAATTCAGTGCCCGGAATCTGCTTGTTCAGCTTCTTGACGTAGCTGGCGTGGTGCTTGCCGTGGTGATACTCGAGCGTCTCAGACGAGATGTGTGGTTCGAGGGCATCATTGGAATAGGGCAGCGCGGGTAGTGTGTGTTCTGTCATGGTTTCTTTCCTGTGTTTGATTTGCTGAGTTAAATACCGGTTGAAGCATGCAAACAATCTTTTCAGAACGCATGAGCTGTGGCATTGAAAAATGTCAATAGAATCTGCTGAACGGATGCGTATCGTCATTCAAGCCTGCTCTGTAACCTGTGTTAATCCTGTGCCTATCAAACAAAACCGTCATTGCGAAACCGCAATGCGACGGAATGATAGGCGCTATAAGTTGTCCTCTCATCTGGTCTTCTATGCGCTTGCCGCGAAAACCACCACACTGGCGATGGCGCTCGGCAGTTTCTTCGTTCCCACGCTCAACGGCAATATCATTGGTGGCGTGGAGCTGGTGGCCGCCCTGAATTATGCGCAGGTCTCCCTCGATGAGTGAGCCGCACCGCTGCGGTTTGGCACACCGGTTCCCCGCGAGCACGCGATGCATCGATTGATGAATTTCAATTCCTTCGGGCAGAAAACAAACGATAATGCGTAGGGCATGAATAGTTATCACAGACGAGGAGGCAACCATGACCAGCGATCCGAAAAAACAGCGAGCAGGCAGTAAAAACCAGGGTGAGGGTGATCGTGAGTCAGCCGGGCGCTACAACGAGGCCACCCGTGAATTTGTAGAATCCGGCAAGGTGGAAGAGGCGTCGGAAAGGGCTGCCGGCCAAGACCCACAGCAAGCGGAGAACAGCGAGCGCGCAGGCAGGGAGCGTGCAAAGGAAGTAGACCCTGCGGTCCACCGGGAATACGACAAACCGGAAAATGCGGAAAAGTGATCTGCTCAGTCGGGCGGTTGACGCGGTGAGATCCACGATTGCATGGCGGAGTAAAGGAAAGCATGAGAGAACCACAGCAAACGGAACAGCCTGAGGATGTGCGCACGCCCGGCGAAAGCTATCAGGGCATATTCAATCGTATTGGCCGCAGCTTCATTGCGGGGGTCGTCGCCACGGGTGTACTTTGGGTGCTGAAACTCACCCGGGGTTCAATACCGCAGCTTGATACCATACGGTTTCTCGATCGCGTTGCAGAAGCTACTTCGAAGGCAACGGGGCTGCCGGATACGCTCACAACCGGCTGGATATGGCATTGGGTGATCGGGACCCTGTTATGGGCGACACTGTTCGGCATCATGCAGCCGATCCTCCCCGGCCGAACGTTCTGGATCAAGGGTGTCGCTTTCGGTGTGATTACCGGCCTGCTGACCATGTTGCTGGTGATGCCGCTTGCCGGCGCCGGCTATTTCGGGATGGACCTCACGCTGATGGACCCTATCGTCTCCCTCGTCTATCACATCATCTACGGCGTGACACTTGCCGGAGTGTATACGCTTATCTCAGGACGGCGTGCAACGACAGACTGAAGCACTTAACCGAGAATCGCTCCACTACCGCCGCTACGTATACCCGCATAAATTGCCTTGTCATGATGGAATTCTCCCGCTCGTGCAAACAGGTGGTTTACCGGATATTTTTCAATGCGCGCCGCACATGTGCTGGAGGGAGTTATCCGTCCAGGATTTCCCAGGACGAAGCGGCCGACTGCCGCATTTGGCGGTCAGGGTTTTGACATTGTCTGTATCTGGCTGTCGACCTGCTTTACTCCGCAGGTATTGAGAGTGATCAGTCTGGCCAGTTCTGCCTGATGTCGGTCAGTTGCCTGTCCGCGCAGCGTGATCACCCCGTCACGGGCCGAGACTGCTACCGCCATGCCATGGGTTATACGGTTCCAGTAGAGCTGCGACTTGACCCGGTCTGCGAGCGCATCGTCGTCCGTCAGACAATCGAGCGGAGACTTCACGGGCTGCTGTGCGGAGGTCGAGGGTTCGACGCGTATGTGGTTGACCACGGCAGTTATCCCGTCCACTCCGGTCGCGATCTCCTGCGCGAGGGAACGCTCGCCCGCATCGGCCACGATGCCCTCCAGGGTAGCCACCGAATCCTGTACCTTGATATCGATACGGAACGGGCTCAGAAACGGGCTGCGGATGTAGAGAGCGGCAATGGCAGCCTGGAGACAGGGGTCGGTACATGCCTTGTCCGGTGTTCCCGCTGTCGCGGCGGGCAGCGTGCAACAAAGCAGCCAGAGCCCCAGCCACAGACGCGGATATTTCATTTCATGGTGTTTAATCTTCATGGTCGCCGAACTCGCTTCTGGCCTCGCTGAATGCGCGGCATCCTTTGTATCATTATTGGCGCAGATACCGCGCTTGACTGCATTGAAAAATATCAATGTGATTCCTGAACAGTCCCGATAACGTGTATTGTAATCCCGTTAAGCCAAGCACGAAGTGTGGATCATGCGATTTCTGCTATGCAAACTGCCGGTCTGGTTGATTCCCATGCTCTGGATGCTCTCCCTGCAGGCGGAGGAAAACGCGCCATGGGGGAAGGCCAGCCTGCAGGCGATTGCCTATGCACCGCATAAAGTGGTGTACGATGTGTCGGCGCCTGATGTCGGGAGCTTCTCCCGTATTCTTGACCGGGTGAGTTATCTGAATAATCTCTATCATGCCGACCCGTTCGATGCCTCGATCGTGCTGGTGCTGCACGGCGATGAAATCCCGTTTTTCGCAATAGACAATTTCCACACCTACCGGGACCTCATGCTCCGTGCGCGGAGCCTGACAGTTGCCGGAACGGTGGAATTCAGGATGTGCCGCGTCGCGGCAAGAGGGTACGACCTGGAACCCAACCACATTCACGGGTTCGTGAAGGTAGTGCCGATGGCGGACGCGGAAATTGTGCGACTGCAGCAGGAAGAGGGTTATGTCTACATGCATTAGGCGGTTATTGCCGGGCGTATTGTGCCTGTTGGTGTCCGTAGCCGCTGCGGCAGCAGTCGAAGGCACGCCGACGCCTTACGGGATCGTAAGTCTTCCGTTCATACTGCATAAGGTACCGGATGCGCCGGTCTATTATGTGATCGGGCAATCGGGCGTGCCGGACGCGGAAAACGAAGGCCACACCTCAAACGCCGGGTTCGTGGTCACCAGCACCGGCGTGGTGGTGTTCGATGCACTGGGCACGCCCGGGCTGGGCTATCGCCTGCTGCAGCGCATTCGCGAGGTGACTGACCTGTCCGTCGAACGTATTGTCATCAGTCACTATCATGCCGACCACATCTATGGCCTGCAGACCTTCAAGGAACACGCAGGCGATCCACCGGTATGGGCGCAGCGCCTGGCGCTCGGTTACGCGGGGGGGACGACCGCCAGTCAGGGCGAGGATGCACAGCGACGGCTGGCCCAGCGGCGGGAAGCGCTCTTTCCCTGGGTGGATGAAAACACCTACATCGTGCCGCCGGATCACACTTTCGATGAGGAGGCGAGCTTTGAGGTCAGTGGTATCACCTTTCAGCTGAAACACCTGGGACCGGCGCATGCGCCCGGCGACAGCATCATGCTGGTCAGGGATTACGGGGTGTTGTTCAGCGGCGATGTGAT
>JBAVKA010000196.1:0-3625 GCA_049688075.1 Gammaproteobacteria bacterium
ATGAGCAGTTCAAGCGATTTAAGGAACGCGAGACGATCCCTCACAAGCAGTGGAAACTGACCGAGGAAGACTGGCGCAACCGGGAGAAATGGGACGCCTATGAAATGGCTGCCAACGATCTCGTCGAGCATACCAGCACCAATGCGGCGCCCTGGGTCATCGTGGAAGGCAACAACAAGGCCTATGCGCGCGTGAAGGTGATCACCGTGCTGTGCGACCGGCTGGAAGCAGCGCTGAAGAACGGCAAGGACAACAAATAGGCGCGGTTGCGTGAATGTGGCCCAGGGATGCGCCGAAGAATATCGAACGAATCTATCTGCAGGAGAAACGTCAATTATTCGAGGTGCCTTCAAGCGAGTTTTCTGCTGCGCTTGGCATTGTATCAACGCGACACCTCCCGTTTATTTCGTCACGACTACTGTTATCAGGCCGGAAAAATAATCCGTCGCCTCGTTCACCTCAACTCCGGCAGATTTCTGGGAGCCTGTCGGACTTAGGTGATCGTCGCGAGCATGGTGGGAGAGCGAGCACAGAGTGTTCCGATTTTGAGGCGCCTAGTGGTGCCATGTAACGAGAAATCGGGGAACTATGGGCCGCTCTCCCGCCGGCGCAGTAGATCACGCCCAAGTCCGACAGGCTCCTAGTAGCGATAACCGCTCAGGATGTCTTCCCGGGTCAGCACACCATAGACCCGGGGCAGTCCCGGCACGGTCAGCCGGGTGACATAGAGCGCCTCGGCGCCTGCGCGGTGCATCTCCTCCTGGGCCTCCTGCAGGCTGGCTTGGAAGTCGATGGGGGTCGCGGTGAGCCGGCCGGCCGGCATGGCCAGCAGATCCAGTTCGGTCGCATCGATCTGGTCCTGCAGGGCGCGCACCAGATCTACGGCGGGCATCAGCAGCGCCGGGGCATCGTCCCTGTGCAGCAGCAGCCAGCGGGGCTTGTCGGCAAGCGCCTGCTCCGCACGCGGTCGCTCCACCCGGATTGGTAACTGGACGAAGCTGCGGTTCATCACCGCTGCCACGCCAACCTGGCGCAGGCCACGGGCAATCCAGTCGTTGCGGTAGTCCACGCCCATGGCGCGCAGCAGGGCCTGGAACACGGACTCACGACCGTGAAGATAGCCGCTGGTCAGGGTGGCCGTGATTACCGCCAGCATGCCCGGGAAGATGATGTTGGGGTTATCGGTAAGCTCCAGGATGGCCAGCAGCGCCGCCAGCGGCGCCTGCAGGGCGCCGGCCATCATCGCCCCCATACCGAGCATCACATGGAAGCCGACGGAGGCACCGGGGAAGAGGTCGAAGTGCTGGGCAATCGCGCCGGAGAGTCCGCCGCCCATGGCGCCAATGACCAGGGACGGGCCGATCAGCCCCCCCGGTACGCCGAGCCCCACGGCGGCGGCGGTTGCCACCACCTTCACCAGCACCATGGCCGCCATGAGCCAGATGGTCAGGTTGCCGCGCAGCGCCTCGTCAACCGTGTCGTAGCCGATGCCCATCACCTCGGGTACCGCCAGACCGATGAGTCCCACCAGCGCTCCGGCAGCCATGGGCCGCAGCCACAGGGGAAGGACCTGACCGCGCTGATAAAACAGGCGCAGCAGGCGAATGAAAACGGCGGCGACGGCGCCCAGCGCCATCCCCATCAACAGGATCAGCGGCAGTTCGGCCATGGAGCCCATGTCCAGCGGCGGGACGGAGAAGGCCAGATCCTCGCCAAAGGCAAAGCGGGTCAGGGTGGTGGCGCTAACGGTTGCAAGGATCACCGGAGCAAAGGCGGACACGGTGGACTCCATCATCAGCACCTCCATGGCGAAGGCCACCCCGGCGAGTGGTGTGCTGAAGGTGGCGGCGATGCCGGCGGCGGCGCCGCAGGTGCCCACGACACGCAAGGCGTTGTTCGGCAGTCCCAGCCACTGGGCAGGCACATTGCAGCTCGCCGCGCCCAGATGGATGCTGGGTCCTTCCCGGCCAACGGAGTGACCGCAGATCAGGGCCACGGCTCCACCGACAAATTGCACGGCGGCGTTGCCCCAGGGCAGACGTCCCTGGTGGTAGTCGAGCCGCTCGATGATGTGCGTGACGCCGACCCGGTGCAAGGTCCTGGGCACGGCCAGGAACAGCAGTCCGAGCGCGGCCCCTCCGGCTACGGGCAGGGCCAGCCGCGCCAGATAGCCGAGGCTCTCGTAGTCGTAGTAGTGAGGCAGGAACGTGTCCTGGGCAAGTTCTATCGTGGAGCGAAAGGCGATGATGACGGCGGCGGCCAGCACGCCGCTGAGCACGCCCAGCAGGCAGAGTTCGGGAATGGAATCAGTGCGTGAAACCCGCAGGCGGAACGCTTCCAGGCGACGGTTCCAGCCCAGCCGGATGCGATCGGTTACCATTTCCGTTACCTGTTACTCCCTGGCTAGCCGTAGCGCCCCTCGATGTAATCGGCGGTTTCCCGCTTGCGGGGTGTGACGAACATGGTCTCGGTGGCCGTGTGTTCCACCACCTTGCCCATCAGCATGAAAATGCATTCCTCGCTGGCGCGGCGCGCCTGGGCCATGTTATGGGTCACGATAAGGATGGTGTATTTGCCGCGCAGGTCCCAGATCAGTTCCTCGACGGCTTCGGTGCCCTTGGGATCGAGCGCGGAGCAGGGCTCGTCCATCAGCAGCACGCCGGGCTTCACCGGCAGCAGGCGCGCGATACAGAGCTTCTGCTGTTCTTCCAGGGACAGTTCGGTGGCCTTGTCGTGCAGCCGGTCCTTGACCTTCTCCCATAGCAATACCTGGCGCAGCGCCTCCTCGACGATGCCGTCCTGCTCCGCGCGCGCGACCCGTTTTCCCGGCGCATGCAGCCGGTAGCCGAAGAGGATGTTATCGCGTATGGAGACCGGCAGGGGATTGGGCCGCTGGAACACCATGCCCACCTGTTTGCGCACCTGCACGAGCTCCACATCGGCTCCGTAAATATCATGCCCATGAACCTTGATCGTGCCCTCGATACGCACATAACCCAGCCGCTCATTGATGCGGTTGACGCTGCGCAGCAGGGTCGACTTGCCGCAGCCCGAAGGGCCGATGAGGGAGGTGATGAGACCGTTGTGGATCGTCAGGTTCACGTCGAACAGAGCCTGAAAGGTCCCGTACCAGAGATCCAGTTTTTCCGTCTGGATGGCGTACTGCGCCGGATTATTGTTGACCGCCTGGGGGGATGATTTCATTGTTGCCGGTTTCCAGTAAGAGTTCGGGGGTCGTGACAGGTAAGCGCTCAGCCGAATCGCCCCTCGACATAATCCCGGGTGCGGGGATCGCTGACCTCGCCGGTAAAAAGCGCCTCGGTCTCGCCGATCTCAACGCACTTGCCGTCGAGAAAGAACGCGGTGCGCCGGGCGAGGCGTCGCGCCTGCTGCACCAGATTGGTTACCAGGATAATGGTCATTTCACGCCGGAGCTCCTTGAGAACATCCTCGATGCGCATGGTGGTGACGGGATCCACGGCGATGGAGAATTCGTCGAGCATGAGCACTTCGGGTTCCTGCGACAGGGCGCGGGCGATCGTCAGGCGCTGCTGCTGGCCGCCCGAAAGCAGGCTGCCCAGTGTGTTCAGGCGGTCCTTCACCTCGTCCCAGAGCGCCGCGCGCG
>JBAVKA010000197.1:0-18097 GCA_049688075.1 Gammaproteobacteria bacterium
GCCTGTCGGGCCAGCGTGCCGATGACATCATCCGCTTCCACGCCCGATACCTGCAGCAGCGGCAGGCCGAGCGCCTCTACCAGGGCATGCAGCGGTTCGACCTGCGCGGCCAGTTCATCCGGCATCGGCGGTCGATTGGCCTTGTATTCCGCGAACAGGTCATCCCTGAAGGTCTTGCCGCGGGCATCGAAAACCACCGCGAGGTAGCGTGGCCGGTATTCCGTCAGCAGGCTGCGCAGCATATTGATGACGCCATAGACCGCGCCGGTCGGCTCGCCACGTGATGTGGTCAACGGTGGCAGGGCATGAAAGGCCCGGTACAGGTAAGATGACGCATCGACCAGAACAAAGGGTGCGGCAGTTGTATCGTTCATCGGAAATGGCTCGTCAGGACGGCCGGGCATTGTCGCCGGTAACCGTGTCAGGATGCACGAACATGGTACCATCAATGCCATTCATCCCGTGTTTTTACGCAATAATCAGTATATTAAGAGAGAAGGTACAGGGTACCCGACACGGCCAGGGGGAAACGGCCGGTTGGCACGTGGTGAAGGTGGCGCTGTGACGCGGGGGTATCCCGGCCGAATTCTGGGCAGCGTCTACGCGGTCTTAGGGGCAGCAACGCAAAAAATCCCGCGATGCTTCCGGTGATGGATAGGTGTGGGGCTATCGTGAATGCTATCCTCGATGCTATTACTGACAAATCTATTGAAAAAAACATCAACCTTGCCGTACGGAAACGGAACACCGCAGGGCAACCGGAATGAAAATCATGGCCAGACTTGTGCTGTTTACCTTGTTGATGCTGTCCTGCCTGGTGGTACGCGCCGAATACCCGCCGGCCCCCGTTCCGGATGCACCGCCACCACCACCCATGCCGCTGCCCGATAATACCCCCCCGCCTCCTTCCGGACTCAGCGGGGAAGAGGAGCTCCAGCCCGAGGTGAAAATCACCAAGCGAGGCGAGGACATCATTTATGAATACCGGGTCAACAACCAGCTATACATGGTCAAGATCGTGCCACGCATCGGTTTTCCCTACTACCTGGTTGACCAGGATGGCAATGGTTCGCTTGAATCGCGTTTCTCCAATCTGGAACCGAATCTGGTGGTGCCACGCTGGATAATCTACCGCTGGTAGTATCGGGGACATTTTCCAAACTTCCCCGTCTGTTGCACCGACTGTCCGCCACATCTGTCGCGGACAGTCACTGACAGCCCCGCGGCGTAGCTATACAATAGCCACTCGCCGTGTATGCTGTGGCAGTAATGCAAACGAGGCACCCAATGACGATGTTCGCGCGTATCCTGATTGTCCCGATGCTGCTGCTGGCACACCTCGCCCTCGGCGCCGAAAGCCGCTGGGTAGACTCGATAACCGTGTCGGTGGGCAAGGACAACGATACCAACAAGACCAACGCCATCCAGACCAACGCCATCCAGCTTGGCCTGCAGAACAAATGGAACCGGACCTGGTTCAATGACGGGGCCTGGTTCGTCGGCGGCTTCTGGGATGTGTCGCTCGCCTACCTGAAATCCGATATCAATCAGGACACCAGCCTGATGGACCTCAGCCTGACGCCGTTCCTGCGCTTGCAGCGCGATGCGCAATTATCCAGCGGTGTAACGCCGTTTTCTCAAATCGGTCTCGGAGGACATCTGCTCAGCGACACGGAACTCGGCAACCGTGATCTGGCCACGAGACTCCAGTTCGGTCCGCAAGTCGGAGTGGGCCTTGGTTTTGGTCAAAAAGGCAACTATGAACTGACTTACCGGTACCAGTACCTCACCAACGGCGGCATCAAACAGCCCAACGACGGCCTGAAGATGCACTTCCTCAGCTTTGGATACGCATTCCGGTAACCGGCATCAATCCAACCGTCGTGCGCGTACCGCGGGGCATGTCCCCGATCCCTCAGACATGACCGCCATGTTGCGATTGATCGCATTCCACACGTTTCGCGGCGCTGGTTCCACAATCTGAATGTCGCGCAAAAGCCACAAATAAATCGCTTGGTACTCTTGTAATAACGAGCAGTTATGCAATAGTATTCAGCGAACGCATACAGTATCAAAGGTAGCGTACTAAATTATAAATAAATAATTTTCGGCGGGTGCAGGACTAACAGGCACGACACCGATGCCGGCAAGTGGGGAGATCAAGGACAGAATCATGTTGAGTGAGCTTAAAATCATTCGCGCACGCTTCACTGCCCTCATCCTTACCGGTCTCCTGCTCGTCCCGCTGGCCGGTCTGGCCAGCGCCCTGCTGTTCGGCCTGATCGCTACCCCCGAACTCCAGAGTCTGCGCACCCTGGGGCTCATCGCGGTTTTCATGACCACGACCATGCTCTGGGCATTCTCCTATTTTTATCACTATTTCAGCCCCTTGGGTGACTGGTCACGGCAAACGCCAGCGACTTGCCTCACCGCACGCCAGCAGCGGCGTCTGGCGGGGTTCAGCCGTGATTACTGGGCCTTCTTCCTGCTCTATGCCTTGACGATGCCGGCACTGCTTTTCATCGCGGCGCAACGACCGATAGCCTCCGCTCCGGGTCATTTCCTGCAACTGCTGCTGTTGCAGTTATCGGTGGCTCTCCTGGTCGGTCTGCCCACCTATCAGCTGGCCCTGGACCTGCTGGGAAGACTGGCCGGGCACCTCAGCCTGCAGAAAATCCAGGTCAGCCTGAAGTCAAAGATCATGTTGCTCGGCGGGATTGTGCCTTTACTGTCGTACTCGGTGCTGATCAATTATCACTGGCAGCAGAGCGGCGCCATCAGGGCCGGAGACCTGGCCATATGGCTGACCCTGGTCATGATTACCGGCATGGTAACCCTGTTTTCCATACGCAGCGTCAGCCGGGCGCTGGCGCCGGTTCAGGATATCTTCCTGCGCAGCGGCGCATCGATGCACGCCGAACTGGCGCATCTGAGCCCCCAGTCAACGGACGAAATCGGCTTCATAACGCAGACGCTCGGCAAACTGTTTCGCCGTCTCGGTGAACAGGAAACCCACATGCGCGCCGTGGTGGAGACGGCCGCCGAAGGGATCATCGTGGTCAACAGCAAGGGGCTGGTTGAAACCTTCAATCCCGCGGCGGAAAAACTCTTCGGCTACCTGGCAACGGAAATATGCCAGCGTCCGTTTAAATGGTTGCTGCCGGAACTGATCGATGAGGAGAATCGACTGCGCTCCATCGACGAGGAGTGCGAGGTACAGGGCTATCACCGCAACGGCATCGCCATGCAGATGTCGGCGCGCATCAGTGCCATGCACATCAACGGAGAATGCATGTATACCTGCCTGGTCGCCGACATCACGCGGCGCAAGGCAACGGAGGCACAGCTGCGAGACGCCGAGAATCGCTATCGGGATCTGGTCGAAACCGCACATGACCTGGTCTGGACAATGGACGCCGCAGGCGCGCTGACCTACATCAATCGTGCCTGCCTGACCATCTACGGCTGCAAGCCAGAAGCCATGCTGCAGCGTCCGTTTCATGAATTCAGATCGCCCGATCATCCACCCGTCGACCAGGAAGCCATCGATGAACTGCGTCAGGGCAGGGATCGCGTCAAGTTCGAAACCGTGCATCTGGATTCCGAAGGCAAGCCCCATTTCCTCAGCTTCAGCGCCAAGAGCCACAAGAATGCCGACGGCAGGGTCATCCAGATCAGCGGGACGGCGCGTGACATTACGGAGCAGAAAGCCTTCCAGCACCAGCTCTCCTACCACGCCGAACATGACTCGCTGACCGGGCTGTTCAACCGGAATTATTTCCAGCAGGAACTTGAGCGCACCGTGGCGCGCGTGGCGCGCAACGATTCGGACTGTGCGCTGTTCTATTTCGATCTCGACCAGTTCAAGTACATCAATGACACGCTGGGTCATGCCGCCGGCGATCGCCTGCTGGTCGACGTGGCCGCCCTGCTCTCCTCGCATGTCCGGGACGGTGACCTGCTGGCGCGCTTCGGCGGTGATGAATTCACCCTGCTGCTCTACAACATCGACAAGCGCGATGTGCTGAGTGCAGCGGAAAACTTCCGCGCACTGTGCGATGACTTCAAGTTCGCCGAAGCCGGCAGGCCCTTCAGCATCACCAGCAGCATCGGTGTGGCGATGATCGACTGCCAGGTCAAATCGGCCGAGGAGGCGCTCTCGCACGCTGACCTCGCCTGCAACATCGCCAAGCAGCAGGGTCGCAACCGCGCCAATCTTTTCAACCCGGCCGACAGAGACAAGGCCGGTATGGCGGCCGATATGGGCTGGGCCGCGCGGGTGCGGGAAATGCTCGAGCATGACCGCTTCCAGCTTGTGTACCAACCCATTGTTTCAACCCGGACCGGCCTGGTAAAAGATTATGAAGTGCTGGTGCGCATGATCTGCGATGACGGGCAGATTATCCTGCCCGGCGGCTTCATGCCGGCAGCGGAGCGCTTCGGCCTGATCCACAGCGTGGATCGCTGGATCGTCCGGCGCGCCATCAGGCAACTCAGCCAGCTGCATGAGAAGGGCCTGAACACCAGCTTTTCGATCAACCTCTCGGGCAAGGCCTTTGAAGACGCCACGTTGCTGCCGCTGATCCAGGAAATGCTCTCCACTACCGGACTCGATCCGACCTGGGTCACCTTCGAGATCACCGAGACCGCTGCCATCGAGAATCTGGTCGCCGCGGAAGAATTCATCACCGCCCTGAAGGATATCGGCTGCCAGTTCGCGCTGGATGACTTCGGGTCGGGGTTCTCTTCCTTCGCCTACCTAAAACACCTGCCGGTCGACAAACTCAAGATCGATGGCGGTTTCGTGAAAGGGATGGCGCACAGCTCTGTGGACCAGGCCATGGTGGAATCCATGAACCAGGTCGCCCATGCGCTCGGCAAGGTGACCATCGCGGAATGCGTGGAGAACGAGAAAACCCTGCAGATACTCAAGCAGATGGGAGTCGACTGCGCCCAGGGCAACCATATCGGACGACCCCGCGAGGTCCTGGCGAGTCTCGTGCAGCCTGCCCCGGCGATGCTGGGAACCGCCATGCAACACGGCTGACGCGAGCGGCCCGGCAGGGTCAGGCCGGTTTCACCTGATGGCGGATCTCCGGCAACATTCTCTGCACGCATTCCCTGCCTTCCTGAATGGCTTCCCGCGCACGGTAAAACTCCATCAGGCCGATATGCGACAACCTCGGCGCCAGTATGATATCGGGCGGGTCTCCTGCCATCCGGCTGCGGGTAATGCGGTCCTGCACGATATTGATAGAGCCGATGATGGCGTCAAACAGGCCGGGAGCGGCATCATCCGTGCCGCTGCTGCCGAAGAGCGAGGCGGAGTAGCTTTTCACGGTCTTTCTGACCATGGACAACAGACTGTCTGCAGCGACTTCATCCGCATTATCCTCGAAGCGATGTAAAAAATGCCTGCCGACGATTGCACCGTTCAGGTTGACCGCAATTACCGCATCCGCGCCCAGCGCCCTGCACACCGACACCGGCACCGGATTGACCAGCCCACCGTCAACCAGCCATCTCCCCTGGTTGCGGATCGGGGGAAACAGCCCGGGCAGGGACATTGAAGCCCACACGGCATCGAGCACCGAACCCTCGGTAAACCAGATCTCCCTCCCGGTTTCCAGGTCGGTCGACACCGTCGCAAATGTTCTGTCGAGCTCTTCAATACGGACAGCTTCGGCGCAGACATAATCACCGAAGAAGGATCGCAGGCGCGGGGCATCGATAAAGCCGTTCAGAGAGAGGTTCAAATCGAGGAAGCGGGCGACGTCGGTACGTGTCAGTGACGTCACCCAGTCCTCCAGCCTGTCCAGGTTACCGGCGGCATAGGAGGCACCGACGATGGCGCCGACCGAGCTGCCGCAGATCAGATCCGGTTCGATGTCGATTTCAGCCAGGGCGCGCAGGATACCGATATGTGACCAGCCGCGCGCGGACCCGCTGCCCAGGGCGAGGCCGATGCGGGTATGTGGTTGTTTGAGGTGCGGCACGATGGGTTTCCTGCGTGGTCAGGCGCTGACACTTTCCAGATTGGCGTAGGAGACCACCAGCCACTTGGTACCGGCCTGCGCGAAATTCACCTGCACACGAGCGTTGCTTCCCTGGCCCTCGTAGTTGAGGATCACGCCCTCGCCGAATTTACGGTGGCGCACCTGCTGGCCCAGTTTCAACGCCGCAGGCGCCGCATCGGCGCGCAACCCGCCTCCGGCGACGGCGCTGCGGACAGGCTGGCTGATGCTCACGCGGGGCCGACTCTCCACCAGCAAGGAAGCGGGAATCTCCCGAATGAAACGTGACGGCAGGGTGCAGGTCTCGGTACCGTAGAGGCGGCGACGTTCGGCGCAGGTCAGAATCACCCGCTGGCGGGCACGGGTAATTCCTACATAGCAGAGCCGTCGCTCCTCTTCCAGACGACCCGGCTCATCCATGGAGCGCTGATTTGGAAACAGTCCCTCCTCCATGCCGCACAGAAAGATCAGCGGAAACTCCAGCCCCTTGGCGGAATGCAGGGTCATGAGCTGCACGCAATCCTCCCAGGCGTCGGCCTGGCCCTCGCCGGCCTCCAGTGCGGCGTGCGCGAGGAAGTCCGACAGGGAATCGAGTTCGCTCTCGCCGTCCACTTCATATTCACGCGCCGCGTTGACCAGCTCGCGCAGGTTCTCGATGCGGGCCTGTCCGATTTCACCCTTTTCCCTGGCAAAATATTCAAGCAGTCCGCTGGGCTGCAGGATATGCTCCACCTGCTCACCGAGCGACAGGGATCCCAGTCCCTCGGCAAGTGCGTCGATCAAGCCGATGAACGCCAGCAAGGCATTGCCGGCGCGCGCCGGCACCAGAGCCCCGCCAGCCACCATGCACGCCGCTTCCCACAGGGAGCTGCGGTTCTCACGGGCATACTGGCGAACGACCGCCAGGGTGCGCTCGCCGATACCGCGCGGCGGGTGGTTTACCACGCGCTCGAACGAAGCATCGTCGTCGCGGTTCCGGGCAAGTCGCAGGTAAGCGAGTGCATCCTTGATCTCGGCACGCTCGAAGAAACGCAGGCCGCCGTATACCCGATAGGGTATGCCGTACTGGAGCAGGCGTTCCTCGAACAGGCGCGACTGGGCGTTGGAGCGGTAGAGCACGGCGATCTCGTCGCGCCGGTGTCCCTCGTTCATCCAGGACTGGATGCGCTCGATCACATAGCGCGCCTCGTCGAGATCGTTGTAAGCCATATACAGCTCGATCGGTTCGCCCTCATGGTCCTCTGTCCAGAGGTGCTTGCCCATGCGTGCTGCGTTATTGGCGATCACTGCATTGGCCGCCTTGAGTATGGTGCCGGTGGAGCGGTAATTCTGTTCGAGCCGGTAGACTCGGGTGCCGGTAAAGTCCTTTTCGAAGCGCTGGATGTTTTCCACGCGCGCGCCGCGCCAGCCGTAGATGGACTGGTCATCGTCGCCGACTACGGTAATGCACCCGGACGCACCGGAGAGCAGCCGCAACCAGGCATACTGCACCGCATTGGTGTCCTGAAACTCGTCGACCAGGATATGCCGAAAGCGCTGACGGTAGTGCTCGAGCAGTCCGGGCTGCTCCAGCCACAGTTCATGCGAGCGCAGCAGCAGTTCGGCGAAATCCACCAGGCCGGAGCGCCGGCACAGCGTCTCATAGGCCTCGTATACCTTAACCTGTTGATGCAAGTAAGGATCGTTGCGATGCTCGATGTGTTGCGGCCGGCGTCCCTCATCCTTGCAGCTGTTGATGAACCACTGCAGTTGCTTCGGGGGCCATTTCGTCTCGTCCAGATCCATGCCCTTGATGACACGGCGGATGAGGCGCTGCTGGTCCTGCGCATCCAGAATCTGGAACCCCTCCGGCAACCCTGCCTCCTGCCAGTGCCGGCGCAGCAGGCGATGCGCCAGGCCATGAAAGGTGCCTACCCACATGCCGGATGCCGGGGATTCGATCAGCTGTTCGATGCGTACACGCATCTCCCCCGCCGCCTTGTTGGTAAAGGTCACGGCAAGCAGTGAGTAAGGGGACAGACCCTCGACGTCGATCAGCCAGGCAATGCGATGCACCAGCACACGGGTCTTGCCGCTGCCGGCGCCGGCCAGCACCAGCAGCGGATCCGGCGACGCGCACACGGCCTGACGCTGGGCGTCATTGAGCGGGTCGATAATCCGGGAGACATCCATGGGCGGCGATTGTAGCAAATCACGGCATTTCGACTGAGACTAATCCACGGCTTGTCGGAACCCGATGTGATCTCAGCCCGGGCGCTACTGACCTGGAGCTGGTCTTGCAGTGATTGCCTTGCGTTGCCGGAGAGACTCTGTTAATTAGTCTTCGTCGCCGGAGAACAAACTCACCGCAGAGGCGCACGACTGCAGGGAGATGGCACGAGAGACCGGCCGGGTCCGTGCAGGAGGTAGAACATCAAAAGCAGACGCTTCATGCATTGTGTTGAAAACGGTCTTTATGGATGAACACTAATCTGGAAGGCATTGCCTGGCGACATATATTGCGGAATTTCCATGCCGTGCGTGTATCCTCCTGATGAGGAAGTGGCATCATAAAATACTAATGGAAACAGTGGCATGAGCGACCGCATGTGAGGGAAAAAGTGCGCGCGCGACCGAGCAAGACAGGAAAGGAATCACGTGAACGATAATATCACCATGGTCGTTACCCTCATCGCCATCGCGATTCTGGCCGCGATCGTACTCACGCTTGTCAGGCGAGGCACAGGAAGTCGCGATAAAAGCGGTGCGTTGACTAAACTGCGTCGCAGCGGATCCTTCTGGGGAGTAAGGATACAGCCGGGGAAATGCACCGCTATTCGGCCTTTCGCCGGCAGGCGTTTTACCTTCGAAGAAGCTCCGAATTTACCCCTGCCGGGCTGCAAGGCCTGGCGCTGTTCGTGCACCTACATCGGGGTGCCGGAACGCCGCCGCGATGAACGGCGTATTCACAATGATCGCAGGGATGTTGTCCGGATCGATGAAGAACATATCGAGCGTCGCTCGTTCCGGGGTCGCCGCCGCGGGAATCAAGCCTGGAAAGATCCAGCCGATTGACTTACAGGCGGCGTATCGCGACCGGTTTGTTACATCGCTACGCAGCGAATGTATCAGCCCCTCAACGAGGCGAGTAAGGGATATCCATTCATGATAGATATCATCATCCTGCTGCTTATCATCGGGGTGCTTGTCGGTCTGGTCTGGCTAATGCGCGGCCAGCGGACCCCGGCACGTAAATCCACCCTTACGATCACATCCCCCGGCCCGGCGGATCCGGATCGCGGTGGCAATATGAAGGCGATCGAACTGGAAAAGTTACGTCAAAACAAACTCTTCTGGGGCGTGGAAATCAAGCAGGCCGGGTGTGCGATGGGACGAACGCTCGCCGGCGTGGAATTTGAATTCGATGATGCACCAAGCCTGCCGCTGGAGGGTTGTACTGCCGCCATGTGCAGCTGTGCCTATATCGGGCTCAAGGAAAGACGCAAACACCAGCGACGCCAGCACGAGCGCCGCAGCAGTCTCAGGTTTGAACCGGACAAACCCGACCGACGCTCACACAAGGAGCGACGGCGCGGTGATAAGTGGCGGGGTCACGATCTCTAGTTCGCCCAGTGCCCTGGCCAAGGCTGCCCGGTATTACCCGGGTCAGGCGACTTCAGCCAGCAGTTTCCGGTACTTCGGTGAATTGAGATTGGCTGTCTTGGGCTTGGAACCACCGAGATAGGCATCCAGTGTCACTGTCGGCACCTGGTCGCGGTCGACCAGGGGGTGCATGGTACATTTCTCACAGGCGATCAACCGCGGCGGTGCGCCGGCAGGCGCCTTGCCGATGGGGCGTTCCCTAAGATTCTTGCAGGTGGTGATGCTCAGGTAGGCTTGCTGGGGAATGCAAAAAAACATCGAGTCCATACTCACTTCTTCAACTCCCGTGACTTCCGCAGCGGCTGCGGAGTAACTATGCTCAGAAACAAACAATAAACTATACCATCCGGGCAGGAATAAATCAAACTCAAGCTTGTTTTTCAAAAACTTAGCGGCCAACCCCTGATACAGCAACCTATTCGACCGTGACCGACTTGGCAAGGTTGCGCGGCTGGTCGATATCCGTGCCCTTGAGCACCGCCACATGGTAGGCCAGCAGCTGCAACGGGATGGAGAAGATAATGGGTGAAATACTGTCTTCGGTTGGCGCGACCGGCAGCACCGTAACACCGGGCGAACTGATCATGCCCACCTTGGCATCGGCAAACACGATCAGCTCGCCACCGCGTGCCCGCACTTCCTGCAGGTTGGATTTCAGTTTTTCCAGCAAGGCGTTATTCGGAGCCACGGCGACGACCGGCATGCTGGCATCCACCAGCGCCAGCGGCCCGTGCTTCAACTCGCCCGCCGGGTAGGCTTCGGCATGAATATAGGAAATCTCCTTGAGTTTGAGCGCCCCCTCCATGGCCACGGGAAACTGGGCGCCGCGACCGAGAAACAACGCATTGCGCTTGTCGCCGAAGTGCTCCTTCGCCAGCGTCTCAATCTGTTCGTTCAGCGTCAATGCATACTCCACCTTGCCTGGCACGCTGCGCAGTTCATTCACCAGGCATGCCTCGGTCTGCGCCGAAATGCCATGGCGCCGCCCCAGTACGATGGTCAACAGGAGCATGGCGACCAGTTGGGTGGTAAAGGCCTTGGTCGAGGCGACGCCGATCTCCGGTCCGGCCCGCGTCATAAGCACCAGGTCCGATTCACGCACCAGGGAACTCTCCGGTACATTGCAGATGGAGAGCGCATGGCCGAAACCCAGCCGCCGCGCTTCACGCAATCCGGCGAGGGTGTCAGCGGTTTCACCGGACTGTGACAGGGTCACGATCAGGGAATTCCTTCGCACCACTGGCTGGCGATAGCGAAACTCGCTGGCCACCTCCACGCTGCAGGGAATGCCGGCCAGTGATTCGAGCCAGTAGCGCCCCACCATGCCCGCATGGTAACTGGTGCCGCAGGCAATGATGTGCACTCCCTTCACCTCGTCGAAGATGCGGCCCGCCTCGGTGCCGAAAGCCGCCTCCAGCACCCGGTCGACACCGATCCGTCCTTCCAGGGTATCGGCGATGGCGCGTGGCTGCTCAAAGATCTCCTTGAGCATGTAGTGGCGGTACTCGCCCTTGAAAGTGGCATCCGCGGTGACGCTGGAGGTCTTGACCGGACGCTCGACGAGATTGCCGTCCTGGTCATAAATGCGGGCGCCCTGCAGCGAAATATCAGCCACATCACCGTCTTCCAGGAAGACAAAACGCCGGGCCCGCGACACCAGCGCGGCGACATCCGAAGCGATCAGCACCTCGTCATCGGCCAGGCCAATGACCAGCGGGCTGCCGCGGCGTGCGGCAATCAGCCGCCCGGGCTCATCCCGGCTGATGACCCCCAGGGCAAAGGCGCCCTCGAGATCCTTTATCGCAGACTGCACCGCCGCGAGCAGGCCCTGTCCCTGCACCAGATGGAGGTGCACCTGGTGTACGATCACTTCGGTGTCCGTCTGCGAGGTAAAGCGGTAGCCGGCCTGTTTCTGCTGCTCCCGCAGGGCATCGTGATTTTCGATGATGCCGTTATGCACCAGGGCAACGTGCCCGTTGCAGATGTGTGGATGCGCGTTTTCCTCGCTGGGTACGCCATGGGTCGCCCAGCGCGTGTGGGCGATGCCGGTGTGTCCATCGATCGGCGCGTTCTCCAGTGCTTTCGCCAGCTCGGCGACCTTGCCAGCCCGGCGCACCCGCTCCAGTTCCGCCTTCCCGTTCTGCACCACGATGCCGGCCGAGTCGTAACCCCGGTATTCCAGCCGCCGCAAGCCCTCGAGCAGCACCGGGACAACGTTCTCTCTGGCAACGACGCCGACTATTCCGCACATATCCGCCTCATTCCCGTTTCTTCACCGGCCGCTTCCAGCCGGGTCGTGTTTGCTGGGGCGCTCGGCTGAGTGTCAACTCACCCGCCGGTACATCATGCGTGATGGTCGAACCCGCGCCGATGGTGGCCCCGTCTCCTACCTGGACCGGGGCTACCAGCTGGGTATCCGAACCGATAAAGACATCATCGCCGATCACGGTGCGATGCTTGCTGGCGCCATCGTAGTTGCAGGTGATCGTGCCCGCCCCGATATTGACATGGCACCCCACGCTGGTATCGCCGATGTAGCTCAGGTGATTGATTTTCGAACCCTCGCCGACCTGCGATTTCTTGATCTCCACGAAATTGCCGACGTGGCTGCCTGACGCCAGCACCGTTTCGGGACGGATACGTGCGAACGGGCCGATGCGCGCCCCGTCACCGATGGCGGCCTCCTCGATGACGCAGTTGGCGAGGATGGTGACGTCATCGCCGACAGTGGTATCGCGCATGACCACATTCGGTCCGACTGTGACCCGGTTACCGAGTGTGACCGTCCCTTCCAGCACCGCGTTCACATCGATCACGACATCCTGACCGGTCGTCAGCCGCCCGCGCAGATCGAAGCGCGCCGGATCGATGAGCGTCACCCCCGCCCGGAGGCAGTCCTGCGCCTGACGCTGCTGGAAACAACGCTCCAGCGCCGCAAGCTGGGCGCGATCGTTCACGCCAAAAATCTCGTAGGGATCCGCTGCAAGTACGCCGCGCACCGGCACGCCGTCGCGCACGGCAAGCGCCACCACGTCGGTCAGGTAGAACTCGCCCTGCGCGTTGTCGTTGTCCAGCGCCTGCACCCAGGCGCGCAGGCACCCGGCGGGCGCGGCGAGAAAGCCGCTGTTGATCTCCCGGATGCGACGCTGCCCGGCGGTGGCGTCCTTCTCCTCAATGATGGCGCGGATGTTGCCGCCGTCATCCTGCAGGATGCGGCCATAGCCCGTGGGATCTTCGAGCGCGGCGGTCAGCACAGCCAGATCACCTGCTGCGGCGATGCCGAGCAGCTTCTCCAGCGTGGCCGGTGAAATCAGGGGCACGTCACCGTACATGACCAGCACGATGCGGTTATCCGGCACGTCGGGCAGCACCTGTGCGACGGCATGTCCCGTTCCCAGCCGACGCTCCTGTATTACCCAGTGCACGTCAGCCGAAACGAAAGCATCGCGCACCCGTTCGGCGCCATGGCCAATGACGACGTGGATGACCGCGGCCTCCAGCCGGTGCGCCGTGTCTAGTGCGTGGGCCAGCAGGGGTCGCCCCCCCAAAGGATGCAGCACTTTGGGAAGGTCGGAGCGCATGCGCTTCCCCTGGCCGGCAGCCAGGACGATAATGCTCAGGTCCATAAGGAAGAAACGTCAGTTCAACAGACCCTGTTAGCGGCGAAGCCCGAAACAACTTGCGAGCGCCAAGTCGTGGCGATCATAACATGACTGCCGGGGGGTCAGTGCATGACCGGCATGGCCATGGGCGGTACGCCGTTGCTGATCTCCTCGTCGGTGGCGTCGCGGATATCGACCACCTTGATATTGAAGGTAATGATCTTGCCGGCCATCGGGTGGTTCCCGTCCACCGTCAACTTGCCGCCCTCGATGCGGGTGACGACGAATTTCCGGGCATCGCCCTGGTCGTTCATCATCTCCACCTCGGCGCCAACGCGGCGGAACTCGGGAGGAACATTCTCGATGTCGTCGGTATAGGTAAGGCTTTCGTCATGCACGCCAAAGCCCTCCTCCGGTGTCAGTGACACTGCGACGACGTCCCCCACCACACACCCCTCCATCGCGGTCTCGACCTTCTCGAACATGTCGTGCTTGCCGCCATGGACGTATCTGATCGGAATATCGGACTGCTCAAGCACGTCGCCCGTTTCGTCCTGGATGCTATAGGTAAAGGCCACCACCTTGTTGCGGCCGACAAACTGCTCATTCATTGGAAAAACCTGCCGACCTAGCGCTTGTTGCGAAGCTTCTGAATGGCGCGCAGCTGCGCGATGGACTGGGCCAGCTCGGCCTGCGCCTTGGCATAGTCGATGTCGGCGTGTCTGTCGGCCAGCATGCGCTCGGCCCTCTCCTTGGCCTCTACGGCAGCTGCCTCGTCGAGGTCGTGGGCGCGGATGGCGGTATCCGCCAGTACAGTCACCACGTGCGGCTGGACTTCCAGCATGCCGCCTGAGATGAAGAAGGATTGCTCTGAGCCGTCCGCCTGCTGTATCCGGATCTCTCCGGGATTGAGCCGGGTCAGCAGCGGCGCATGGCGCGGTGCGATACCGACCTCACCCATTTCCGCCGGTGCGAAAACCATCGTAACCGTTCCCGAAAAGATTTCGGCTTCGGCGCTCACGATGTCAACGTGCAGTGTCATTGCCATTGTGCGTATCCGCTAGAGTGTCTTCGCTTTTTCAGCCACTTCTTCAATGCCGCCGACCATGTAGAAGGCCTGTTCGGGCAGGTGATCGTATTCGCCATTGATGATGCCCTTAAAGCCGGCGATGGTGTCCTTCAGCGACACGTACTTGCCGGCGGTACCGGTGAAAGTCTCGGCCACGAAGAACGGCTGCGACAGGAATCGCTGGATCTTGCGCGCACGCGACACCGCCAGCTTGTCGTCCTCGGAGAGTTCGTCCATGCCGAGAATCGCGATGATGTCCTTGAGTTCCTTGTAGCGCTGCAGCGTCCCCTGCACCGAGCGGGCCGTGTCGTAGTGGTCCTGACCAACAACCAGCGGGTCGAGCTGGCGGCTGGTGGAATCGAGCGGATCCACCGCGGGATAAATACCCAGCTCGGCGATCTGGCGCGACAGCACCAGCGTGGCGTCGAGGTGCGCGAAAGTGGTCGCGGGCGACGGATCGGTCAGGTCGTCGGCCGGAACGTAGACGGCCTGTATCGAGGTAACGGAACCGGTTTTGGTCGAGGTGATGCGCTCCTGCAGCCTGCCCATCTCCTCCGCCAGCGTCGGCTGGTAACCCACGGCGGAGGGCATGCGACCAAGCAGTGCGGAGACCTCGGTACCCGCCAGGGTGTAACGGTAGATATTGTCGACGAAAAACAGCACATCACGGCCCTCATCGCGGAAATACTCCGCCATGGTAAGGCCGGTCAGTGCCACGCGAAGGCGGTTGCCAGGCGGCTCGTTCATCTGACCGTAAACCAGCGAGACCTTGTCGATGACGCCGCCTTCGGTCATTTCATGGTAGAAATCGTTGCCCTCGCGGGTACGCTCGCCCACGCCGGCAAACACCGAGTAGCCGCTGTGCTCGACGGCAATATTGCGAATCAGTTCCATCAATGCCACAGTCTTGCCCACGCCGGCGCCGCCGAACAGACCGACCTTGCCGCCCTTGGCAAACGGACAGATCAGGTCGATGACCTTGATGCCGGTTTCGAGGAGCTCGATTCCCGCCGCCTGTTCGGCGAAGGTGGGAGCCGTGCGGTGTATCGGCCAGCTGATGTCGGCGCCGATAGCGCCCTTCTCATCCACCGGCTCACCCAGCACGTTCATGATCCGCCCCAGGGTCTTCGCGCCCACCGGTACCGAGATCGGCGCACCGGTGTTGCTGGCTGAAAGGCCGCGGCGCAGTCCATCGGTCGATCCCATCGCGATGGTGCGCACGATGCCGTCGCCCAGCTGCTGCTGGACTTCCAGGGTAAGCCCCGCGTCATTGACCTTCAGCGCATCGTACACTTTCGGCACGCTGTTGCGCGGGAACTCCACGTCGACAACCGCGCCGATGATTTCCACAATATTGCCAGCACTCATGATGTTTTCCTCTAACTGATATTTTGTCCGGGTACGAATATAAAATCCGTATCTCCGCGATCACACCGCGGCTGCACCACCGACGATTTCAGAGATCTCCTGGGTAATGGCAGCCTGGCGCGCCTTGTTGTAAACCAGCTGCAGCTCATCGATCAGATTGCCGGCATTATCCGTCGCCGACTTCATGGCAACCATGCGCGCCGCCTGCTCGCAGGCGAGGTTATCCACCACGCCCTGGTAGACCAGTGACTCGATATAGCGAATCATCAGCGCGTCCATCACCGGCTTGGAATCCGGCTCGTAGATGTAATCCCAGTGCGCCTCGAGCTCCTTGTCCTCGCCTCCCTGCACCGGTATCAGCTGTTCCAGCACCGGCTGTTGCGACATGGTGTTGATGAATTTGTTATAGGCCACGTAGAGACGGTCGATGCGTGCCTCAGCGTAGGCATCCAGCATCACCTTGACGGTGCCGATCAGTTCGATAATCGACGGCGCATCGCCCAGACCAACGGAGGTCGCGACCACGTTCCCACCGAGGCGCTTGAAAAAGGCGTTGCTCTTGCTGCCGATCAGCGTCAGATCGATCTCGACGCCATCGGTATGCCAGTGCTTCATCGCGGTTATCACCTGCTTGAACAGGTTCATGTTCAAGCCGCCGCACAGGCCGCGATCGGTGGAAACGATGATCACCCCGACACGCCGGATCTCCCGCTCCGCCAGGAACGGATGGTGATATTCGGGATGCGCGTGCGCCAGATGCGAGATGACGTTCTGGATCTTCTCGGCATAGGGTCGCGTGGCCAGCATGCGCTCCTGTGCCCTGCGCATCTTGCTTGCCGCCACCATCTGCATGGCCTTGGTGATCTTCTGCGTACTCTTGATACTGGCGATCTTGGTACGTATTTCCTTGGCGCCGGACATTGCTTGACCTTTCTGTGCTCGTTACGGTGACTGCTACCAGGTGTTGTTGGCCTTGAAATCCTCGATGGCCGCGCGCAGGCCGGCCGCGATCTCGTCGTTGTAATCAGGCGCCGCGTTGATCTTGTCCATCAATGCCTTCTGACTGGTGCGCAGGTAGCCATGCAGTGCATGCTCGAAATCGACGACCCGTTTGATGTCGACATCATCGATATAACCCTGGTCCACGGCAAACAGCGAAATGGCCATCTCGGCGACGGACAGCGGGCTGTACTGCTTCTGCTTCATCAGTTCGGTAACACGCTGGCCGCGCTCCAGCTGCTTGCGGGTGGTTTCATCGAGATCGGATGCAAACTGCGAAAAAGCCGCCAGTTCCCGGTACTGCGCCAGCGCCAGGCGCACACCGCCGCCGAGCTTCTTGATGATCTTGGTCTGGGCCGCACCGCCGACGCGCGAAACCGACAGACCGGCGTTGATGGCCGGACGGATACCGGCGTTGAACAGGTCGGATTCCAGAAAGATCTGCCCGTCGGTGATCGAAATCACGTTGGTGGGCACGAAGGCGGATACGTCACCGGCCTGCGTTTCGATGATCGGCAGGGCGGTCAGGGATCCGGTTTTGTCCTTCACCTGGCCGTTGGTGAGCCGCTCCACTTCATGGGCATTGATCCGCGCGGCGCGCTCCAGCAGGCGTGAATGCAGGTAAAACACGTCGCCCGGGTAGGCTTCGCGGCCCGGCGGGCGGCGCAGCAGCAGGGAAACCTGGCGATAGGCCCAGGCCTGCTTGGTGAGGTCATCGTAAATGATCAGGGCGTCTTCGCCGCGATCGCGGAAATATTCCCCCATGGCGCAGCCGGCGTAGGGTGCGATGTATTGCAGGGCAGCCGATTGCGCCGCTGCCGCGGCAACGACGATGGTGTGCTCCATCGCCCCGTGTTCCTCCAGTTTGCGCACCACGTTGGCGATAGAGGAATTCTTCTGGCCGATGGCCACGTAGATGCATTTGATTCCCGTGCCCTTCTGGTTGATGATCGCGTCGATCGCCACCGCGGTCTTGCCGGTCTGGCGGTCACCGATGATCAGCTCGCGCTGGCCGCGCCCGATCGGCACCATGGCGTCAATCGACTTGAGTCCGGTCTGCACCGGCTGGGAAACGGACTGGCGCGCGATTACGCCGGGGGCGATCTTTTCAATCGGCGAGGTCAGCGTGGCCCCGATCGGGCCTTTGCCGTCGATCGGGTTGCCGAGCGAGTCGACCACGCGTCCGAGCAGCGCCTCGCCGACCGGCACCTCGAGGATACGGCCGGTGCACTTGACGCTGTCGCCTTCGGAGATCGTCTCATATTCGCCCAGGATAACCGCGCCGACGGAATCGCGCTCGAGGTTGAGCGCCATGCCAAAGATATTTCCCGGGAACTCGAGCATTTCACCCTGCATGACATCGGCCAGCCCGTGGATGCGGGTGATGCCGTCGGTCAGGCTGA
>JBAVKA010000198.1:0-11566 GCA_049688075.1 Gammaproteobacteria bacterium
CCACCGCGCTCGCCCTTCACCTCGAAATCGGTTCTGGGAGCAGGCACAGCATTGCTCGGGTCGGGTGGCCTGTTGCTGGCGACGCCGGACCAGGGTTCGGCTGCCTCATGGTTCCAGCAGTATGCGCCGGCAACCACGACGCTGGCCGCCAGTTTCCTCGGCGGTTATTTCATCGGGTGGGGCGCAAAGCGAACCTTGAGGGTCACCGCCATTGTGGCGGCTGTCGCGATCGGGCTGATCGGCCTGCTGGCCAAATTCGGGATAGATGCCCCGGCGGTCGAGTCCTGGATAAACTCCAGCGTGGGCTGGATGGGCCAGAACCTGGATGAAGCGCAGCGTTACCTGACCACCTTGTTGCCATCGGCAACGGCAGCCGGGACCGGTGGCGTTCTCGGCTTCCGTCGTAGCTGACGGCATTCTGAACGGTAAGCCGGGAATCCGCCACTGAGGTCCGGGTTGAAGCACATTTTGAGATCGGTTGTGCTTTCAAAAGCAGTAAATGCAGGACCTGTCCTGACTCCGTGTGATAGTTGTCATTAGTGAATGACGGGAAGAACTGCAGGGTCAGAAAACAGGTGGACAGGGTAAGCGTATCGCCGAATGCGCAATCAATGACGGGCACACCTGCCATGGTAACTCAGGCAGGTTGCAGTGCCAATTATCAGGCACTTGTTTCGAGCGGCAGGCTACAGCCTCGACGGGATACAGCAGCCACGATACGCAGCGACGCGCTGCATAGAGTTTGATCCGCAAGCATCCACAATTTTTTCGACTAGACTTCTCTAGACACCAGCAACCACAAACTCGGAGGAGATCAGCATGAACACGATGGACCTGTTAGGTGTACTGATGAAAAATGGTATGTCGCGCTCGGGCGGGCGCCGCATCGAGCATTCCATGGGCGGCGGCGGGATGGGTGCACCCGGCAGCATTCTCGACCAGGTGCTTGGCGGCGGGGCAGGACCTTCGACCGGTTCCGGCGGCTTGATGGATATGCTGGGCAAGCTGGCCGGATCACTCGACCGGGGTGCTTCACGCACGGGCGGACCCGGCGGGATGGGCACCGCAGGCCGTGGCGGTGGCCTGCTGGAGAGTCTCGCCGGAGCCATGTTCGGAGGCAGCAGTGGTTCGACTCCATCAGCGGCCGGTGCCGGTAGCATGGCGGTGCTGGGCGGCCTGGCGCTGGAGGCTCTGCGCAAGATGGGCGGGGATAGCGCTACCACGCAATCCGTGGCGCTTGACGACGCGACGCGTCTGACTGCCGGGCTGCGCAAGCCGGCGAACGCGCAAGAAGAACAGCAGTTGATGGATGTCGCCAGCCTCATTGTGAAAGCCATGATCAACGCGGCGAAAGCCGATGGCCGTATCGACGAGGCGGAGACGGACCGTATCGTCGGCAAACTCAGGGAAGGAGGGCTGAGCGACGAGGAGCAGCACTTCCTGGTCCAGGAGATGCGCAAGCCGCTGGACATTGACAGCATTGCGCGCGCGGTTCCGAATCAGCAGGTCGCGACGCAGGTCTATGCGGCATCACTGCTCGCCATCGAGGTGGATACCGACCAGGAGCGGCGTTATCTGCGGGAACTGGCCGCAGCACTGGGACTGGATAGCAATACGGTGACCTATCTGCACGGTGCACTCGGTGTAAGCGCGTTGCATTGATATCGGGTTGGGATCTTTGCATGTCTACCCTGTAGCCGCGATCAAGGAAATTCAAACAGCGGCGCAGCATCGATGTACCACGGGAGGAGGGGCCATGAATACAGCGGTATCACCCATTAAATACCTCGATAAAGCCATGAACAGCCTGCACGATCTGGGACTGTTGCCACAGGGAAAAGGTGAGCAGGCGCCTATCATCGCGCTCCTCAACCAGATTTCCGACCTCGACGAGGAACGGGTCGTGGCGATCACCCGCACGCTCAGCCAGGCTTCGTTGTTCAACGAGGTGGTGCGTGAACAGGTGCAGGCGATGGATATCGGCACGCGTTACGAGGTTATCGTCGACGCCTTCAACAGTATCCGCGATGATGCCAGGAAAATGGTTGAGCAGATTGACGATGGCAAGCTGGACACCTTCGAACGCATTTCCAACGTGTGGATGAAGGTGACCCGCGGCGACATCGCGACCCGGTTCGACAAGATCAAGGATACCTACCTGGAGGTGACCGGCGCCACCCAGGACCAGATCCAGCGCGAACAGAAGATCCTCGAAGCCTACCAGGATTTCCGCGGCGCCCTCAAACAGTCAGAGGTGCTGGCGCTCGAACTGCTGGAGAAGGCGCAGGCGAAGCTGGATGCCGCCAAAGCGGGTGTGAATGCGGCCATGAAGACGGTGGAAGGCTATCAGGGCGAGGATGCCGTCGGACGTGCCCGGCTGGAGATGGCGCGTGACGAAGCGGTCCGTGCCTTGCAGAACGAGGAAAAACGCTATCAGATCGCCAAGGACCTGTCGGATAACCTGACGGTGAGCTACAACACCTCCGAGGTCGTCATGGCGCGCTTGCTGCAGACCACCAACGCCAAGGAACGCGTGTATGCCCAGGCCGTGAGTTTTTTCAGCACTAACGAAGTGGTGCTGACGGCACTCTCGGCCTCGTTTACCGGTATGTTCGGCCTGCACGAAGGCACCCAGACGATCGAGGCCATGAAGGAAGGTGTCAGCCGTTCGCTGGAGGATCTGGCCGAGATCGGCGGCAAGGTGCAGGAAGCGGCGGTCAAGGCCGGCTATGGCCCGACCGTACGCGCCGATGCGGTCAAGAAACTGGTCGATTCGGTGGTCAACTGGCAGACCCGATCGCGCGAGATCATCGAGGAGATGCGCAAACAGAGTACCGCCAACGCCGAGGAGATACGCGACGCCGTCGAGGAGGGTAAACGCAATCTTGCCCGTCTCGCGGAACAGGGCAAGGGACTGGCGGTCAGTGTTGAATGAGTGATGAGGGTGTTACACCGGCGGGTTCCGGGAGCGGCGAGCTGAAGGCTGGTCAACCCCTGGACGACGTGATGCTGGCGATGGACGTGGTCGATACCCTGCGTCGCCGGCAGCGTCTGGTTGAGCGGGAACTCGACGCCGAGGGCCGCGAGCAGGACCTGAAGCAGCGTCTTCGCAAGATTTACGCCGCCCAGGGTATCGAGGTGCCGGATCATGTGCTGGACGAGGGCGTTGCGGCGCTCAAGGAAGAACGCTTTGTCTACAAGCCGCCAGCGGAGAGTTTTGCCACCCGCCTGGCTCGGGTCTATGTCAGCCGTGCCCGCTGGGCTAAATGGGTCACAGGTGGAGTCGCGGCGCTGCTGGTCACCGGGCTCGTCTATCATTTCACTGTCGTAGCCCCGCGCGCCGATCTCCCGCAAAGGGTGGAGGCAGCTTACCAGTCCGTGGTCGAGCTGGCGGCAAGTAATGAGGTCACGAGCCAGGCGGAGCAGTTATACAAGACCGCCAGGACAGCACTTAAAAACGGTGATGAAAAGGCAGCCCAGACAGCCTTCGAGTCGCTGCGCGACCTCTACGACACGCTGGTACAGGCCTATACGCTGCAGATCGTTTCCCGCCCGGGTGAAAAGTCAGGGGTATGGCGGGTGCCGGAAGCCAATCCGGATGCGCGTAACTACTACATCATAGTCGAGGCCGTGTCACCTGACGGCAAGACGTTGCAGGTACCCGTCGTCAACGAGGAGACCGGGCGGATCGAACGCGTTTCCAGATGGGGTCTGCGGGTCGATGAAGAGGTGTTCCGGCGCATTGCGGCGGACAAACAGGACGACGGCATTATCCAGCAGCGCGAGTTCGGCGTGAAGCGCAACGGCCAACTGAAACCCGACTACCGGATAGCGACCACCGGCGCTGCCATAACCCAATGGTGAGCACAGCGTCATGATCAGCGGAAGAGACGCGCTTGGATTTATTGACGGCTCCCTGAACAAGGAGCGCAGCGGTATCGATGCAGCCGAAACGCGTATCGCCGAGGTCAGCAGGGAACTGCTGGCACTGCAACAGGCGCGTGTCGAGGACTATCGCGAGCTGGCTCGCCTGAGGGTCGACATGATAGCCAGTGGTCACATGCTTGCCAGCATCGATGCCCTGGGGCAACAGGTGGCGGCGGTGCTCAAGGCGCGCGAAGCCGCCGAGGCAGAACTGGATGCCCGGCTGCCTGCCGTGCAGGAGGACCGCGCAGGACTGGAAGCGGAGCGCGCAACCCAGCAACAGGCACTGGAAAAAGCCGTCGACGCGCTGGATATTGCCGAAGCCGCAACCCAGGCCCGCCTGGATGCGGATGCCGACTACCAGGACCGGCAGCAGCGCACCCGCGAAGCCGAACGCATTGCCAAACATGCCGAGGACAAGGCCCTGCACAGTGAACAGGAGAAAGAGGAGAAAGGCCGGTCATACCGCGACGATCCGCTGTTCATGTACCTGTGGGAGCGGCACTACGGTACGCCACAGTACCACGCCTGGCCGGTCACGCGCTGGCTGGACAGCCGGATCGCGCGGCTGGTCGGCTATGAAGATGCCCGCGCCAACTACGCCCGCCTGCAGGAGATACCCGTGAGGCTGCGCGAGCACGCCGAAGCGAAAAAGCGCGACGCCGAAGCCGCCTTTGCGGTGCTGCGCGAGCTCGACGAAAAAGCCCGCCAGCTGGATGGTGTCGTCGCGCTGGAGGCGGCCAGGGATGAAGAACAGGCCACTCTCGACGCTGTTGATGCCCGCATCGAGGAGGCTGCCGGGCGCTACCGGCAGTTGCTAGAGCGCAAGGAGGTGTTTACCAGGGGCGAAGACGAGCACTATCGGAAAGCCGTGGACTACGTGGCTTCAGAGTTGCGTCGTGAGGAGATGCGGGAATTGCGGCGGGATGCCATGGCGACGCCTTTTCCTGACGATGATCTGATCGTCAACCGCTTGTTCGAGCGCGAACAGCAGGTACAGCAGCTGGAGACCTCGCTGAACGAGCTGAAAACTGCGCTGCGACAGCAACACAAAAAGCTCCAGGAACTTGAATCGCTGCGCTCCGACTTCAGGCATCGTCGCTACGACCAGGCGGGATACAGTTTCGCGGACGGAAACCTGATCGCCGCCATGCTGGGCGGTTTCCTCAACGGTATGCTCGATCACGACAGCCTGTGGCGGGTGCTGCAGCAGCAACAGCGCTATCGCCCACAGCGTACCGATCCGACCTTCGGCTCCGGTGGTTTCGGGCGCGGCACTGTATGGGGCGGAGGGCGCGGCGGCTTCGGCGGTGGCCTGGGTGGCGGGTTTGGTCGTGGCAGCGGTGGCGGTGGTTTCCGCACCGGCGGAGGTTTTTGACGTATTCGACAAACAGCGCGCTCAACCCGTAACCCGGCATCCGTTCAGGTGAGCGGGCACTGAAACGCCGTGACGGGCGACTTCCGATCAACTTGAGCCCGCGGCTTGTCGGAGCGTCCCTGATTAGCGCCAGGGTACCTCATGTGTTGCCGCGGTGTATTCGTGCCGTCCCGGTTGCGCGTGAAGGCTCCAGCTAAGCGCTGGCCCGCGCACTCGCCGGCGCCGGCAGAGCGGTGTTATACACGTGCACATCCCGTTGCGGGAAGGGGATGGAGATGCCTTCCTTGTCAAAGCGCTGTTTCACTTCCCGGGTAATATCCCAATAGACCGTCCAGAGATCCTCGGTCCTGGCCCATGGTCGGACGATGAAGTTCACGGAGGATTCGCCCAGTTCGTTCATGCGAATCACCGGCTCGGGGTCCTTGAGCACCAGTTTATGATTATGAACGATGTCCTCGAGGATGCGTTGCGCCTTGTCGATGTCGTCGTCGTAGCCGATACCGAAGACCATATCCGCCCGACGCTGGCCCGTAGCTGTCATGTTGGTAATGACCCCGCCCCAGACCTCGTTGTTGGGGATGATGACCGCCTTGTTATCGAAGGTCATGAGGTGGGTGGAGAGCAGGTTCACGGTCTCGATCTTCCCCGCGATGCCTGCGACTTCGACCGCATCGCCCACATCGAAGGGTCTGAACATCATGACCAGTATCCCGCTGGCGAAATTGCCCAGCGAGTTCTGTAACGCAAAGGCCACGACAAAACCGGCAGCGCCAATGACGGCGAGCAGGGGGCCGATGTTGATTTCCAGCGCTGCGAGACCCACGATCAGGCCAATGATGATGACCAGGCGACGCACGGCAGTTACAAGGAACTTGCGCAGCAGCGTAGAGGTCGACTCGGTCGCCGCCAGCGCCCGGTCGGTTGCCTTGCTCAGCAGCCGTCCCAGGAAATAAAATGCGATCATGGTGATGACGAACAGGCTGATGTTTTTCAGCCAGCGCAAGCCACCTTCTTTCGATGTGATCCAGCCCTGGGCAGTGGCCCACAACGCTTCGGTGTCGGAGACATCCACCTTGACGCCGCTTACTGCATCCATGTATTTACGGTAGTTTGTCACCTTTGATTCGTCACCGCCTTTTTCCGCATAGGCATCCACCACCAGGCGCATGCGATCCATCAGCGCCGTGCGTTCCTCGCGCAACGTGGTAAGCTGATCCAGGCGATTGGTCTTTTCTTCTTTTTCCTTGGCGGTGGGCTCTTTCGTGGCAAGGGTCTTGCCTGTTTCCTCCGCCCGTTCTTTCTGATCCTCTTTCTGCTCCAGCAGTGCAATGTTCTGACGGGCGATCTGCTCGACCTTTTGTTTCAGCAGACCCAGCCAGCCATTCGCCTCGACTTCCAGTTCGTCCACGGTCAGTGGCTTGAGCCGCCATTCCAGCTCTGCAACCGGGATATCGGGGTTACCGATCGTTTTTGCCTGCGTCCGGGGTGTTTCCTTGCTGTAGGCATTTATCGCGATTACGCCGGTGAAAATCACGACCAGTAGGCTGCCGAGTATCGCGTGTGTGATCATCTGAATCAGATTGAAATGATGCTTGCCCATCCTGTTGTTCCTCGTGATAGGTGACAAATTCACTGACCGTGTTGCAAAGATAGGTCAAGTCATGGCTTGTTTCCAGAGTTCTTTGCGAACGATCCAGTCGACATGGCACGCACGAGTGCGACCACAAGCCGGACCTGTCCGCAGGCGAAAGACCGCAGCGATATCCGGATGTGAGCTTTACGATTTCATGTTGTTTTATTCCGGTTTCCTTCTGGGTAGACAGTGTTTTGGGTTAGACTTTATATGCCTCACCGTGAATCTTGAAGTATGCCAGTAACAATCGCTTAGTTCACTCTATAATAAGGAGAACAACATGGAAAGCCTGATATCTGTCATCATCCAGCTGATCAGCGGAGCCGTAGGCGGGAACATTGCCGGCGCACTGCTGAAAAAGCTTACTCTCGGGCCTGTGTGCAATTCATTGGTCGGGATTCTGGGTGGGGGAATAGGCGGACAAATCCTGTCGGCCGTGGGGGTCTCGGCCGGGGGTGCCGGTGTTATCGGCGGCATTCTCGACGATATCGGTTCGGGCGGGGTCGGCGGCGCCATACTTCTTGTCGTGGTCGGATTGTTAAAAAAATTGTTCGCCAAGTAAACCCAAAGGAGAGCCTGTGCATCGGGGTTTGTATATCAATATCACGTGAACAGTGCAGGTCGGGCTAGCTATGTCTACCAGACGCAGGAACATGTCGACCGCGGCATGCTGGTGGAAGCGACGGCGACGGTAGAAGCCATCGACCTGGACAACCGGCTGGTCACCATCAAGGGGCCCGAAGGGCGGTTGACGACCATCCGGGCCGGCGAAGAGGTGAAGAACCTGCCCCAGGTCAAGGTGGGTGACAAGGTCAACATCCAATACTACGAAGGCACGGCGCTGAAGATTTTTCCGCCCGGGGAGGAGCAGCCCGAGCTGGGTACCGAGGTTGAGGCGGGGGGTGTCAGCGCCGCACCGGGTGAGAAGCCGGCCGCCATCGCCGGTAGCGTCACCACGACGACTGTTGAAATCATGGAGGTCGACCCGTACAAGAAGACCATTTCCTTCCGCAGTCCCGACAAGGGCTACCGGACGGTCTCGGTGAAAGACTCGCATCTGGAGCACTACCTGAAGGAGCTGAAGAAAGGCGATGTCGTGCAGGCGGTGACGACCGAGTCCGTGGCGATCGCGGTGACACCCGCGAAATAACAGGTGAAGTACGCACACATTACCTATTAGCATAGGCCTGCAGGGTGGCCTGCCGGTGGACAGACCGGTGGGCCATTTGTGCTGTACCAAAAGAACAGGAGGGGAGTGATGCCATCAAACAATGAACAATTACGGGCTGCTGCCGCCGGGTTGCAGAACCGTGTCGGCGGGAAAATGAGTGGTATATGGTGGGCATTTCTCCTGCGGGGACTGCTTGCCCTGGGGTTGGGCGTGAGTGCCCTGATCTGGCCCAGTCTGACGCTGGCACTGCTCATCCGACTGGTTGGACTATACGCCATGCTCGACGGGGCTGCGGGAATCGTGACCGGTATCCGTAATCGTGAACTGCAGTCATACCTGGTGCTGGCACTGGCGAGTCTGGCGGTGGGTGCAGTATTGATCTTCTGGCCGGGCGTCACGGTGAAAGGGCTGCTGATCCTTCTTGGTATCTGGGCTGTTCTTCAGGGCACGAACCTGTTTCTTGCCGGACGCAGTGCCGAGTATGATGATCCCAACCGCGCACTCCTGACCACGAGCGGTACGGTGCTGGCTGTCATCGGCCTGGTGCTGATCATCTGGCCAGGCGTTGGCGTGGTGACGATCTCATGGCTCGTGGCCGCGCTGGCCTTCCTGATTGGTGCCCTGCTTGTGTTTATGGGGTTGAGACTGCGCCAGGTAAAACTGCGCGTAGACAGCCTGGGGAAGCTGTCCCGATAAATCATTTACTTTTCATGCAGCGTAATACGCGTTCACCGGGAATTCATATCGGAATATGGATCGTGACACCATGACGACTGAACGCGCCAGCCTGGTGATTTTCTTGTGGCGCATGGCAATCCCTCAACGCGTTAAATCGGTAACCCGGCCTGTTGCGTGCCATCCACTTGTCAAGATAGAGACGACGGTCACGAGATCATCGTCGCGCAATACACCGCACAAGCGGCGTGCGCAGCTCATCCACCCGCGCGAGACCGGACACAGCCATGCCGGGGTCCTCTCTCTCCCGAGGGGGCTTGTCCTCGCTCCGGGTGTAGCCGAGGGGAGGGAATGCGGCAATGGGTAGACAGGACAGTTCGCCCGGTTCGTCGCCGGCCTTTTCCTTCAACCGGCATGGACCTTTTTACCGGCTGCAGCGGTGGCTTGGCCTGCTCTCGGAGACCGATCTGGCCGCTGCCCGCCGGGCGGTGCTGTTCATGGCGCTGGCATGGATTCCGACGGTGCTGCTGGCAGCGCTGCAAGGCCATGCGCTGAACGCACAACACGAGCGGGCGATCCTGTTCGATTTCAGCGTGTATGCGTTCGCCATTGCGATCGTTGCCTTCGTGCTGATGGAGCAGACCTCCGACACGCGCATGGCCTGGCTGGTCAGTCAGTTCGCTGCTCACGGGATCGCGCCGGAGACTTCCCGCGAGTGTTTCACGCGCGCACGACAAAACATGGCACGACGCACCGGCTCATGGCTTGCGGAGGCGATTATCCTGGTCGGTGCGTATCTTATTGCCTACGCCTGGATCCAGCGCGGTGCTGCCCGTATCGAGGGCGGCACCTGGTTCGGGCAAATGGTTGGCGGCGACTTGCAGTTAACCCTGGCGGGGTGGTGGCTCCTGTTCGTGGCGCTACCGCTGTTCTGGTTTCTGCTGGGTCGCTGGCTCTGGCGCTTCGTGACCTGGGGGCTGCTGCTGCGCGACATTGCGCGCTGCGATCTGCGACTCGTGGCCACGCACCCGGACCGCTGCGGCGGGCTGGCCTTCATTGGTGAGTACCCGCAGACCTACCTGCTCTTCGTGTTCTCGGTGAGTCTCGTCATCGCCGCGACCGTGCTGAAGCAGGTCGTCTATGCCGGCGCCAGCCTCCTGAGTTTCAAATTCGCACTGCTCGGTCTGATCGTCTTTCTGATTGTTGCCTTCGTGCTGCCGCTGTTTGCCTTCACGCCCGTCCTCCTCAAGCTGAAAAAGCAGGGCCTGAGCCGCTATGGCGCGCTCGTGAGCCGGCATCATCTCGCATTCGAGGCGAAATGGATCAGTGGCGACGGCGCATCGGGCTCGGTGGTCGAAGATCCGCTTGGCTCACCCGACATGTCGTCCCTGGCGGACCTTTCGGCAAGCTACCAGATCATCGAGGAGATGCGGCCGGTCCCGGTAACCAAACAGAGCATCGTGCCGCTCGTGTTTGCCGCGCTGCTGCCGTTCGTGGCCGTGGCCGCCACGAAGGCCCCGTTCAAGGAGATCTTCGGGTCGATCAAGGGTCTGTTGCTGTTATGAACGAGCCGTGCTCCATGCGCTGTTCCGCGAGTTCCGAACAGCAGGGGACGGATCTGCTGCGGCACCATGGTGTTCAACACGCCAGCGAGGTTCTTTGTAGCAGGCACCCGAAAACTGCCGGCACTGGCGGTGCATACAGGGTTTCCCGGCGTCCCTGCCGTCGCGCGAGACAGGCATCCCTGTGTATCAGGCACCTCATCGCGAGCGGGCAGGCGGAATAGACAATGTCGTGCACACCACGGTCGAGATGCAAGGCGGGTTGCGGAGCACTCGGTATGCCTCGCCCACCCCGCATACAGGGTGGAATCGACCATGTATGTTCCTTTCGAGTATGATCCAGATTTTAAACCGGATAACCCTTTTGCAGCCACCATGCCACAAATGACACCCAAGGAGATCTTCGCCGTCCTGTCCCGTGACGTCATCGGACAGGATCAGGCGCTCAGGAACATGGCCGTCGCCATTTACAAGCACCTCATCGAGCATTCGGTGGGCAATGTCATGCTTATCGGCAATTCCGGTACCGGCAAGACCACCATCATGCGGGCAGCGGAACAGTTTTTTTCACAGGCAAAGGGTTACGAGAAATTTTCCACCATCATCCGCATCAACGCCAATCTGGTGGCGGATCTGGCGAGCCGTGGAACCCAGAGCAATATCGTTATGGAGCGACTCGCGCGCCAGGCGGCCAGTATTCTGGGCGAGAAGGCAGACTTCAAAACCATGCGCGACTATGTCTCGCATGGCATCGTCTGTGTGGATGAAGTGGACAAGATCCGCGCGGTGGTCGGGGGGCAGCCAAACGTGAAGGGAATCGTCGCCCAAGATAGCCTGCTGACGCTCATGGAGAATGAAAACGTCCAGGTGGATATGCCGTACTTCGAAGCCGGCAAGTGGCATACGGCGATGACGCCGATCAATACCGCGCATATCCTGTTTGTCGCCGGCGGCGCCTTCGAGGAGTTGTATGACCAGGTCTTTCGCCGCATGACGAAGAAACTGGGCCCTGACAAGTTCTACCGTCTGATACCACGCGCGGATGGCAGTTTGGACCGCGTTTTCTTCTTCGAACTCGGTCGCCATGTCCAGCAGGAGGACATCTTCGAATACGGCATGACCCCGCAATTCCTGTCCCGCTTCGACAGCGTCATCATGCTGGGTGACTTGAGTGCTCCCAGTCTGGTCAAAATATTCAAGGATATTAAAGGTGCCATCTGGCC
>JBAVKA010000199.1:0-3479 GCA_049688075.1 Gammaproteobacteria bacterium
CGTTCCGCATCGCGTGAGGAATCTGATTGACGGTCCCTGGAATCAAAAATGAATAATCAACTGTTTGTCGCGACCCGACCTGATAAAAAGCTACCCATGCGTGGAAATGTCCGCAGGACGACATGACTTGGTTTCTGATGGAAATGAAGTAGATGCCGAAGGCGCTGCACCGGATGGCAATTCCGCTGCGCTTCGTTTGCGCCGGTGAGTGTCAGTGTTATGGATTGCAGGAACCGATTGGCAATCGTAGCGTACTGGGAGAGCCGAAAGCTCAGGAATTGCTTGCATAGTTGCCCTTCATCGCTCGTCCGTGTAGGTCAGAAGTTGGCCGCACCCGGTCCTACACCAGAAGCTAATAAAAGATTTCGCTAATTGGCTGGAGTCGACCCAAAGTTGCCGTTCAGCCCAAAACCCTGGACGGCAACTATGTGCTGGAAACGGTCGTTCCTGGTCCGAGTTCTGACCGGAGACTTACGACCCATTTCAGTTGTTCCTCGATCGGTATACGCATTGACACCTTGTATCGCGAAATACGTGGGTTATGCTTCCTATTCGGCACCGAGGACGAGACCAACACTGATCGCGGCGTGACTGGCGTACGGTGCCACATCCTTGATAAGGAGCCAGGAGCGCCGTTCCATAGGGACGACACCTGAACCGTCGCCTGTGTGCCCACTGAAGGATGGTGATCCTGTGAAGACAGCCTTTCGTGTTTGTCTAGTCGTGCTGGTTACAGTTCTGGCCGCTTCCCGGGTCGCGGCCGAAGACGGCGATGCATCAAAGGTACAGGCTGCGTACGTGCTGCTAGCTCCCTCGAGCACCGGCCAAACGGTCCCCCTGGCGCGTGTGATCCTCGATGGCGCCGATTCGCCCTGTCCGTCCCTGCAGTCGATCCAAGGCAAAGTGGTGGCGCTGGCCATGTCGCCGAGGAACAATCCGGACGAGCAACACTTCCCAGTCACTGTTTGCGAGGCTGTCTCCTCCAGGGGCGGGCCGATGCGGATATCGGGCACCGGAATTCTTCTCCCTGCGCTACCTTTCTCTGTGAATCGGGTGACCCTCTTCGGCGATACCGGTTGCAAACCCGGGTTCCAGCAGGGCTGCAACGAGGACGACGGGAAAGGCTGGCCCTTTCGCGCACTGGCGGACGCCGCTGCGGCGAGCGATGCCGGGCCCGATCTTATCCTGCATATGGGCGACTACAACTACCGCGGAACACCCGGAAAGATCCACGTAAACGGCAAGGAAGAGCGGGTCTATGACGCTGGCGACAACACACCGGGTCTGGACTGCAAGCTCACCGGCCCCTATGTCGGACAGAACAGCAGCGGCAGCGACACGCCGGATACTTGGGAAAGCTGGCGCAAGGACTTTTTCGAGCCGGCCAGCAAGCTTCTCAGGGCGGCACCGTGGGTCTTCGCCCGAGGAAACCATGAGCTGTGCAGCCGTGCCGGCCCCGGGTGGCTCTACTTCCTGGATACGGGATCGGATCTGCCGCAGATCGGCACCGGTCAGCGTGCCTGCCCGCCGGCGGAGAGTGCCGAGCCTTTGGTATTCCGGCCACCGTATCGAGTAGATTTGAACAGGCTTTCGATATTGGTGCTCGACTCGGCGAATGCCTGCGACCAGGGGGATCTCCATCAGAGGCATTTCGACCGGCAATTCGATGAGGTCGCTACGCTGGTCGAGCAGGCCCCGAGAATGAACGCAATCTGGCTGCAATCCCACCGGCCCCTGTGGGCTGTTCGCGCGGCAGCATCCAATACGCCCGCGACCGATCGGGACCCCTCAGGTCGGTTCGCCTTCATCGATCGCACCCTGCAGTCCGCCGCCGCCAGGCACCGGGTGTCCGAGCTTATCCATCTGGTCGTTTCCGGTCACATGCACAGGTTTCAGGCGATCGGCTTTGCCGCATCGGGCGAGAAGCGGCGTCCTGCTCAGATCGTGATCGGGAACGGCGGTGTCGCGCTCGCGGACAATGAGCCGGAGAATCCCTTCTCCTTCGTCATCGATGGCATGAAGGGGGCCGGTTTCGGTTTGAGCGATTTCGGGTACATGGAAATCGAACTCGGCAATTCAGGCACCTGGAAAAGCCGCATGCTTGGACGAGAGGGCGCCATGCTGGCCGAGTGCGAATCGGTGATGAAGTACAAGACCGGCGTGTGCGCACCGGTAGCCAAGTAGGTAGGGTGTTGAGTGCTTTCGATGTTTAGCGGGAGTACGCGCGGGGCAGAGAAAAACAGCTCGTTACTGGTAGTGTCCAGTCGCTGGACTGACAGCGGGCATTAATCCATTTGACCGGCGCGAACCGCTGGCTTGAAATGCTGAATCAGGTACGTGACTCCGTGTTATACCCACTCCTGATAATCAGGTACTCCTGCAGGGGACTTCCACCCCATCAGTTCATGCCCATGCTGGGCGTACACAATTCAGCCCAGCCCGACGCGCTACCGCGCGCGGCTGGCTTCAGACGTTGCGACGAATGTACAGAGTTGCGTGCCGGTCATAATCCGGGTTCGTTAGCATGTCTTGTTTGGTACACAAACGAGACCTTTCCGGCGGTCCGGTGCATGCCGGCCATCCCATGCCATTTTTTCGCCCGGGCCGCTTGCCTCGTTAGTCTTCCGGCGGCCGCATCCCATCGAAGGCGCCGCTTTGCTGAAGCTCCTCAATGAAACCGAAGGTGCGCAGGTCGCGGATGCGCTCGGGGTACAGGACGCCGTCCAGATGGTCGCATTCGTGCTGGACGACCCGGGCGTGGAAGCCTTCCGCCTCCCGATCGATGGGACTGCCGTAGGGATCTAAGCCCCGATAGCGGATGCGAGTGACTCTGGAGACCAGTCCGCGCATACCCGGGACACTCAGGCAACCCTCCCAGCCGTCTTCTTCGTCCGCGGTGAGCGGAGTGATCTCCGGGTTCACAAGCACGGTGCCGGGCACGGGAGGGGCGTCCGGATACCGCGGATTGTCCTCGACGCCAAACACCACGACCCGCAGGGGGACGCCGATCTGAATCGCCGCCAGTCCAGCACCGTCGTAGGCATTCATGGTGTCCCACATATCGGCGACCAAGGCGTGGAGCTCCGGGGTACCAAGCAGCTCGACGGCTGCCGCGGGCCGTCTCAGCCCGGGGTCGCCCATACGAAGGATTCGGTGTGCCGCCATTCGCTCCTGCTCCGATAGCCTAAAAGGCGCGGGCCATTATCCATCGGGGGTGAGAAACGCACCTGCGCCGAGTCTTCCAGTCATCCTATCACGACTCTCACCAAAATCGTTCTACTGACCTCACCCCACCCGCATCAGGCTACACTTCACCCCGCAGTGGTAACGCTGCAGCGCCTTCGCTCCCATGCAGGTGCAAAGAAAACGTTAATAGTACAGGCAAAGGGGCGCTTGGCGTAAACGACCCATTCACAGTGGCGCAAGGGCTTGAGCCAGTCGGCGAAGGCCCTGGGCTTGGCGAGTCCCTGGTATTCACC
>JBAVKA010000200.1:0-8755 GCA_049688075.1 Gammaproteobacteria bacterium
GATTTCGATGGTGCGCATTTCTCCATGTAACCATGACTGAACACAGCCTCATCCATCAAGACAACAACCAATTGCCCCTGATTGGATGCGCGGATATTGTTCGCGCTGTGAGTTTACAGTCATGCGACAGTGTATGCACACAGTTCATGATCCGGCACGTTGTTCAACTGACGTGATTGAGCTGACTGTTATCAGGGTTGCCTATTCACAAACGTCGTGGCTGCATTTCTCCCTGGTACGGATATGATATACGGACTCCACGGGTGATACCGTGACGATGCCATCGCCATCCAGTCCGGTGTGTGCCGCATTCATTATCGCCTCTGCAACTTCTTCCGCACGGTGCTGTCCGATAAAGACATCCACACGAGCATGAGTGAGCATCCAGTCCGGTGTATAAAAATTGGCGTATTCGCCATAACCCTTGACCTTGGACACACTCACACCCGGAACACTCAATGCCTGTAATGCCTTCTCCACCTTGTCCAGGCAATCGGGACGGATAATGGCGGTGACCTTGCTGAATTCCATACACACCTCCTGCAACCGATATGCAGCGACTACTTCTCCAGTTCACGCCGGCGCCGCTTAAATTCCTCATCGTCGATCTCACCCCGCGCATAGCGCGCCTTCAGTATCTCCGGCGAAGTATCCTGACGACCCGGCGGCGATGAAGAGGCACCGCCGGAAACTGCCCTGAGGAGGAGGATAACGATCACAATCAATACGATCCAGAAGAGCCGCATACCACCCCCCATCCAGCCCCCCATCCCGCCACCTTCTCCAAACATGGTGCACCTCCAATGAATCCCTCAGATGCGTGCCTTGCGCAGGCGCAATGAGTTACCGATAACCGACACCGAGCTGAAACTCATGGCCGCGGCGGCGATGATCGGCGAGAGCAGCAGACCAAATACGGGATACAGAATGCCGGCTGCCACCGGCACCCCCATCGAATTATAGATAAAGGCAAAGAAGAGGTTCTGGCGGATGTTGCGCATCACGGCACGGCTCAGGCGCCGCGCCCGCACGATGCCGCGCAGGTCCCCCTTCACCAGCGTGACCCCGGCGCTTTCCATAGCGACATCGGTACCGGTACCCATGGCGATGCCGACCTGGGCCTGCGCCAATGCGGGTGCGTCGTTGATGCCGTCACCGGCCATGGCGACAACACGGCCCTCGGCCTGGAGTTTTTTTACGATCTCGGCCTTCTGGTCCGGCAGCACCTCGGCCTCGACCCGGTCGATGCCGAGCTTGATCGCGACAGCATCCGCGGTCGTACGGCTGTCACCGGTCAGCATGACGACCCGGACGCCTTCTTCATGAAGGTTGCGGATGGCCTCCAGCGTGGAGTCCTTGATGGGATCAGCCACGCCGATCAGCCCGGCCGCCTCACCATCGACGGCGACGAACATGACCGTCTGGCCCTCTGCGCGTCCGGCCTCGGCCGCTTGCCGCAGGCCTGCCGGATCGAGACCCAGGCCTTCCAGCAGCTTGACGTTGCCCAGCGCGACGGATCGCCCCTCTACTTTTCCGGTGACCCCCTTGCCGGTGAGGGACTCGAAGTTTTCCGTCGGGCTCAGTGCAATATCCCTGTCACGCGCGCCGCGCACGATGGCCTCGGCCAGCGGATGTTCGCTTGCGCGCTCCAGGCTCGCGCCCAGTCGCAGCACGTCCGCTTCCTCAAATCCATTGATCGCCGCCAGGGAGACCAGTTTCGGTTTGCCTTCGGTGAGAGTTCCGGTCTTGTCCACGACCAGGGTATCGACTTTCTCCATGATCTCGAGTGCCTCTGCATTCTTGATCAGCACGCCCAGCGTCGCACCCTTGCCGGTGCCGACCATGATGGACATGGGGGTGGCCAGTCCCAGGGCGCAAGGGCAGGCGATGATGAGCACGGCCACGGCGTTGATGACGGCATGCGCCAGACGTGGCTCCGGACCCCAGAGGCCCCAGACGATGAAGGTGATCACCGCGATCAGCACCACCGCCGGCACGAAGTACCCTGCGACAATGTCTGCCAGCTTCTGTATCGGCGCCCGTGAACGCTGCGCCTCACCGACCATGCGCACGATCTGTGCCAGCAGGGTGTCACTGCCGACGTTTTCCGCACGCATCAGCAGACTGCCGGTACCGTTCACGGTCGCTCCGATCAGCCGTTCGCCGGCGGTTTTTTCCACCGGTATCGGTTCACCGGTGACCATCGATTCATCGACGGAGCTGCTGCCCTCCGTCACCACACCATCGACCGGCACCTTCTCTCCCGGACGAACGCGCAACCGGTCTCCCGGCTTGACCTGCTGTAGCGGGATGTCTTCCTCGCTGTCGTCATCTCGCACGACCCGGGCGGTTTTGGGCGCCAGTCCCAGCAGAAGCTTGATGGCCGCATTGGTGTGGCTGCGGGCACGCAGTTCCAGGACCTGCCCCAGCAGCACCAGCGCGGTGATGACCGCGGCCGCCTCGAAATAAACCGGCACGGTACCGCCCTCGCGCTGCATGGCGGGGGGGAAGATCTGCGGCAGCAGCAGGGCCACGACACTGTAGGTCCAGGCCACCGCCACGCCCAGACCAATCAGGGTGAACATATTGAGATTCCAGGTCACGACCGATTTCCAGCCGCGCACGAAGAACGGCCAGCCGCCCCATAGCACCACCGGTGTCGCCAGTGCGAACTCGATCCACTGCACCGCCCGCATGGACAAATCGGTGGGCAGCCAGGCAGGTACGAGATCCGCCACCATGGCGAGCACGAAGACCGGCAGGGCCAGCACGGTGCTAACCCGGAAACGCCGCGTCATCGCGTCAAGTTCACTGGTCTCTTCCTGTGGTTCAACAGTCCGGGGCTCCAGCGTCATGACGCATTTCGGGCAATTACCCGGGTGGTCCTGCACGATCTCCGGATGCATCGGACACGTATATTCTGTTCGGGTACCCGCTACCGGTCCGGAGACCGGTTCGAGCGACATACCGCACTTGGGGCACGCTCCCGGCCCGTTCCGGCGGATTTCCGGGTGCATGGGGCAGGTGTAAATTACGGCGGCGATGTCGCAGGTATCGTCCGGGCAGTAATCTGTTGCGCCAGCATCCACTACTGATTCCTTCGGCTCCGCAGACAGATACCTCCCCGGGGCCGCGACGAACTTGTCGTGGCATGCTGCGCTGCAAAACAGATATTCAGTTCCTTCATGGGTGTGCCGGTGGTCGCTGTCAGCGGCGACCTGCATGCCACAGACGGGATCAGTCACTGCAGATCGGGTCTTGTCAGGGTGAGTCTTGGCTAGCATGGGCACACTCCTATCAAATTTGGTGAATGCCGGATACCATATTTCTGCACCAGTTCCGGCTCGTCTTCGGCAAAGAACACCCGGTATTCAACTCCAGGTTCATCCAGTTCCTTTGCCAGGTTTTCAAAATGACTGCAACCTTTGGTGTCGATAATCAAGACGTCCAGAAGGCTTCACCTTCGCTGCTGGTTAATGTTCCGACTCGGCCAGAATATTCAGTGTCCGCTGGCTCATTCCTCGTCTACCTCGGAGGAAAATGATTCGATCAGGTGGCACACCGAATGTCCGTCCGGAACACCATCGGGCTTGTCCGCCCAATCGAGCAAGGCTTTCTCCATGCGTGTCTGCAGGGCCATGAGTTCTTCCAGGTGACGCCGGTTCTCAACGATGTGTCGCTGCAGGATCTTGCGAACCCGTGGACAGGGGGACTGACCCTTATCCGCATCGTGCACAATCACCTTGATTTCGTTGAGTGTGTAACCCAGTCGCTTGGCCTGTTGTATGAAGCGCAGCCCGTCGACATCGCGGGGTTTGTAGAGATGGTAGCCGTTATCCGGGTTGCGATCCGGCCGTAACAGCCCCATGCGTGTGTAGTAGCGCACCGCGTGGGGCGTGGCGCCGCTTCGGTTGGCGAGTTCTGTTACGGTCAGCATCTCGTGCACCCTCCATTGAGGCAGCTACCGCAGGTAGTCGGTTGCCCCTGGTCCCTTACTTCGTCTTGCTGTGATCGTGGCGACGATCCCGGATCGTGCGTGTTTCCTCCATGGCCGCCTGGTTCTGCAACATCTGGTCCATCAACATCTGCAACATGTCCATTCGTTGTTCCATCATCTGCTGGCGATTCATCATTTCCATCATGCCGGGCTGTTGTTCGCCCGTCATGCCACCTTGAGAAGCCGCCCTCTTGTCGCCTTGTTGACCACCGGTCATCCCTCCACCTTGCATGCGCATACCCTGCCCCATCATCCCCCCTGGTCCCATCATGGGTTTATCTCCGTGCATGTCCTGCATCATCTTCATCATGCCCTGCATGTCCGCCATATGAGACTGGATGAGTTCATCACGCTTGTCCGGATCCTCGGTGCGGCGAATCTCCTCCATCTGTGCATGCATCTTCTGCATCTGTTCGTGCATCTGCATCATCGGCATACCGCCAGCAGACCCGGCCGGCATCTGTTGGGCAGTGGCGTCTGCCGGTTCCGGATGATGCGCCTCGTGGTCCTGCGTTTCCCCGGCCGCCAGCGCAAGGCTGGAGCTCATCAACAGGGTAGTCGCTGCCACCATGGTCATCGCATTCATCACTATTTCTCCTCTACCAGTATAGGTAACTATTTATGTCCTTAATCAGAACAGTACCGCATCCCCGCCAACCCGAATGACGAGGGTTGAAATAGCCGCCAATCCACACCGATCAGCGTGGTGGCTGCCGCCTTGAGGCGGCGACGTCCAGAGGTGGCAGGTGGTAATTCCGGGATCAGCGCGCCCATCACAGGATTTTCCTGTCCGGATATTTCCGGATTGCCTGGCAATCGTCATCTGATTCCCGTCAGGCGTACTGACCTGATGATGTGCTCCTCCGCGACCGGAATGACAAGCATCAGGTGGCCGTGGATCGGGTGGATGTCAGTGCATGTGAGGCAAGCCTACAACCTATGCCTTGGGCACAGGTCAAGGTTTAGTTACTGTGTCTGTCTTCCTGCACCCCCAATCGCTCCCGCACCCGCTCAAGCCTGAGGCGCGCCTGGGCGGAGAGCGCCATCACCTCCGGCGCATTCACCAGGCCCGGCACGGTGATCAACAAAAGATGAGACAGAATCGGTAATAGTGCACGTTTCATTTCCTGTTCTCCTCAGAATCCATAGCTGAACTGTAGCTGGACATCGTTGTCATCGGCGCCGGCCACTTTTCCGGTAGCGCCGGAGAGTCCGACCTCGAGCATCGGGATGGGCAGGATTCCGACCCGGCCGCCCATCACGAACTTGCCGTCCGCATTGGGGGTTTGTTTATCGGCCTCGATCGTCTGAATCTGACCGTTCCCGATTTCGAGCACCGGACCATTGGCGACGTACACGCCATAGTTCATGAATCGTGAGTCGGCGCCGAGCGGTAACCTGTTGCTATAGGTTGCCCGCAGTCTATTCCATCAACTGGCGTCATTTACGCGTAATGTCTGTACACGTTCAGCGCGCGCAGGCAAGTGGTTTCAGTCAGTCTTCAGACTGGTTTTTCCTGTGCCGGGCGGACCATAGGTGATCCACACCTGCTTGTTCTTCATCATCACTGTCCGACATCCTTGAGTTGCATTTCCACGCCGTCGGCCATGCTCATCGGCTTGCCATGCGCATCCACCATCCGCCCGGTACCATCCGGATGAAGGAATAGCATCGAACCGTCCGTGAGTTCGAGCTTTACGGTTGACTGAGCAGCGCCCAGATGATTGACGGGCTGGCGTCAGGCGAAACCACGCCAGATCCGCTCATTATAGTGATCGCTTTCGTTGGCTTCGTGGGCGGTGGCCTTGCTTGGTTATTTCTGATTTGAGGGGAGGTCCAAGGAATATTCACCCGGTTACGCTTGCTGATGTTGTTGCGGATGCTGTTGGTGACAACCAGGTCTGGACATAGTCGTGTAGTCCTTGACCTACAACATTTCTCCGAAATGTCTTACGCGTTTTCCAGTCGCCGCTACTGTCCTGGCTATTCATTACACTACACCAGTCTCTGTGCCGCGCAAAAAAGTCCCAGTGGGTTGATTCACTGCCGACGCTCTTGAAATCCTTCATAATCCGTCAAGAACTCCGTCATTCTTCGACTTCTACGGCCTTTATTGTGCTGTTTTAGACGACATTGATCATGATCAAATAAAGTCGTCTCTGATTATATTTTAATTTCATCAAATGACGCCCCGCTTCTTGTGAGGCGCATGCGCAACAAGGTGTAATTCGCGGAACTAGCTCAGCAAACGGACTGTCTTAGGTGAATTATCCGCTAATTCGAGCGTGACGGGTTGGTGGTCGGCGCCGGTGCACCCTGACGGAAATTTCCGAGTGGAAGGAGATGCGCCCCAGGACTGGCATCGCTGGTATGAGTGGTGACACGTGTCACCGCCGTTGAGAATGGGCTACACCAAAGCGTCAGCAGTTGCTGATTCGCCTTAGCTTTCAGGTCCACAGATTCGATAGAGGAGTATGGCAATGAAGAAACTGATTTTCGCGGTGTTCGTTGGGTTGCTCACGGTAAGCACATCGTTCGCCCAGATGGGTGGGGGGATGGGCGGCGACCAACAGAGTGGCGGAGGTTGCTGGGGCACAGGCGGCGTTCCGGGCGGTGGCCATAAGGGTGGTAATATGAGGTGCGGTAAGGGCTATGGTCTTAACGGTGCTGGCGTCATGGTATCCGGGATGATGGGAAACCTGATCTCCCGCGGACACTTAATTACCCTCAATTCCATCGTCACTGTAGACCAGGCAAATACAGCGTTTCAGGCCTTCATCACCTCCGCCAGCAGTACCCTCAGCGTCGGGGAAATCTGGGAATATGATACCGCCTACAAGGCCGAACTCGTGGATACCAACGGCGCAAGAGCCTTCGACCTATTGGCGGACAAGTTCACCGGTGTGGTGACTCCGGCGATGGGCTTTTCCATGATGATGAACGCGAGCTACGGCAAGGGACTTTACAAGAAGAACAAATTCGGGAAAAACTTCAGTGTGACGCCAGAGCAGGCAACCACCATCGTCCAGGAGTTCGTGACCAACAACAACCTGGGCTACACCCTGGGAACGCCAGTGACCTATCCGGGTTACTACAAGTTCCACACCCAGAATGGTCCCATCCTCGGGATGGACATCATAGTAAATGGCTACGACGGGGGTATCTGGATGAACTCGCTCCTGGGTGCGCCCCTCCAGGGTCCCTTATCACCCACGCTCTGAGGCTGTACATCCCATAAGGACAGGAGGGCCCTCGAACCGAGGGCCTTGTTGGAACGAAGCGGAGTAGCTTTCTCTCACCGGCAGGTTGTCCGCATCCACCCACGGCACTGCCGAACACGTTGCCTCCAATGTTGATCCGACAGAAAAGCTGCGGATCGATTCTGCGAAGCAAATATCAGCCGCTACGGGGGAGATTGTCCCGCAGGTTATCAAGGCTGTCCCGGCGTAATCCGGGGAAGGTCAGAGTCCCGCTGCATTCCTGCCGTTAAACGGTGGAAGTCGGCCAGAACCAGTCATTCCCGGAAACAGAAAACCCCGCTGATGTGGGGTTCCTGTGCGCCGATTGCGCCAGCCGTACACGGCCGGCTATACGCCGGCCCTGCACAGACTTACTATACCGTTATTACCGTGTAGGTGTGATCGGAACCACGGTGGGTGATTGATAGTTCGTCACTATGTTCAGGTGGCTGCGAATGTCCGCTCCATTCCGGATCGGGATGATTTCACCACCATGATCGAACGCGAACTTCTGTTTGGCGGTGATCTGCAGGAACCAGCCCTGACACACTACATCAACCGCTGTCGTCTCCAGCTCACCGGCGTTTTTCTTATCGCACTCTGCCGAGACCGTGCTCGCTCGCGGATCAGTGCTCGCCATCGTGATCCAGTGGAAGTGGCTGTAATAGCCATCCTGTGGAATCACCATCCCCGGTGGGGCAGTCGCTTCCTCGGCACGGTTTACCAGCCATATAGGATGATCCTCGCCGTTGACGCCGCTGTGAGACACGAACTTCGCCGCCCCCGGCAAGCCGCGCATCTCCCAGCCGACGACACATTTAACTGATACCCCGCACCTTTCATCAAAGGAATTGTCATCCGCCAGTCCACGTGGATGCCGCGCAATCGGCAGACCCGATGCCGGATCAGTATCTCCTGTGAATATAATATAGAACCTGCCAAAAAGACTCTCGGGTGCGCCCGTGTACTTATTGACCGTCAGATTGTTTTCCTGGTGGGTATCGATGTGGTTCCCGAACAGAAAATCATACGGTGCCTTGTGAAACACATTGTCGGCCTGTCCTGCACCGGAAATTAGCAGTGTCGATGCTGCCAGACTAATGATGGTCAGCTTGTTCATGTTAATGTCCCTCCCGGTTATTTTTTCGATGTTCGGGTGAGCGTCTTGTGCAATTGAGAAAATTGAACGCAGTACATCACATCCACCGCCTTTAGCTGCCGGTAAGTCCCCACCCACTAATGCGTTAGTATGGACGTAGTAAAATAGTCTAGCCTGTTTCTGTGAGAAGACCAGACTGCACCGTCTCTCAAAACGGGGCGTTCTTTCTCGTTAAGTCGCTGTTTAAATACCGCGAACACCTGGGTGACCTGCATCATCTCGATCACGAGCTCGGCTAGCGGCTGATAGCGCTTATACAAGGTTGGCCGGAGTCCGCGTTCTTCCGGTGTGGGGAGTGGCGAGACCCAGCGGATACCCTATCAGTTAGATTGAGGTGTGCTTAGATCTATAGCGCCCAAC
>JBAVKA010000201.1:0-1929 GCA_049688075.1 Gammaproteobacteria bacterium
GACCTGGACCGCTTCGGCATCATTTTCCGTCCCAGCCCGCGGCAGTCGGACGTCATGATCGTGGCGGGCACGCTGGTGAACAAGATGGCGCCGGCGCTGCGCAAGGTCTACGACCAGATGGCCGAACCGCGCTGGGTGATTTCCATGGGTTCCTGTGCCAATGGCGGCGGCTATTACCATTATTCCTATTCGGTGGTGCGCGGCTGCGACCGGATCGTCCCGGTCGACATCTACGTGCCCGGCTGTCCCCCCACGGCCGAGGCCCTGCTGTACGGCATTCTGCAACTGCAGAACAAGATCCGCCGCACCAATACCATCGCCCGCTGAGGACCGCGTCCATGACCGATAGTCCCAGCCTGCTCGCAGAGCAACTCAGCAAACACTTCGGTGACAGCCTGCAGAACGTGACGGTGGCGGTGGACGAAGTTACGGTCGAGGTGGACCCCGAAAACCTGCTTGCCGTGGCCACAGTGCTGCGTGACGAGGCGACATTCGCCTTTGAAATACTGATCGACCTGTGCGGCGTGGACTACGCCAGCTACGGCAAGGATGAATGGACCACCGAGGCATCTACGAGCACCGGTTTCAGTCGCGGCGTCGAGGCCAGAACCGAAGGCCGTCTCACCGCGGTCACCGAAGATCTGGTGGTGGAAAAGCCCTGGGCGGCGCAACGCTTCGCCGTGGTCTATCACCTGCTGTCCCTGTCACAGAACCGTCGCCTGCGCCTGCGTGTGTATGCCGCCGAGGATGCGCTGCCAGTGCTGCCTTCCGTGATCACGGTCTGGAGCTGCGCCGACTGGTACGAGCGCGAGGCGTTCGACCTGTTCGGCATCCTGTTCGACGGTCACCCGGACCTGCGCCGCCTGCTGACCGATTATGGCTTCATCGGCCATCCGTTCCGCAAGGACTTCCCGCTGAGCGGCAATGTGGAGGTCATCTACGACGCCGAGAAAAAGCGCGTCGTCTATCAGCCGGTCAGTATCGAGCCGCGCGTGCTCGTGCCCAAGGTGATCCGCGCCGCGGCGCCCGAAGCGCCGCAGGCTACCGAGGCGGCGGAATAAGTCATGCCCGAGATTCGCAACTACACCCTCAACTTCGGCCCACAGCATCCGGCGGCCCACGGCGTGCTGCGCCTGGTGCTGGAGATGGACGGCGAGGTCATCGAACGCGCCGACCCGCACATCGGCCTGCTGCATCGCGGCACGGAGAAACTCGCCGAGAGCAAGCCCTGGAACCAGAGCATCGGTTACATGGACCGCCTCGACTACGTCTCCATGATGTGCAACGAGCACGGCTACGTGCTCGCCATGGAAAAGCTGCTGGGGGTCACACCTCCGCTGCGCGCCCAGTACATCCGCGTCATGTTCGACGAGATTACCCGCATCCTGAACCACCTGCTGTGGCTTGGTGCGCACGGGCTCGATATCGGCGCCATGACGGTGTTTCTCTACACCTTCCGCGAGCGCGAGGACCTGATGGACTGCTACGAGGCGGTCTCGGGCACGCGCATGCACGCGACCTACTACCGCCCCGGCGGCGTTTATCGCGACCTGCCGGAATCCATGCCCCGATACACGGCATCGAAATGGCACAGCCAGACGGAGGTGGAACGCAGGAACGCAAACCGCCAGGGCTCGTTGCTCGATTTCATCGAGTCTTTCACCAACCGTTTCCCGCGTTGCGTGGATGACTACGAAACCCTGCTGACCGACAACCGCATCTGGAAACAGCGCACCGTCGGCATCGGCGTGGTGTCGCCGGAGCGCGCCCTGCAGCTCGGCTTTACCGGCCCCATGCTGCGCGGCTCCGGCATCGAGTGGGACCTGCGCAAGAAGCAACCCTACGAGGTCTATGATCGCCTGGATTTCGATATCCCGGTAGGTGCGACCGGCGATTGCTACGATCGCTATCTGGTGCGCATCGAGGAGC
>JBAVKA010000202.1:0-8791 GCA_049688075.1 Gammaproteobacteria bacterium
CTGAATGCGCTGCAGGCAAGCCTGGCCGGCGAAACCATAGACGGCTGCCACGCCTACGGCATCCACGATGCGGATCGGTCCCTGATCGCCGCCTTCATGGCCGGCGTCAACCGCACGGCGCCGCTCAAGTTCGACCATCCAGGATTTTCCGCCACCGCGACGCGGGTGGCCGACAAGCTGGTGCTGCAAAACGACATCGGCACGACAGACGCCCATGTGCTGGTCATTCATGTCACCGGCCGGACCGTGACCGTGACCTATACCGACGTTCATCTGCCGCGTCTGCTTTTTTTCCAGAGTCTGTTCGAGGAATACGACGTCGACTGGCAGGACACGCGCTCGCGCATGGACGCGGGGATGCAGGACGGCGTTTATCACCTCTGTGTGGGTAACTACACAGCGCCGGGCAACGCCCGGCTGCGCGCATATCTGGACCATCTCGGCTCGCGTCTGGTGTTTCTGATCGACTGGAACCGCGCCCGCAAGCGCCTGCGCCGGTTCGTGCCGCGCAAGACCGCCATCAAATTGCTCAAGTGGGCGGCCGAGGAAAACATCGGACACATGGCCTGGCTCAAGGCCGGCGGAGAACAGCTGATTTTCGACGCCATGAGCTTTGCTTACGGCAGGCAACTCAAGCCTGGAGATCGACTGGATGATCTGCTGACGGAAACTCGTGCGGTGCAGTTTCTGCGCTTCAACCTGAAGCAGGCCCTTGAGGGGCTGCGTCAGGGACGCCCGGCCTCCCTGATCGGGGATGAGATACGCACCGAGCTGGCCTCACAGGTACGCTCCACCGAGGACGCCCTGCTGGATACCTCGCTCGAGCATGCGGGATTTATTGTTCTCTTCGTTGAAGACAGCCAGCGCCCGAGACCCGTAGCTGAAACCCGGAGAAAAACTCCATGAGCAACAACGAACTGACGCAGAGCGACATTGCCGAATGGATCGCCTCGTTAATTCCGCCCGAACTATGGAAGAGATATTGTTATCTCACTTACGCCCAAATGGCGGAGATCCCCGAATTGACGGGCTATGCAGACGATTTACGCAAGGCCCAGAGACACTGGTATCGCACGTACCGTAGTGAAAATCAGGACAGATAGATTTTCCTGAAAAAAATCTGCCCCGATTACTTGTTGAGGTACCGATGGACACGTCTCAGGGTGTTAGTAAATGCCATTCGCTACTGACCCGTTTTAACTAGCGACAGTCCGGGTCGGTAGCGGAACACTCGCCAAAGCCCATGACAACCACGGTGAGCAGGGCCAGGTCCCCCTTGCGGGCGCCGTCCCCGGTATCGGACTGCATGTCGCTCAGCGATTCCTCGGCGGCCATGCCTATGCCATTCTCCGTCTCACGTTGATGGTCTGCGAGATACCCGACAGCTGACGACGAAGCAGGTTCCTAGCAGTCTGTCCTGACGATCATGTCGCTGCTGTGGCAGCGGGATGCAATCACTTTCCGGTAAAACTCCACCAGCCGGCGCGCCATAACCTCCGCCGACCACTCGGCGGCGTAGTCCCGCGCCTCGCGGCCGAGGCGTTCGCGCAGTCGCGGATCGCCCAGCAGCCGGACGACCTTGTCAGCAAAATCAGTCACCGTTTCCCCTGCCACCAGCGCACCCTTGCCCGCCGCCAGGATGTCCCGCGTGCCCATCACCGCGGTGGATACCACGGGCACTCCGAGCGTCATCGCCTCCAGCAGCACCAGTCCCTGGGTCTCCGTCGCCGAGGCGAAGATGAAGACATCGCCGGCGCAATAGCAGTCCGACAGCGCCGGACCGCGCTTCAGGTAGCCGAGGAAGCGGATATTCCTTTCCAGACGGAGCGCGAGCGCCTTGCGACGCAGGTGTGCCAGCGCCGGTCCCTCACCCGCAATGACCAGCAGGACGTCGGGGACGACCCGACGGACCGCGTGGAGTACGTCGAGCAGAAACGCGATATTTTTTTCATGCGCTACCCGCCCGATATGTACCAGCATCGGCCTGGACGCATCGATGCCATGGCTCGAGCAGAAACGTTCCCGGGAACCGGGGGGCAGATCCCCGGGTTCGATGCCTGTGGGTATCACGCTGACCGGCGACCGCACCCCGTAGTCATCCATGACCTCGCGCATCGCACGTGACGGCACCACCACGGCGTCCATCTTATTGCACTGTCGCCGGGTCAGCGCCCTCGCCATGGACTTCATGAACAGCTTGGGCAGGAACGGAATGTAGTGATACAGGTACTCCTCGAAATAGGTGTGATAGGTTTCGACAGACGGAATATCGAGTCGCCGGGCCAGCTTTACCCCGACGTGGTGGGCGATGAAAGGCGTCTGGATATGCAGCAGATCAAAACGGCGGTTTCTGAGTTGATTCTCCTGCGACAGGATTTCCCCCGCCTTCATGATCCGGTCCTCCGGATCCAGAAACAGATAACGCGAGGGAATTCTCACGACGCCGGCATCGTCGTCAGCCGCCGTCAGATAGTCCGGCGCGATCAACATGCAGGAGTGACCCAGCGCGGCGAGACTCCCGCGAAAGGTCGCAATGGAAGTCGACACGCCGTTTACCCTCGGAAAGTACACATCCGAGATCATCAGGATGTTCATGCGCCCGGACCCTGTTGGCATTTACCTGGTGTCCATCCCTAAACAATAAACTCACCGCAGAGACGCAAAGTTCGCAGAGAAGTTATTGAATGAAACCAATCACACGACTCTGCGTACTTTGCGTCTCTGCATCAAACATGGCGTTCATGGACAAGCACGATTCAGGCATGGCCACAGAACCCGCGGGGAAGACTGAAATCTTACTGTTTTCTTTCCATGTATCTCCGTGTGCTTCGATGTACAGGGAGGTACATGTGTCGCGGCAGGCAGGATGCCGGAAGCGACCCGTGGCCAATGATACGTTTATGGTGATCACGCGGCGCTCGCCGACTTGCGCGCCAGTTCGAGACGCACCACCGTCGTCTGGATATCCGTCCAGCGCACGATCTCCAGCTCTCCCTCGAGGGTTTCCACCAGCGCAGTGCAACTCTCCACCCAGTCACCGTCATTGCAGTACAGCATTCCGTCGATGTTCCTGATTTCCGCCTTGTGGATATGGCCGCAGACGACACCGTCGAGCTTGCGCGACGCGGCTTCCCTGGCGACGACGGCCTCGAAATCGTCGATATACTTCACGGCATTCTTGACCTTGTGCTTCAGGTAGGCGGACAGGGACCAGTAGGGATATCCCAGACGGCGGCGCAGGGTGTTGAACCAGTGGTTGAGCGACAGCGCGAGCCGGTAGGACATGTCGCCGAGCACCGCCAGCCACCGGGCATAGCGGATGATGCCGTCAAACTCGTCGCCATGCATGACCAGCAGCCGGCGCCCGTCCAGCATTTCGTGAATTGCATGCGATTTGACGGTGACGCCTCCGAACATGGTGTCGACATAATCGCGGGCGAACTCATCGTGATTACCCGGAATGTAATAGACCTGCGTGCCCTTGCGCACCTTGCGCAGCAGTTTCTGGATCACGTCGTTGTGATGCTGGTCCCAGTACCAGGAGCGCTTCAGTGCCCAGCCGTCGATGATGTCGCCGACCAGGTAAAGGACGTCGGAATCGTTGGATCTGAGAAAATCGAGAAGGAACTCGGCCTTGCAACCCCGCGTCCCGAGATGGATGTCCGAGAGCCAGATGGCCCGGTGATACCTGATCTCATCCATAGACGCAGATGCGGGTCATTGTCATCTTCTCATGTTAACAGCGCTATATGACAGAATGATGAAATCGCCGCGGTCTCCATGGACAGACTGCGTGGCATGCGGTTATAAAGCATCCTGCGCACGACGACTGGTTGTACGGACCAGTCGCACTGCGCCTCTGCAACAACAGGGAGAGGCCATGGCCAACCATAACCAGAAAGGTATCGGGCGTATCTGGCACGCCACCCTCTATTCACTCGCCGGCATACGCGCGGCCTGGAAACACGAGGCCGCCTTCCGCCAGGAGGTCTTGCTCTCGGTGATCCTGACACCCGCCGCCTTCTGGCTCGGAGGCAGCACCGTCGAACGCCTCATGCTCCTCGGCAGCTGTCTGATCGTGCTCATAACCGAACTCCTGAACTCCGCAGTCGAGGCGGCCATCGACCGCATCAGCGATGATAAACACCGGCTTTCCGCACGTGCCAAGGATCTGGGATCCGCAGCTGTCTTCATCAGCCTCTGGCTGGCAGGGATCACCTGGGGACTGATCGGCTACGATCGCCTCTTTGGCTAGGAGTCTGTCGGACTCGGGATTGATCTGCCGCGCCGGTGGGAGCGCGGCCCATATTCCCCCGATTTCTCGTTGCGTAGTATGCGCCTCGAAATCACGTAAATCTGTTCTCGCCCTCCCATCATGCTCGCTACGATTACCCAAGTCCTGCAGGCTCCCAGGGCGGCGCAATAATGGCAAAACTCAGCACCGCCATGCCACCGCCGATGAGCGCTCCGGCCAGTATGTCGGTCGGGTAATGCAGTCCCAGGACCATGCGCGAGAGCGCCACCAGCAGGGCGAACGGCACCAGTACCCAGGCAAGCACCGGCAGGTAAACGCAGGCAATGCTGCTGAAACACACGGCGTGCAGGGTATGACCGGAAGGGAAGCTGTAGCGGTCAAGCGGCGGCATCGCGCAGGAGATGCGTTCTGCGTGCATCGCATACGGGCGCTCCCGGCCGATGCGCGACTTGAGCAGGGTGTAAACTCCCAGGCCCGCCAGTGATGCCGCCGCCATGTGTGCGGCGGCGAGCAGTCCGTGCAGCCCCGCAACAACCGGCAATACCGCCATGAGGGCATACCAGAATATTCCATCCCCAAGCCGGCTTGTGATGCGGAACAGCGAACATAACCGGGGGGAGCGGCTGATGCCGTTGAAGACGGCGCAGATCGCGGTATCAAGATCCGCAAATCGCTGCGCGACGGTTTCCGGCTTATCACCGTATGCGGTAGTCGGCATAGGCTGCAGATCGCATGATTACCACGCCATCAACCATGCCGCCGAAATGCAACGCTTTGATTAGCCCGTCTTTAGGTTTCTGTTAAGCGCCTGATGGAAATACGGCATGAGTGGGCAAAATGGCGGCCATGCGCGAACCTGAGCCCTGTGGCCTGCCAGTGTCATCAAACTGCAACATCACTGCAGGAGAATCTCTCCAGGAGCGTCTGCTCCCGCCAATGGATGGATTGCCGAATGAATCACAAGACCCTGGCCGTCGTAACCGATGCCTGGTGGCCGCAGGTCAACGGTGTCGTCAACACGCTGATGCAGACGCGCGCCGCGCTGACGGAACTCGGTTACCAGGTCACCATGCTGACGCCGCAGGACTACACCACCCTGCCCTGTCCAAGCTACCCGGAGATCCGGCTTGCCCTGCGGCCGTCTCCCAAACTGCATGCCCGGCTCGATAAACTCCGGCCCGACCACATCCACATTGCCACCGAGGGGCCGCTGGGACTGGCCGCCCGCGCGTTTTGCCTGCGCAGGGGACTCGCCTTCACCAGTTCCTATCACACGCAATTTCCGGAATACATCCGCAAACGCCTGCCGGTACCGCTCGCCGTCTCCTATGCCTTCATGCGCCGCTTCCATAACGCGGCCGCACGAACCATGGTCGCCACCTCCGGCCAGGAAGAGGTGCTGAAACACTGGCAGTTCCGCAATATCGTGCGCTGGACACGCGGCGTCGACACGGCGCTGTTCTCCCCCGAGGAACGCGCACGACTCGACGTCGCGCGGCCCCTGTTCACCTATACCGGCCGGGTCGCGGTCGAAAAAAACCTCGAGGCGTTTCTGTCGCTGGATCTGCCGGGCACGAAATGCGTCATCGGCGACGGCCCTGCCCTCAGGGAGCTTCGCGAGCGGTACCCGAAGACGCTCTTTCCGGGTTACAAATTCGGGAAAGATCTCGTCCGTCATCTTGCCGCCGCCGATGTGTTCGTATTTCCGAGCCGCACCGATACCTTCGGACTGGTCATACTGGAAGCGATGGCGTGCGGGGTACCCGTTGCCGCGTATCCGGTCACCGGACCGGTCGACGTCGTCAGTCACGGCGTTACCGGCATCCTGGACGAGGATCTGCGCGCAGCGGCGCTCGCCGCCCTGAAACTCGATCGCGGGCGCTGCCGCGCGGAGGCGCTTAAACACACCTGGGCGGAATCCAGCCGGCAATTCAGCGACAACCTGGTGCCGGCCGGATGACGGCAGGTCCCGCGGCGGCCGGTGGTCAGCCGCCGTCCATTTCCTCATCCGGTGGTGCAATGTCGACGGTCATCGCGCTCTCCCCGGATGCTGCTCCGGCATCGAGTTCCAGCCAGTCGAGCAGCAGCTCGTAGCCGAGCACCAGGATGACCGAGCCGATGAACAGGCCGATGATGCCCGAGGCGAGAAATCCGCCGATGGCGCCGACGAAGATTACCGCCATCGGTACGTTGACGCCGCGGCCCAGCAGCAGGGGTTTGAGGACATTGTCCAGCGAGCCGACTATCAGGTTCCAGATCAGGAAGATCACCGCCGTCGTGGTATCACCGGTAGCGAACACATAGATAATCGCCGGAACGGTGATGGGGAAGATGCCAATCTGGATCACTGACAGCAGCAGACACAGAAAGGCCCACAGACCCGCCGCCGGCACGCCCGCGGCGAGAAAGCCCAGGCCGGCGAGTATCGACTGCAACAGGGCGACGCCAAGGATGCCGCGAGAAACGCTGCGAATGGTCGCGCGCGCGAGATCGATGAAACCGGCGCCGTGTTCCTCGGCAAGACGCCGGGCGATGGCATAGCTGACACGCTTGCCGGACTCTCCGTGGCGGAGGATCACGCCGGCAATGACGATCGCCAGAATGAACTGCAGGATTCCGAGTCCGGCACCGGCGGCGGCGCTCAGCAGCCATTTGCCGAGCACCTTGAGCTGGGGTCCGAGCTCAACCAGCGCGCCGCCGAGATTGGCCGAGGCCAGACGCCAGAACTTGTCCAGCGGCGGGCCGATCAGCGGCCAGCCGGCGACGCTCTCCGGCGGCATCGGGATGATCAGCTTGCCTTCCGACAGCGATCTGGCCAGCTGCGTCACGCCCGTGACCAGGGTGTCAGACAGCAGGAAAGTAGGCGCGACCAGAAGCACCAGTGCAAGCACCACAAACAGCACGGCCGCCAGGGTGCGCCGCTCGCCCAGGACCCGCTGCAGCCACAGGTAATTGGGATGCAGCGCCACGGCGATGATAACGCCCCACACGACCGGTACGAGAAACGGCCGCACGATCTGGAAACAGTACAGCACGAGGACGGCGATCAGGCCGAGGCGTACCGTCGCCTCGACTGTCCGGTTGAGAAATGCCCTGTCCTTGATCGCGGAAACGGATGTATTCATTCAGACGAGCCCCTTTGGCGGTTTATCGTTTGCACTGCCTGGTAGCTACAGTAGGAATAATTGCATCCCGGCACAAGCGAAGTCGCAGGTCTGCGGTCAAACGGGTGGTCTATGCCTGGAATCAGTCAGTCAGAAGTGGAGCGGGTGATGGGAATCGAACCCACGTTAGTAGCTTGGGAAGCTACAGTTCTACCATTGAACTACACCCGCAATATCTCATAGAGACAGTAGTTTACCGAAGTCCCGACCTGAATGTCACCACCTCACGGTAGAGGAATGGTATCAGTGGGTAGAAACGGTCACCACAATGAACTCCTGTACCCGTGTCCGGTCGCCTTAGGGTATCCCACATGGTGGTGTCGATGTTCACCAAATTACCCAATGTGTAGTGTTCGGAAACTCAGTTCATTTGAAATTGGAACCGAATCAGCTCTCAACAATACATTTCGGTGTATTGGTCATTTGAGTCTTAATACAAGTGCTCGCTACACTCATCTTGAGATGAAGTCCGTAGCAGAGAAGGCAACTATAGTATTAACCAAACTCACGTGGAGGCAGTTAAGCAGAACGTTCTTGTGTCAATGATGTGTGTTATACAGATGGTTGATTTAATCATATTGTAGGTACAGGAACAGACAATAGTTACCAACCTCCGGTCACTGAAACCACCGCTGATGCAGCGTTACTGGTTATCAACTATCAGCCAGATAGCGAAATCGATGCTACCGCATGGCCATCAATGACGCCGTGTCACTTTTATGCTCACGTGCTAGATCTCCCGAGATGCAAGTCCCGAGTGGCTCCCACACGCGATTTCGCTAACTTACAACTCGTGCTATAGCCCTGTCGGATGCGACGACAAAAATAATCAGCCAGCGCTCTCCCGATTTGCATGCGCGTGATACTATTATTTCAGATAACTAGAGACCACAAGTAGCATTACTGACTACACATATACTCCATCTCGATTGAGTGAGGCTTCCCGGGTCGGATAAATACCACATACGGATCTGGGACCTGACAAGGCGAATCTGGATTCTGCTTCCTGAGGTCAACCACCTCCAGCTTGTGATCGCCGTCATCTAACCCTTTCAGGCGATGACCACTGGGATACCATGTACATGCATCAACTCTCCAACGAGCTCCTTCATCGATTGCTTGCTGAGGTTTGATCGTCACGACAAGCACACTGTTGCTATCTGCATGACTAGACATGCACCAAAGCAACGACAAAAGCGTAACGCCTTGCAGAACTAACGGGCCCATTCTTGTCATCTATTCTTCCTCTCTTGTTGATTCCGGAACAATGTCTTGCGTTATCGCATGAAAGAAGGGGTCGACTTGCCTTGGAAGTAATCCCGAAATCTTTCACCTCACCACACCACAACCCTACACATCTCCTGTCGTACCT
>JBAVKA010000203.1:0-2315 GCA_049688075.1 Gammaproteobacteria bacterium
CGCCGGAAAGCGGGCGCCTTCGACGCTTCGCTGCACGCCATCCGCCTCTGTCACCAGGCCGGCATCAAGGTCGGCATGCGCTTCACCCCGACCCGGGACAACGCCCATGAACTGCCGCAGATCCTCAAACTCATGGAAGAGGAACACGTCGACAAACTCTATGTGTCGCATCTGAACTACGGCGGGCGCGGCAACCGCAACCGCCGTTCCGACGTCGTGCACCAGGCCACGCGCCGCATCATGGACCTGCTGTTCGAGACCTGCTGGGCGGACGCGCAGGCCGGACGCCGGCGCGAGTTCGTCACCGGCAACAACGACGCCGACGGCGTTTATCTGCTGCAGTGGGTGCAGCGCCGCCTACCGGAGCGCTACGAGGCGTTGCGCGCGCAGCTGCAGCGATGGGGCGGCAATGCCTCCGGGGTCAACATCGCCAATATCGACAACCTCGGCAACGTGCATCCCGATACCTTCTGGTGGAACTACAACCTCGGCAACGTGAAGGAACGCCCGTTCTCGGAAATCTGGATGGACACGAGCGATCCGCTCATGGCCGGACTGAAGACACGCCCGCGGCCGCTGAAGGGCCGCTGCCGCGTCTGCGGCTTCCGTGATATCTGCGGCGGCAACACCCGGGTGCGCGCCTTCCAGCTGACCGGCGATCCATGGTGGGAAGACCCCGCCTGCTATCTCGATGACGAGGAACTCGGCATCCGCGCGGCGGACTACGTCGCTGACCGCCCGGAACCCGCCGGGCTTGCGATCCACACCATACGCCATGCCGGATAACTGGGGTTCGCATAACCACCGAGGCATAGGTGGATTTATCCGTAGGGTGCGACGTGCGCACCATTCTGGCGAATGATAATTTGTGTTTATTCACAAACATCGTTTTCACCGCAGAGACGCAAAGAACGCAGAGAATCCTGTAATGAAAACAATAAAATACTTTGCGTTCCTTGCGCCTTTGCGGTGAGTTTGTTTCTTTATGGGTATACGCGAACTACGGTGTACACGGCACGCCCTGCGGGATTACGAACACGTTTCGCGACTCCTTCCGGTGGGAGAGGGAGTTGACAGTACAGGAGAGATGCTCAAAATAATTTCGATAGCACGCGCGTTGTTCCTTGCGCTGTGTTTGTCCATGAACTGCCCGGTTACCAGCGCGGCGCCCGACACCGCCGCGCTGTTCGGAGAACACTGCGCGCGCTGCCACGGAACGGACCGGCTGGGGGCCATGGGGCCTGCCTTGCTGCCCGAGAACCTGCAGCGCACACCGAAGGGCACGGCGGCCGAACTCATCTCCGCGGGACGGGCCGCCACCCAAATGCCGGCCTTCAGGGAGACCCTGAAGCCGGAGGAGATCGCGGCGCTGGTCGAGTATATCTACACCGCGCCCGCGACTCCGCCGGTCTGGGGCGAGGCGCAGATCAACGCAAGCCGGGTAGTGTATAAACCCGGGGCACTCGAGGGAGACGCCATCACGGTCAAACCGGTCTACGACGCCGATCCCCTGAACCTGTTTCTGGTAGTCGAAGCCGGCGATCATCACGTCACCGTACTTGATGGCGACAAACTGGAGCCGATCTTTCGCTTCACGTCGCGCTACGCACTGCATGGCGGGCCGAAGTTTTCATCCAACGGGCGCTTCGTGTATTTCGCCTCGCGCGACGGCTGGATCAGCAAGTTCGACATGTACCGCCTGGAAACCGTGGCCGAGGTGCGCGCCGGCATCAACACCCGCAATGCGGCGGTCTCGGCCGATGACCGTTACGTCCTGGTCGGCAACTACCTGCCGCAGGACCTGGTGCTGCTGGACGCGCGCGACCTGAGCCTGATCAAGATAATTCCGACCACGGACCATTTCGGCAAGGCCTCGCGGGTAAGCGCCGTCTACACCGCGCCACCGCGCCAGAGTTTCATCGTCGCGCTGAAGGATATCAAGGAACTCTGGGAGATCAGCTACACCGACCAACCGCCGCCCGTCTACGCCGGACTGGTGCACGATTACCGACTGGGCGAGGGGCTGGCCGAGCCGGGCCGCTTTCCCGTGCGGCGCATCAAGCTCGATGACTACCTCGATGATTTCTTCTTCGACCAGTCCTACGAACACCTGATCGGCGCCTCGCGCGACGGCAACAAGGGGCAGGTGATCAACCTCATCGTCGGGCGCAAGATCGCCGACGTGGACCTGCCGGGTCTGCCGCACCTCGGCTCCGGCATCACCTGGCCCCGGAACGGCACCACCGTGCTGGCCACGCCCAATCTCAAGGAGGGCGTGGTCAGCATCATCGACACCGCGAACTGGAAAACCATCA
>JBAVKA010000204.1:0-3062 GCA_049688075.1 Gammaproteobacteria bacterium
GTCGGTGCCGGCCGGAAGATCATTGAGCAAGCCCGCCTCGAAGCGGCGGCCGGCAAACGACGCCGGCAGTATCTTTCGATCGACGACGGCGAGATGCGCCTCGACGCCGGCGGCGATCATCTCGCGCGCCAGTTCGGCGGTCGGCTGCAGCCAGATCGGAAATACCGGCGTGATGCCTGTTCCTTTGAGCTTTTCCTCACGATAGGCGCGGATATCTTCCAGATAAAGATCGCCAAAGATGATCTGGGTGATGCCGCTGATTTTCGCCGCCTGCAGCGCCGCCGCCATTTCGCGTTCGTAGATCTCATTCGAGCACGGGTAGGGAATGCGCACAATGATCGGCCCCAGTCCGGCCGATTCGATCTGGGCATGCAGCAATTCCTCGCGCACGCCATGCATGCTCACCCGCGAGAAAGAGTCGGTGACCGTGGTGAGCGCGCCGACGATGTCATAGTTGCCGCTTTCGCGCGCCACATGCAGCGCCCAGGCGCTGTCCTTACCGCTGGACCAGGCGATCAGCGTCTTGGGTTTGCTGGAACACATGGTGACTGAATCCTTGCCGATTTCGATCGCCCCGGTGCACCCGCGCCGGTAATGACGCGGTCTTTCATGGCTCATAGTCCATAACCATAGGCCCCGCGTCAATGAACCAATTTGCAATGGTGAGGCAATCGCTAAGGAGACTGCCCTACGAAAGGGTTTCAAGGACAGCTACGTGAGCCGCATGGTTAACCTGACCACACTTGCGCCCGATATCGTCGCCGCGATCCTTGACGAGACGCTGCCGCCGGAGGTGACGCTGTTCGAGCTGGCGGCGGGGACGCCGTTGCTGTGGGAGGAGCAGTGGGGGAGGCTAGAATCAAACAAGGATCAGGCATGACCTCTTTGGCCGTTCCGATCTTAATGATTGAAATCCCCAGTCCACGTGGAAACCTGGGCTATAGAACATCTCGCGAAAATCGGATTCCACCATAAGGTCGTAGCGTCACGATTTTCGAGTGAAGAGGAATTGTTGTAGCTATTCGTCGCGCAACGCGTGTGGCCGCCCGGAGGCGGTCAAAAGCCCGTGCTCGTGATAAATTGACCGCTGGTCGGTCGGCTGGATTACGGCGTGGTTAACAAACTACAACACGCTCCAAAGATGTGCGGCCAGTGCACGTCCACGTTGGACACTCTATACTGATAATTTCTGCTGGGTGCGGAAGGAACTGGCCAAATGAACGAGGTAGCCACTCTTTCCCCGTGATACACGAAGAGTCATGAAAAGAAACTTCTCCCTCCTTTCGGCGTGGGTCTCGACCTTCCTTGGAGCCTGTGCTTTGGGTTTGACCAGTGCACTTTCAGCTACCGATGCCACCTATGAACCCTGGCCAACCAACACCGCCGTAGTAACGGCTGACGCCCAGTACACCTTTAAGAAACGCAATTTGAGTGGGCTCTACTTTCAGCCAGCAACACATGCGCAGGGCGCGGTTCTCTGGGGTGTTCAGAACGAACCGCCCACGCTCTACAAGCTTGTTTGGAATGGTAGCATTTACGTAATGAGCGCGACCGGCGACTGGTGCGACGGCAAGACCTTGCGGTATCCGAATGGGACAGGCAAACCCGACGCAGAAGGGGTGACTATGGCCGAGCCGTCTTCGAGTGCCATTTACGTTTCGACTGAACGCGACGACGACGGTGGATCAAATCGTTTCAGTGTATTGCGCTATGATACCAACGCTGAAGGTGACAAGCTGAATGCCACTCATGAATGGAATCTCACAAGCGATCTTCCAACGGTTGTTGAAAACAATAAGGGACTCGAAGCGATCGCCTGGGTGCCCGATTGCTACCTGGTGGGAAACCATTTTAGAGACGAGAAGAGAGATGCGGCGTACGATCCTGCCAATTATCCTGCGCATGGTACCGGCCTGTTCTTCGTCGGCCTCGAAGCCGATGGTAGGATCTATGCCTACGCCCTGAATCATTCTGACTCAACATATGCACGTATCGCGACGATCGATAGCGGTCAAGAAAAAATCGTAGATCTTTCCTTTGATTTTGATTCCTCAGACGCATCGGGGGCACTTTGGGCCTATTGTGACGACGACTGCGGTAACAAAAGTACTGTTCTCGGGATAGATACCACTTCCGGGTCGGACACGTTCGGCCAATTCATCGTCCGCCGGGCCTTCAAACCGCCGGTTTCAATGTGTGACAATATCACTTGTGGCAAGATCAATAATGAAGGCATCGCAATGGCGCCGAGATCGGAGTGCAGGGGTAATTTGAGAACGTTCTTTTGGGCCGATGACGATGCAACGAATGACTACTCCATTCGGCGTGGGACGGTTCCCTGCGACCCACTGTTTTGAGACAAGTAGGGGGCGATCCTGATTACCGCATCCGCCTGCGGAGATTGGGACGGTGAAGTCTGCGCTTGAGGTCTCTTGTCTTGAACATCTCAACTTGAAGCGCGTATCCGCGGAGGTCCTGCAGCAGCAAAAGATGCAAGCGGATTCGCAATGATCGCTGGTGTCGCGCCGATGAAGCACCCTTGGATGATTCAAAGTGCCGCGTTCAACTAACTGTGAGCTTCCCGTAGATAAATCGCCCGCCATAAGGGAGTTGACGACAGCTACGTGAGCGGCATGGTCAATCTCACGAAGCTTGCGCCGGATATCATTGCTGCCATCCTCGACGAGACGTTGCCGCCCGAGGTGACGTTGTTCGGCCTGGCGGCGGGGACGCCGCTGCTGTGGGATGAGCAGCGGGGGAGGGTTGAAGGGGATCGATGATTCGCGTCTAAAGACGACGAGCGTTGCATAGAACCTGCAGGTGAGATGTAGAAAGGTCCGGGATGTATCCAGAACAAGACATTCCCGACACTCCAGAAATCCACGCGGCTGCAGGGTGCCTCATGACGGTTGTCGGCCCAGGCTGTGTGAAAACTCGCGCTACGGGACACCTCTCAAAAATTCGACTTCACCAGAAGCGCGTAGAGCCACGATCGGCATATGAGGAATGGTTTTGGCACCCCCTGTTTTACGATTATTTCGAGTTTTCACACAGCCTCGGCC
>JBAVKA010000205.1:0-3942 GCA_049688075.1 Gammaproteobacteria bacterium
AGGTAACTGGAGGCAATCACGAGTCCGCTGCCTCCGGCCCCTTTCCGGCGGCGCCCTCCTCGCGATCTTCCGCCTTCTTGACACGAATCCTGCTGCCGCCGACATCCCGGGCATTAAGCCCCTTGATAGCCAGCCTGGCTTCACCTGCGCGGGGCATCTCAACGAAACCGAAGCCCTTGGATTTCCCTGTCGCCCTGTCCATCACCAGCTTGCAGTACTGTACCTCACCATACGCCCTGAACAGGGCCAGCAGTTCCGCTTGCGTCGTTTCCCGGGACAAATTACGTACCAGTATTTTCATGACTGCACCCGAAATGAGTTAAGGCAAACAGCGAACAAGGTGATCGCTGTCGAAGCGATCCTCCCCGCGACTATAAAAGCGGATGACCTTTCGGCAGTTGCTTTGCATACCAGAGGGCGAGTTTATGCCGCATACTCTGCTGGGAGACCTGCTCCTCGGGCAGGGCCTGGATCAGTTTGTCGTGCACCAGCAGCCGGTAGATGTACAGGATCTTTTCGCTCTGGGCATCTGTCGGCTCAAATATAGCCGCGCCCCGTTCCTCGGCATACTTCACTCCCGCAAGAATTGCCTCCTTGACCAACTCCTTTTCATTTTTAATCTTCTTCATGGCTGCCTCCGGCATTCAAATAACAACAAAACAAGGAATAAGAGATGAACCCGCCGGCGATTCCGGCAAGCGCCAATCAATCACAATGAACAACGAACATTTTTCCCTGTAACGCTCGAACTGAATGGCATCAACCCTGACGCGCTGTCCGTTCACCAGGATATCGGGTAATTGCAAACGGAAAGCGGCGGTAGCCGGGATTGAGGTTCGCCCCCGGGGACCTTCGGTGGTATATGCCAGGACATAGCCATAGGTCGCGGAATCTTCTGTTCCATGGAGGAGCGCGTCAACCGGAAGCACGCGCGTGTGTCTCGCCCATTCCACGACACGCACTACCGACAGTTTCCTCGGCTGCGGCCACTCGCTGCTTTCCAGCCAAAGTTCAGGAGACAGGAGTCTTGCCTCTGCGTCGGCGCTGAGCAGTACACGTATCCCGAGATCGATCTGGACATAGGGATCGGGATAAATGTCGCGTGGCGCCGCATCGATGATTATCGCCGCGTTACCCGCCAGTGGCACACGCAGGCCCGCGACAGGTGAGCATGAATGGACTTCCGTTGTTCCGGGTCCGGTTGGCCGGTAACCATCAACCCAGGACAGGGTAACACAGGCGTATGTTACAAAGCCCAGGCACACCCCCAGTGATCGGAGGTACTTGAAAACAGTATTCATCGCCTTCCCGTCACTTTGATCGATTCCCGCCAGACTACACCGCAACCGCCTCGATCAACTCCTGAACGAACAGCGCGGCAAAAAGGGCCAGCGCGGCCAGCAAGGCAAGGTTGACGGGCCAGCGGTTGCGCAGCGGGCCCAGCCAGTCGCGCATGCCGTTCATGTAAAGCAGCAGGCCCGCCAGCAGCGGCATGAACGCCGCACCGGTCACCGAATAGATCAGCACGACCCAGACCGGTTTTCCTGCCCATAACAGGATCATGGGCGGAATGGTGAGAAATGCCAGATAGATGCGATAAGCCGCCGAGCGCGTATCGATGACCTTCTCGCCCTCCGTATTCCGCCACTCGTGCACAAAGTCGGCGAACAGATAGGGAACACCCTGCCATACACCGAGCATCGAGCTGAACACCGCACCCCAGAACCCGATCAGAAAGCACCACTTGCCGGCATTGCCCACCGTCACCCCCATGCGGGTGGCCACCGCCAGCACCATCTCGCTGCCGGACAGGACCCCGGGCGACACGCCGGCCGAAATGATCATGATCGCGATACCGAACAAGCCGGTCAGTCCATAGGCAAGCAGCAGGTCGACCCGTACCTGGCGCAGCTGTGCGGACCCGCTCCAGCCGCGCTCGCGGATCCAGTAGCCGTAACTGAGCAGGGTCACGCTGCCACCCACCCCGCCGATAACGCCCAGCAGGAAGAAGACAGACCCCTCCGGAAAGCGGGGCGCCACGATGGCGCCGAGGATACTGCCCCAGTCCGGCTGCAGCGCGACGGCACAATAGAGCACCACCGCGAACATCAGTGCGATAAAGAACTTCATCATGGCTTCGAGCAGCCGGTAACGCCCGAACAGCACCAGCAACGCGGCCAGGAGCGACTGCACGGCACCGCCCGCCTCGACGCTGATCGCGGGCACCAGTGCGTGCACCGCCAGGCCGGTGGCCGACATCAACGCGCCGGCGACAATGAAGCTCCACAGCAGCAGGTAGACGAAGAAATACACCGACCAGAAGCGCGGCAGCCGCCGGACCCAGCCTTCCAGCAGCGTGGTGCCGGTGGCCAGCTGCCAGCGCGCCAGACCCTCGTTGAGGGTGAATTTCAGCAATGCGCCGACGATGGCGGCCCAGAGAATGGCGATGCCATACTTCGCGCCGGCGACAGAAGCCGCGATCAGATCGCCCGCACCCAGTCCGGTTGCCGCAATGACAATGCCCGGTCCCAGATCTCGAAGTCGCAGCATCGTCTAACACACCTGAATCCATCGCATGGGGCATACTATCAGAATGAGAAACGATGATCTCATCCGCTGCACAGTGGCAGCGTGTTGAGGTCCTCATCATCAAGGACCCACAGCACATGAACCTGTTCCATATTATGGCCATCCTGATCTCGCTGGCGGCGCTGTTCAGCTTCTTCAACTACCGTTACCTGCGCTTGCCGACGGCCATCGGCCTGATGCTGATTGCCCTGCTCGCCTCACTCGGTCTCGTCCTGCTGGGACCGTACGCATACGGTGTGAAGGAATACGCCGGGCAACTGCTGCATGCCGTGGATTTCGATGAAACCCTGCTGCACGGCATGTTGAGTTTCCTGTTGTTTGCAGGGGCGATCCATATCAACCTGGCGGATCTCGCCAAACAGCGCTGGGCAATCGCGATCCTGGCCACGGCCAGCGTCCTGGGCGCAACCTTCATCATCGGTTACCTGTCGTACTGGTGGTTCGGGTTCCTGGGCATGAATATTCCCTTCATCTACTGCCTGCTGTTCGGGGCCCTGATCTCGCCAACCGACCCGATTGCCGTGCTCGGAATCCTCAAGAGTGCCGGCGCCACGAAAAGCCTCGAGACCAAGATAACCGGCGAGTCACTGTTCAATGACGGTGTCGCCGTGGTGGTGTTCCTGGTGATTCTGAGTGTCGCCACCGGCGGCCACGACGTCTCCGCCGGATCCATCCTCTGGCTGTTCCTGCAGGAGGCCGTCGGCGGCGTGGTCTACGGCCTCGCCATCGGTGCACTCGCCTACTGGATGCTGAAGCAGGTGGATGACTACTCCGTGGAAGTGCTGATCACACTGGCATTGACCATGGGCGGCTACGCACTCGGCGAGGTCCTGCACCTGTCCGCTCCCATTGCGATCGTGGTCGCAGGTCTGCTCATCGGCAACCACGGGCGTTCGTTCGCCATGTCCGACCGGACGCGCGAGCATCTGGACACTTTCTGGGAGTTGATCGACGAAATCCTCAACGCGGTGCTGTTTGTGTTGATCGGCATGGAGGTCCTGCTGCTGGCCTACCGGGAGGAATACCTGTACGCCGGCATCCTGGCGATCCTGATCGCGCTGTTCGCCCGGCTGGTGTCGGTGGGCATTCCGATCGGTCTCATGCGGCGTACCCGCAGCTTCAGCCCGATGGTCATCACGATCCTTACCTGGGGTGGCCTGCGCGGCGGGATCTCCGTCGCCCTGGCCCTGTCGCTGCCGGCAGGCGAGGTGCGCGATGCACTCGTGACGGTCACCTATGTCGTGGTCGCCTTCTCGATCGTGGTCCAGGGGCTCAGCATCGGTCCCCTGGTTCGCTATGCCCAGGCCCGGCCGAAACCCCGGGAGCAATAAGACTCAGGATAAAGATAAAAGG
>JBAVKA010000206.1:0-1849 GCA_049688075.1 Gammaproteobacteria bacterium
AGGCGCGAGAGGCATTGGGCAACTGACAGGGACAGACGTTCCCTGCATTACCGGTGACACATGACATTTACGGCCTGTTTTTACGGTGGACGGGTCAGTGGATTGCTATGAGTGATTCGGCGGGTAACAGGCCATTTCAATAAAGGATTAACTGAGGCAACTTTTATGGACGAGAATACAGTGGTGGACGTTACGAAAGCCATCCCGACCAGTGTGGATGAGGTTAACCAGATCTGGGTGCAGGTACAGGACATCGTTACCGTCTGGGGCCTCAAGGTTATCGCCGCCGTGGCGATTTTCATCATCGGCCGCTGGATCGCGATGCTGGTGCGCCGCGTCGTGCGGCGTGTCATGGAGAGAGCCAGGGTCGAGCCGATCATCACCGGTTTTGTGAGCAATATCGCCTATATCGCCCTGCTGGCCTTCGTTGTCATCGCGGCGCTCGGCCAGCTCGGTATCCAGACAACCTCGTTCATCGCCATTTTGGGCGCCGCCGGTCTGGCGATCGGCCTGGCGCTGCAGGGTTCGCTGGCAAATTTCGCCGCCGGCTTCCTGATGATCATCTTCCGGCCCTTCAAGGTCGGTGATTTTATTGAAGGCGCCGGTGTGGCGGGGGTGGTGGAGGAAATCCAGGTCTTTACCACCACGCTGAAAACCGGGGACAACAAGATTATCATTGTTCCCAATGCCAAGCTGTCCGGGGACAACATTACCAAATTACTCCACCCTGGAAACGCGGCGCGTGGATATGACCGTCGGGGTCGCCTACGATGCGGATCTTGCACAGGTCAAAAATGTGCTGAATGACATTATCAGTAAAGATCAACGCATACTTGCCGAGCCGGCATCACAGGTGGCCGTGGCGGAACTGGCGGACAGCAGCGTCAATTTCGTGGTGCGGGTGTGGACCAGAACGGCGGATTACTGGGCGGTCAAATTCGACATGACCGAGACCATCAAGAACCGTTTCGACGCCGAAGGCATCGGTATCCCGTTCCCGCAGCGCGAGATACACTTTGTCAGCGGTGAAGCGGCGGCATGAATATGAAGGCCATTCACAACAAGACGGTCTGTGGATTCTTGTTATCGATCGTTGCCTGTCTGTCCGCGCAGCCTGCCACGGCCGCCGGGTTTTATATCCCGGAGGTCGGGTCACCGGCGAGCCTCGGTACTGGTGGCGTGGCCAACCCGACCAATACCTTCGGCGCGGACGCTGCATGGACCAACCCTGCCGGGATGACCGGTCTCGGGCGGGATCAGATATTCTCCGGTATTCAGGCCGTGATTCCCAAGGTGGAGTTCGACTCCTCCACGGCAACGGCAGGGGGGTCGGACGGGGGTAATGCCGGCAATACGGCAGTTATTCCGAGTTTCTTTTACGTCAACAAGTTCAACGACCGCACCCGGCTGGGCATTTCGCTGGTCGCCCCCATGGGCGGCGGCGTGAACTACGGCGATGACTTTGTCGGACGCTACCAGACCATCCGCTCGGAACTGGCCACCGTCGCCCTCTCACCCGCCATCGGCTACAAGTTGACCGACCGGTTCTCCGTCGGTGCCGGTGTATCGTTCATCTATACCCAATTCGAGCAGAAGATCGCCATCAACCAGGCCGCGCTGCTGGGGCCGGGAACACCGGATGGCGTCGTGCGGTTCGACAATGCCACCGACTGGGGCTACCAGCCGTACGCGGGGCTCACCTGGCAGTTCACGGACCGCACCCTGCTGGGTGTGGTCTACCGGGCCAAGATGGATGTGAATCTGAAAGGGGATGTGAATTTCCGCAACCTGGCGATACCGAAACCCGGTGTCAACGATGTGAAGCTCGGGTGGGACAATCCCCAGACGC
>JBAVKA010000207.1:0-2667 GCA_049688075.1 Gammaproteobacteria bacterium
GCCTGATTCGTCCTTTCCAAAAGTGATGTCAAGCGACTCATAACCACCAAGTATGGCCATGTTCTGACCCGCTCCGTGCGTGGTCCAAAAGGCGGAATGCGATGCATCGTCGTCGCTGTAGAGTAGACGCCAGGTCTTCGGCTCGCCGTCCAGTTCAGCTTCGATGGTCCCGATGATTCGTGGTTCGGCAAAAACGGAATGAACGGCAAGGCATGAGACAAGGATGAGCAGGTAACGGGCATGGTTTTTCATTTGCATGGCTCCCATTCGGTGGCGAAGTCAGGATATTGGAGTGGCTTTAATTAACACGTGCTCTACTAACCCTAGCATACAGATCCGCTGCGGGAGCGTTGCCTTGACAATAGGGGCAGGTGCTGGGTTGGTCGCATTTAGGTCGGAAAGCCCCGATAGATGATCGGTTATCTTGAAGGTGGCTATCCGACCGGGCTGGATTCCCGGGAATATACTGGAGTATGCTCGCGATCCACACACCGCAATCGCATCGGGAAATCGGATTCCGGAAATCCGGCACAGGGGGTAAACATCATGGATTTCAACAAACTCTTTGCACGCGTCAAGGCAATTCTGACGGCACCCAGAAGCGAATGGCCGATGATTGCCGAAGAGCCGGCGACGACCTCCGGGCTCTACCTGAATTACATCCTGGTGCTCGCCGCCATACCGGCCGTGTGCGGCTTCATCAAAATGAGCTTTCTGGGCATACACATTCCGCTCATGGGGACGATGCGCGTGGGTGTTGGCGCCGGTGTCAAGGGATTGATTGTCGGCTACGCGCTGACGCTGCTCGGTGTGTACCTCATGGCGCTGCTGATCAATGCACTCGCACCGACGTTCGGCGGCCAGAAGAATGCGTTGCAGGCCTTGAAAACCGTTGCCTACGCCTACACGGCCAGCTGGGTCGCGGGTATCGGCCAGTTGCTACCCTGGATCGGTATACTGGTTACGCTCGCCGGCGGAATCTACAGCATCTACCTGCTGTATCTCGGATTGCCACACACCATGAAGTGTCCTCCGGAAAAATCGAAGGCCTATACGGCAGTCACCATCCTGATCGCCATCCTGATTAGCTGGATGGTGGCTCTGGTTGCCGGAAACGTCGCCGGACTCGGCACGATGATGCACGGAACAGGCGGCGCGACTATTGAAGACAGCGGTGACGTGCACTTCGACGCGGATAGTCCGCTCGGCAGGTTGCAGCAACTCGGCCAGCGCGCCGAGGAAGCGTCCAGGAAACTCCAGACCGCGCAGAAGTCCGGCGATGTCGAGGCGCAGAAGCAGGCCATGAACGAGATGGTAGGCGCGGTGCTCGGCGGCGGCACCCAGGTCGAAGCGCTGGCGCCGGGGCGCCTCAAGCCGTTTTTGCCCGCAACGCTTGCGGGAATCACTCGCACCGACTATTCGGTCGAGCGCAAAGGTGCGATGGGCATGCAGGTTTCAACATCGGAGGCGAGTTATACGGATGAAAGCACCGGCCGGTCGCTGCAGCTGGAGATCACCGATATGGGCTCCGCAAAGGGTCTGATGGCGTTCGCCAGCTGGGCGGTTGTGCAGCAGGACAGCGAGTCGAGCCAGGGCTACGAAAAAACCTACAAGTCGGACGGACGCATGATGCACGAGAAATGGGACAGCGAAAACCGCCAGGGCGAATATACCGTCGTACTCGGCGAGCGCTTCATCGTCATGGTCTCCGGCAATGCCGATAGCATCGAGGTATTGAAATCCGCGCTCGACAGCCTCGACCTGGCCGGACTCGAGGCATTGAAGAATGAAGGGGTAAAGACGGATTGAGCATATGGGCGAACCATATGCAGCAAGAACAAGCGGAGCACACCCGCAAACTGGTGCAATTGCGGTACGAACTTGATTGGGCAGGTTATAGCCCTCTGCCACACCGTGTAAACATTATGCCTGCCACGTCCCCGTGCACTTTGGTTATCGAGAGCAGCCCAAGAAGCTCTGTCCGGCATTCTTACCCCGTCGAGCAGTACGTAACTTCATTGGACTATGGCATATAGGGTGTGTAGCAGCATGATTGCTACAAGAACAGCGATCTCCAGGATAGAAAACTGCTCAATAGACAGGCATCAGTTATAACAGAAGTTCTCCATGCCAAGACCGGCGAATCTGGAGCAATTGTTAAAAAATCCAGTAGCGAGTTAACAGAATATAAAACTGGTCAACCTGTTGCGAAATGCAGCAGAAGCATCTTCCGATGAAACAGGCTAGGCACACCTTGCGCCTGTGGGCAGCAATATTGCAAAACAATCGCCCGAGTTTGATCCACGAAATTATGGGTATGGGAAGCTTGGCGAATTGATTTCAGCAAAAAAGCTTTTTGACATGAAGGAAAGGCAAATAGGGGGAAACGGCTCAAAGGCCCTTTATGTCCGTGACAAACGAAAGAATTAGGCTGAAAGGCACCATTTTCCTTATCTGGGACATAGCCCTTCCGCGCCCCCCCGCACTTACACAGCACTTCCAACAATAAACCGGCACAGGGTAGGTTTCGCAGAATCTTTAATTTGAATGGAAGAGGAGAGTAAATGAAACAACTGGCTGTTCATCTTGATGCCGTGGTAATCATCGCGCTGGTCTTCCTTGCCTCGCTGGGCATGAATGTCTGGCAATTCCTGAACAACAGGGAAC
>JBAVKA010000208.1:0-6820 GCA_049688075.1 Gammaproteobacteria bacterium
AGACCAGGGTGTTTTTTAGAGACGCATCTGGGTAATATTGATATGATTACCTTGAATATAGTTAACCTTTTGTTAAATGTACTGGATTGTTGCGCCATATTTCCAGAACTGGCTCTAAATTTGAGAATGAAATAGATGGCTGGTTCGATTGCATGCACCTCGTGATAATCCATATCTTATGTGAAGCGCCCGAATATTTTCAGTGCAACAGACGATGTACATGATTTCTCTGCCAGGTTTCTGCTCCACAGCCGTTACTGCGGGTATTGGTCTCTCTTGCATTTATGGCTGCAACACGCGAACGTTTTTGACTTAATTCCATGAGGCTGAAGGTATGACCTGGACAGTGGTCAATGAAACGGGTGCAGGGCCTGCCACATTGTCAGCTGCCGGTGAGAAACAACTGCTGCACTCCCCTGCGTTTGCAGTGCAGGCGGATGATGGCACATACCTTATCGTTGACGAACTGGGCAGGGAGAAACAGGTCCCCTTCAGTTTCGGATGCCGGACGATTCGTGTCGATGCTGACGGCAGTATTCTGTATGACTCACAGACCAGCGGCATCGACGATGGATATGGATGCCTGCTCGATGATGGGTTCATGGCGATCCTGCGCCGCACGAAATGGGAATTGCTGATTATTTCTCCAGATGGCGTCATAGCCGATGTGCTGTACCTGGATACGTTCAGCAAGCGCCTGCCCCGGTACGTTTCATGGACCTGTAATGGCACGTTCCTCGTTGTTTTTGACAACCGTGCGTACGACCTGGACATTGTCGAAATCGATCTGCAGGGTAGGCTGCTCTGGTGTCTTCCATCGCATGTAAGGCATGTTGGTCTCCCTGCAAGCGCACAACTGACACGCTCGGACACGATATTGATCGCTGACCCGATCCGGCATGTGGCGATGGAAATCGATCGCGCGGGCAACGTGGTGTGGCAGTTCGGGGAGACAAAGCATCCTTCAAGTTCGTTGGACCACCTTTCAAATCCCTGTTCCATCAGGCGCCTGCATGACGGGCGTCATGTGGTAGCCGACACCAGAAATCACCGGGTCATGCTGATCGATGTCGATGGAACAGGTCGTGAAGTTATGCCGAATAACGGCACGCTCCGCGATCCGGCGTATGCGGATGTGCTCGACAACGGTAATTACCTGATCTGCGATACCGGCAATGCGAGAATTATTGAGCTGGACCAGCAGGGAGATATCGTCTGGTATTACGGTGCCTCGACCGTATCCCGTCGCCTGCTGTCGTTTCCACGATCCGTTGAGGTAACGGCATCAGGCGGGTACCTGGTTGCCGATACGGCGCATGACCGTATTATCGAAATCCTCGATGGCCGGGTCAGTGAAATACCTTTTCTGGACGAGCCCGGTCTGTTCTGGCCGCGCTGCGTGCGCATGCTGCCCTCCGGTTCGTTACTGATTGCCGATGCGCGCAATTCCCGTATAGTCGAAGTCTCGGCCGAAGGCTTTGTCCTGAGAGCGCTTACACATATCGATCTGGGCAGTACGGAGGCGCTGCAGGATCCGCACGACGTGCGGCTGCTTCCCGATGACCGGCTGCTGATCACTGATTCTCATCAGGATCTGGTCGTGGTGGTCGACTGGTCCGGTCGCGTTCATCAGGTTGTTGGCAGGAATGGCAGCATCGTCCTCGATGATCCCCACAGCGCGCAGCAACTCGACGACGGTAGCATTGCCATTGCCGATACCGGCAATCACCGGATCGTGGTGGTGGACTTGCATGGTGCGGTTGTCAGTGAGATCAGCACGGTTTACGACGATTTGTCCCGTCTGAGACTGAACAGGCCCCGGTATGTGGAGGTGATTCCCGATGGCACGATGGTGATTGCCGACACAGGCAACAACCGGATTCTGGCCGCAACCATTACCGGCCGTTTGATCTGGGAATTCTCCAGGGTGCCCGATTCACCACTGTCTCGCCTGAGTCAACCTCGGTGGGTCAAGCTGTTAAATCGAAATGAAGTCGTGATCTGTGATCATTTCCATCACCGGATATTGCATGTAAGAAATGATTTATCCTGACTGATCCAGGGTGCTGGTCCGATTTGCCGGTCAGTCAGAGTGGAACTGAAGGTTCGTGAATATTTTGTGATTTCAGGGTAATCGCCCACCCCTGGTGACTGTCATTGAAACCCGGCGGGCTATCGGATCAGGTCTGCAGGGCATTACATTTGTTGTGCCAACTCGCTGCCCGGAGCTTGCTTTGTCAGATATTTGTGTAGTTATTGTTGATCCGTATTCGTCAGGTGCCATGCTTGCCGAGGCATTACGTGCGCGCGGGGCGAAATGCATTGCGGTCGAAAGTTCGCTGGATATGCCAAAGTCGATGCGATCCCGTTTCAATCCGGGGATGTTCCAGGAAATCATTCAGTACGATGCCGGTTACGAGCAGACACTGCATGCTGTCAGACGTTACCAGCCGGCGTATGTGGTGGCGGGTTTCGAATCCGGAGTCGAACTCGCTGAGCGACTTGGCAATGAACTGGGATTGCCTGCCAATGGTGCAGCACTGACTGAGGCAAGGCGGAACAAGTATCTCATGGCGGAGGCCGTCAGTCGCAAGGGGCTGCGAACTGCACTGCAGTTTCTCTCGAGCGATATTGACGCCATGATCAACTGGACAAGCAATACACTGGACTGGCCGGTGATTGTAAAACCTCCCAAGAGTGTAGCGTCTGACGATGTCTTTTGCTGCCATTCTACCGATGAGATGCGCAAGGCTGCGAAGAAGATATTGTCAGGTACCAATGTACTTGGATACCGCAATTCTTCGGTACTTGTCCAGGAATTCCTCGCAGGCACCGAATATGTCGTGGATGTCGTCAGCTATGAGGGTAAACCAAAGACCACGGCATTCTGGCAGTACAACCGTCCGGCAACTCCCCTGTCAGACGAATTTGTCTGCTACGACGCTATGACCCTGTTGCCGTACACCGGTGAGCGTCAGGAAGTGCTGCAGTCCTATGTATTCAAGGTGCTCGATGCCCTCGACATTCGTTTCGGTCCGGCCCATTGTGAGCTGATCTGGGTGGATGGAGAGCCCGTCCTGATTGAGGCCGCGGCCCGTCTGACGGCCGGAATCAATAGTCTCCTTAGTGGTATATGCGGAGGTATTAGCCAGCTTGATGAGACCCTTGAGTCTATGCTTGCCCCGGATCGATTCCTCGCGACACTGAATGATCAGCCGCACTTGCAGAGACGTGCGGTCAACCTGTTTCTCATGCCTAACCGACCTGGCCGGCTGGTCCGACTTCGAGGCCTTGATGAAATACGGCGCCTGCCTACGCTGCATTCGTTTTCCGTGAGTGCGCAACCGGGAGACATAGTAAAACGCGTGTCCGGTCTGGTGACACTGGTTGACGAGGATATCGAGTCAATAAAACGTGATATCAATACGATACGCGCGCTGGAACGTGAGGGAATTTATGAAGTGGAGGATGGGCTTCAGGCGTAGATGATTGGCGATTACATGATACCGCTCGTCGTCATCATGATGATGGTCGTCGTGGGCATGGAGCTGACACTGGAGGATTTCCGGCGGGTACGCACTTTCCCGAAACCGGTGTTTATCGGAACGGCAGGCCAATTGATTGTACTGCCGGTCATTACCACCGGCCTCGCCTGGGCGTTTGACCCGCCGCCATTTATCGTGGCCGGGATGGTACTTGTGGCTGCCTGTCCGGGTGGAGCCATTTCGAACTACTATGTCTACCTGGCGCACGCCGACGTTGCCCTGTCTGTCACACTGACAGCGGTTTCCACCGTATTCGCTTTTATAACCCTTCCGCTATTGACCGCCCTGGGCTTCGATCACTTGCTTGGTCAGCAGGCGCCTATATCCGTACCGGTGGGACACATGATGTCCCAGCTATTTCTCGTGCTGCTGGTGCCAACAGCCGCAGGAATGTGGATTCGACAACGCTGGACGGCGTTCGTGAAATGCAAGGGCGCCCTGTTAAGGCGGATCAGTGTGGGCTGTCTCGTTGCGCTGGTTGCGTTCGTGATTCAGGATCAGGCGGGAAACCTGGGAGCGCAGATCGGGAGTTTGTTCGTGATTACGGTGCTTTTTACCCTGCTCGCAATGACCGCCGGAGCGGCAACCGCGTGGGGCCTCAGGCTAAAGCCTCATGATCGATTTGTCTTCCTGGTCGAATACTCCGCGCGAAACCTGGCGATTGCCACTGTCGTCGGCGTCGTCCTGCTGGGTCATACGGAATTCGTGGTGTTTGCGGCGGCCTTCTTTATTATCCAGGTGCCGTTGCTGCTGGCAGCCGTCATGTTACGTCGCATGAAGTCGGCCAAGCTGATGTTATCCTGAGACCAGCCGGTTCTCGACAGACTCCTGCCCCAGCGCCTCGACAAATTGTGCGTCCTTAACGCATTGGGTGGCGTTGACTTCAACCAGGATTTCTATCAGGGCAGATGCTGCCGGGGGAAGTGAAACCCCCTTTATGGTTGCAATTCCATACGCCGTCCTTAGTTCAGGGATTCTAAACGGCAGGGCGGCGAATCGATTGATCTTAAGTTCTTCCGCTATCATTCCATGGGTAGCCAGACCAATGGCCTGACTGTTTGCGACGGTGTTCCGGATCAGTGATACGTCATTGCTCTGGATGATCGAGAGATGATCAATCGAGGCAGTCTTATTGCCGGGCGTTTGCAACAATCTGCAAAAAATATCCAGCAGTCGTTGTGGCAGGGTCGGAAGAACGAAAGGGTAGCGAACGAGTTTATCCAGGGAAAGCGATTTTCTTTTCAGGGCGGGGTGAGTACCGCTGCAGAACAGGAACCCCTGGTGAGGCAGCAGTGGTCTGATTGCCAGATGCTGATCCGCTTGCAGTTGGCTGGTTTCCATCAAGACAAAATCGAATTCCCGTGCCTTTAATCTTCGTGGAAGGTTGACCCAGTCATCGATCATGGCGGTGATTCTGATCCCGGGATGCAGCTTGTTGAAGCGGCCGAGTGACTGGCCAACCAGGATACTGGCGGCATAGGGGCCGATACCAATGGCGATCGACCCTTCTTCCAAACCCTGGAACTGCCGGATCCCTTCCTCGAGCGCGAGGGAGGAGGCGACTACCAGCCTGGCTTGCTTCAGCATCTCTTCGCCGACCGGTGTCGGTAGCACGGTTCGGGTCTTGCGGTCGAATAGACGACATCCAAGGCGTGCTTCCAGTAACTGGATGCTCCGGGTCAGGGTGGGTTGGCTGATGCTCAATGCCTGGGCAGCCCGCGCATAATTCCGGTAATCGGCGAGGGCGATGGCACTACGCAGCAGGCGGATTTCAATCATGCATGAAGCGTATCAAATACATAGTAATAATTCATTAGATACATTAAATGACAATCGTTACCATCAATAGGCCTTAATCCTGAGATTGGTTTTCGGGATTTTCCGGGGGGCGGTGAAAAATAATATATATCTCGCGTGGAATTGCGAGCTTAACTCGTTATCCCGTGAGATTTATTGATGCGTGGATTCCCCGACATGTCCAAATGCACAGGCGTTTTCAATGCCTGATGAGGAGAAAATATGCGAACAATGACGAACGTCTCGAAATATGCGGGGATCCTGCTGGCGGGGGTACTGGCATGGTCAACCGTTCACGCACAGTCCGACAAACCCAATATTCTGGTGGTGTGGGGGGATGACGTCGGCCAGTCCAACATCAGCACCTACACGCACGGACTGGTCGGTTACCAGACCCCCAACATCGACCGCATCGCCGGCGAGGGTATGACCTTCACGGATTACTATGCAGAACAGTCCTGCACCGCTGGCCGGGCCTCCTTCATTACCGGCCAGAGCGTCTTCCGTACCGGTCTGTCCAAGGTCGGTCTCCCGGGCGCCAGGGAGGGCATCAGCGAGGAAGATCCGACCATCGCCACCCTGCTCAAGGCGCGCGGCTACGCCACCGGCCAGTTCGGCAAGAACCATCTGGGCGACCGTGACGAGCACCTGCCGACCAACCATGGCTTCGACGAATTCTATGGCAACCTTTACCACCTCAACGCCGAGGAGGAGCCGGAGAACGAGGACTATTTCAAGAATCCGGAGTTGAGAAAGAAATTCGGGCCGCGCGGCGTCATTCATTCCTGGGCCCTTCCCGACGGCACCCAGAAAATCGAGGATACCGGTCCCTTGACGAAAAAGCGCATGGAAACGGTCGATGACGACACCTCGGACCGCGCCATCGAGTTCATACGCAAGCAGCACGAAGCGGGCAAACCGTGGTTTGTCTGGTGGAACGGAACGCGCATGCACTTCCGCACCCACGTGAAACCGGAGTTGCGCGGCATATCCGGCCAGGACGAGTATGCCGACGGCATGGTCGAACATGACATGCACATCGGCAAGTTCCTCAAGCTGCTCGACGAGCTCGGCATCACCGACAACACCATCGTGTTCTATTCCACCGACAACGGTCCCCACTACAACACCTGGCCGGATGCCGCCGCCACCCCGTTCCGCGGCGAGAAGAACACCAACTGGGAAGGCGGCTGGCGTGTGCCCGCCATGGTGCGCTGGCCCGGCAAGATCAAGCCGGGGGCCTGGTCGAACGGCATTATGCACCATATGGACTGGTTGCCGACCCTGCTGGCGGCCTCCGGCGATTCCAATATCAAGGAGCAGTTGCTGAAGGGCGTGAATGCCAACGGGCGGGATTACAAGGTCCATCTTGACGGTTACAACATGCTGCCCTACCTGACCGGCGAGGTCGAGAAAGATCCGCGCCATGAGATCTTCTACTTCTCCGACGACGGTGACCTCACGGCGATGCGTTATGA
>JBAVKA010000209.1:0-3101 GCA_049688075.1 Gammaproteobacteria bacterium
TACGGCTTTTCATTTCAATTTCCTCTCGTTTCACAGTTGATGAACTTGAGAAGAAACCGAGATAATCTCCTGCCTCTGTGTCAGTCTTTTCTTCTCATCCAATGATGAAGAATTATCGTCTACGACACCTAGGAGTCTGTCGGACTTAGGACTGATTTACTGCGGAAAAACCGAATTTGGACAGATTCTCCGATCCTTTTCGTTAAATAGCTATGTCGCTCGGGGAATTTTTAGATGACTGCCTGCTTTAGATTTTATGCAGCGAGCAGTAATTCAGGATCTTTCTCTCTAATGATGTCAAAAAGGATGGCGATCCAATCCTTCGCTTGCTCTTTTCCTGTAAGAATCTCCATTGGCGTTTTGCCTTTTCTTACTCCATCAATATAACGCCGGTGGTTGTGATAATGCATAATCAGATTAAGTTGCTCTTGGCTGACGTGATTCTTGGTGGTGTTCAAATAGGGTCGAATAATTGAATTGATACACTCCACCAACGCCGAACTTTGAATGATTTTGTCCAGCTTGGAATAGACTTCTTTCTGCATATCCTCCGACTCGTCCTGATGCAAACCCGCGGCGATTTCCAGGCAGAATTGTTCTCGTTCTTGCGCTTTTTGTTTTCGGTCGGACTTTTTCGCTTTCCTGTAGGCTTTACTGCCTTGCCAGGCGAAACAATAAGCGTGTAGACTTTGCTCGTTGATAGGTAGCTCCCTGCACTCACTGACAACCTTTTTGGCAACATCGAAATAATGAAACAAATCCGGCAATGCACGCCTGATTTTGTTCACGGCCTCTGTGATTGCGCTGTGGTTTAGCCCCTCAATAAGCGCAAGGCCGACTTTGACCCCTTCTTCAGCTTGTTGTCGGTCACGCAGGTGACCGTTACTGTCGAACACATTGAGTTCATCGAGAACACAGCGGTAGAGGTAGCTGAAATCATCGTAAAGCGTAACCGCCTTTTGGGCGGCTTCCGCGGATTGCGCGCAATCCACCCACCGCTTCTCCAGCACACGTTCGCTCTTTGCTGAATCCAGTTTTCTTTCGCATTCATTTTCCACAGCGATCGCCTTGTAGGCAGCCTTTTCAAGGTGATCTGACCAGCTTCCAAGCCGATGGGCAATAGCATGATAGGTATCAGACTGGCGTACGACATCACTCATCGCCTCTGCATGGCCGCCACGTATTCCTTTGCCTTCATCGGAGACCAAATAGATCGCTTCCACCCCATTATCATAGAGGCATTCAAAGTGCCTTTTCCAATCTTCGGCCTTCCGGGTTTCGGCCAACTCGATTCGAAGGATCGCGCTACTGCATGGATCCACAGTCACCAATATCGGAGTGGTTTTTGAAAAGATCTCATCACTGGCAAATACAAGATATTGGATGATGCCGTTTTCCGTGGATATTGTCGTCGGCAACAAGCCACCAATACGTGATAGTGCTTGGCTGACGGACCCCGTAGAGGATAATTCACATCCAAATCGCTTCATGATCGCCGAGACCGCACCAATACTGCCTTGCGCTATCAATCGAATTGACAACATAATCTGAATGGATAGCTCTCGAGAAGATGAGGCGGGGACGAATTCTGATGTTTCCGCAAAAAGAAACTGTCCGGCTTCCTTCAACGTTTCAGCAAGTGAGTATACAAAAGTCCTGGATATAATATATTCATCTGCCAGAGCGGTTATGGTTCCCCACACGCCGTTCATCATGGCATGAAGAGCGTTGGTGCCTATCATTAAACGTGTTTCGTTCGTAAGATCGGTACGCCGAGTAAATAGTCTTTTTTCAAATTGGCCTTCAAGTAAAGATTGTTGATCTGCCGAATTCGGTAATAGCATGGATACAAGCTCCAATAAAGCGAATTGAAAGATATTTCCCATTTCGCTTATACATGAAGATGTATCGTTTGTCTAGGTCTTGCTTAATCGAACGCATAGTTGCAACCAGAGCAACTATCTTTGAGGCATATTTATATTCTAATAGCTGGCTACCTACACTCGTAAAAAGTGTAAACTGAGAAATGAAGGATGCCGAGATTTCTAATGAAAGAGGGCCTGAGGTTTCGATGCAGGTAAATAAAAAAGGGGCCCAGGTAGGGCCCCGATGCATTACGCAAGATGAAGCGGATTAGAAAGGGATCTCGTCCTCGGGGCATCGGGCAGGTCGTACGAATCCGATAGCGGGCAACATAGGTATTACTGAAACTGCTGTGCGAAGAGTGCCCCGTGGGGCGTTCGTGGTGGTCCGAGACGTGGGTGAGGAGTGCTTCGAGGGACTTGTATACTGCCAGGGCCCGTTCCGGTGACCGGTGTTCGGGGATATCGATTCGTGGCGTAGGGATACGCCTGTGATGGCGTGGTATCAGCTCTTTCGGGGTTCGCCAGTGGCGCGTGCCTTGCTGCCGTGCGGTAGGGCCCGTCTCAGACGGGCGCAGGTCCGGTCTTCGCCCCGACACCCATCAGCCCAGGCCCAATCCGCCGCGTACCCCATCGAACACGTATTGCACCGCCAGGGCGGCCAGGATCAGGCCCAACACCCGACCGATGACATTGGCCCCGGTCTCCCCCAGCACGCGCATCAACTGAGGGGCGAGGATGAGCGCGAGGAAGGCGATGGCCATCACCGCCACCACCACCGCGAGCATGCCGGCCTCCACGGCGAGTCCGGGGGCGGAGGTGGACATGAGGATCACGGTGGTCAGTGCGCCGGGCCCGGCGAGCAGCGGGAAGGCCAATGGAAACACCGAGATGTCCACCTTGTGCTCGGCCTCGTGCTGCTCCTCACTGGTGGTGGAGCGCAGGCCGGACTGGCGCGCGAACACCATATCCACCGCCAGCAGGAACAGCAGGGCCCCGCCGGCCGCCCGGAAGGCGTCGATCCCTATGCCGAGCAAGGCCAGCAGGCGCTCGCCCACGAAGAAGAACACGATGAGAATGATCAGGGCCAGCAAGGCCCCCTTGAAGGCCATGCGCCGGGCATAATCGGCTGGGGTGCCGTGGGTGAACGCGGCGAATACGGCCGCCACGCCGATGGGGTCCACCACCACGAACAGGGTCACGAACGCGCTGAGCACAGGCTCCATGGGGCGATCCTCC
>JBAVKA010000210.1:0-6897 GCA_049688075.1 Gammaproteobacteria bacterium
CACTCCCCAGCACCAGACCTGCCCGGTACCGTCAACGGCACAGCTATGTGCCCATCCGGTGGCAACAGCAATCACGCTTGTAACATCTGCTACAAGAACAGGTTCTGCATAGGTGAGAGGTTCGGCAGGAGATGAGCCACCGCCACCACCGCCACTCTTCAGCACGACATCGCTCAGCACAGGTCCGCCCAAGATTTTGCCGGGCAGTTTCCCCCCACAGCCTTTGTCTGGTTTTGAGCCATCGACAACGGGTATCGGTGACCGGGGACAGTTATTGGACGCGGGGCTCACGTCCTCAGCGCCGTCGATGGCGCTGGCATCGACCTGGGCGATGTAATGAAAGTCCTCGTGCCCCGAACCCTTCATGGGGTCTATGGCACAGGTATAGGTCACATCGAAAACAATCTTCAGCGTCTTGTTCGGCTTTAAAGTCACGGGCAGCACCGGCTGTGGCTTGCCGGCATGCAGGACGGGAACGGGTACCGCGCAGTTACTTCCTGTGGCTTCCGGGTCCACACTCAGGTTAATCAATCTGGCTAGTGTGGATAGATCCTGGATCGTCTCGGTGTAGGGACTTCGGTTTTGGATCGCCACCTTGACCGTTTTGACAATGGTGGGCTTCGCGGTGCTCAGCGTCACTTTCTTAGGTGCCTTGATGGATACGACTGCCAGATCATGCGTATGCACCGGGGGCGGGGTATCCGTAGCGGCCTCAATCCGGGTGTAATCAGCGGCAATCGCATGAATCGGTAGGAAAACACTTGTGAGCAATGCAGCGGCTGCGACCATCTGCCGCACAGCCCCGGCATTCGCACGGCACGGCCTGATTTTGCTGTTCGCCAGATTCAACGTGCTTGCGATTCCGCTTGCCACGCCTAAACAGGTGCTGGCGTAAATCCGGCTTTTTTTCATTGTCATATCCCCATCCAGGTTGTGTTGACTGGTTCATCCCGCCGGGCGGTGCAGAAGCATGGACAGGACAATTGTGTGACTGCCAGCCTATTCCAGCCCGAAGTACACAATTAATCCTGATGAAAGGGTGATCTTGTTCTGATGATTTCCTCCCCAGGACAGGGAGATTTTTCCGAACTAACAAATACAATGATTACAGCTTGTTATGATGCTTAATCGTTATGGCTAGAATCACTGCAGATAGGTGTATACGAAGCGTGAGGCGTTGAATCTGTGATTTTGCCTGCACCCACCTGTCGCAGGCGGGTGATCGCAGCATGGGTGCCGTAGTGGAGGATAGATCCCCGACGCCCGGAGACTGGAGCAACTGGAGCGTTAGATACCCGGATGAGGGAAGGTGGTTGGTTCTGCTGTTTATCTGGGCTCGGCCTGCCGGTCATTCACGCTGAATGCGACTTCCGGTTTGTGTCCCCACCTCCACATCTTCCGGTCAATGCAGTTCGGTCGGCTCGGACCCGTAACTCGATGTGCCCGATCGACTTTTCAGGGAGACGCACCCACGGATTTCGGCCGGGCGTTCGGAATCAGTTCGGTCGAGACCGTCGGTCAGGAGGGACACCGGAAAAGTGTTTCGACTTCTTCGGCTTTCTGACGCCAAAACAATGAGGCATGAGTACTCATAATCCCCTGGTCCCAGGTTCGAGTCCTGGCGGGCCCACCATCTCGCTCTGAAATCATAGCGTTATGGCATTCGGACCAGGGGATCGGAGTCCCCTGGTGCATCCATTGGCGGGCTGTCCGACTCGGGGCCCGGGCGGAGTGTCTCAGCCGATGTCACCGGGGGAGGACTCCGGGGTGCGACCAATCCTACGGCTTATATAGCCGTTACCCAGAAGAGTGGGCACTCACTGTGAGGACATAACAATTCTTAATTGTGACTTTGGTTCCGTTTTTTACTTCCAGCAGCCGGGGCTATGCTACCGTTATGCGGGAGGTACTCAATGGGTAGGGTTCCCATGAAACCACAATCAAGGCATCACAACTATGATTAGGATACGAGGCTTGCAGATCGTGGCAGCGCTTATGTTCTCCAGCCTCGTTCTCATGACCATCAACTTGTTTCGTGCGGAGGAAATTATGGCACTCACGCTCAAGTCCAGCGCTTTCGAGAATGGCGGCGAAATTCCTTCCAGGTACACCTGTAAAGGAGAAGATGTCTCTCCATCCCTGGTATGGACGGGTGTTCCCGAAACCACCCGAAGTCTGGCTCTGATCATTGATGATCCAGATGCGCCGGATCCGAAGGCACCAAAGATGATCTGGGTCCATTGGGTTTTATACAATATTCCGCCGGATGTTACCGGTCTGCCGGAAGGTGTCGTACCCGCAAAACTTTCACCGGGCATGATGGAAGGCTTGAATGACTGGAAACGAATCGGTTATGGAGGACCATGCCCGCCGATTGGTCGCCACCGCTATTTTCACAAACTGTACGCCCTGGATACGGTACTGGAGGTGATGAATACTCCGACCAAGGCGAAGGTGGAAGCCGCAATGAAGGGACATGTCATCGCGCAAACGGAGCTCATGGGTACCTACAGGAAATAATTGGAATCTGAGTACTGATTTTCTGCCTCTATTGGCATTGATTATAAGTGATTCTTCAGCTTACATAGCCCATTAACTGCAACTTGAGTGGGCCCAATTCAGGCGGCTAACCATGCAACAGCGCCGTCGTAATCGCCGGAATCGAAAAATTTGGTCTGAGCGTTCACGAACCTGGCCATAATTTTTCCAGCCATTTTCTGCCAGGCTTTATCGCCCACAATTGCGATGCGCTCGGGCACGCGGTAATGCTCGCGAACCAGGGAAAGGTGATCACCCAGTGCAGAGAGGCCAGACCAGCCATCAAACTCTCGCAAGTCCAGCATCAGGCGCACGTGTTCAGCGTGACTCATAACATTGTCAATTTCTTCATTGACGCCATCATATGCACTTGGATCAAGCTTACCGAGCAGGCGCACTGTTATGACATCACCCTCACTGTGAATATGTATCGACCCTAATGATTCGTTCAACCAGCGTTTGGCATCGTCCAGCTTGCCAATAGCAAACAATTGGACGGGGCACGGCATCATGAACGCTATTGCCTTAACCCCCATCTGAATCCAGACGACATCTGTCACCACGGCCACGCGCTCGAAACCATTCCAGTGTCGCAACCCAAGCTTGGCGTCGTCCCAGAGGGCATCCAGGCTGTAACTTCCAAAATCCGGGCCAACCTGTGCCAAAAGCCTTATGTGATCAAACTTTTCGATGGCTTTGTCTATAGCGGGTGTGAGAACGCTGTCGTAATCGTGGCCCGTAACATCGCCGGAAATTTTGAATCCCAACGTACCTTCGGGTAAACCTGCAATTTCTTCAATCATGGCGTCTCCCTCCGCGTTCCTGTTAAGACAAGGAAATCTTTAAAAACCATATGGCTCGCAATCTTCCCATGCCACGTCTATTCACAACCCGCTTATAGTAATGAGTTTTAGCTGCATATCCGACTTATTGAGTTCCTGACCACCACCCGAAAGTTGGCCAGTTCTTGGTTGCACTAGTCCGGGACACTAATTCGTAATTTACGGGTAAACGAAAAAAAGCCAATCAGGGCAAGCCTCCTCATCCGGCGTCATCGGGTTAAAGTCCTGGCGGGCCCACTATCTCTCGCTGAAATCATAGCGTTATGGCATTCGGATCAAGGGATCGGAGTCCCCTGGTGCATCCCATTGGCGAGTGGGCGGACGGGGTCCTGAACGGGTAGTCTGCGCCGATGAACACGGGTAAGGGGCCCTGGGGGCTCGCCATAAACATTAAGTTACGATGATAGTTCGGCCTGTTTTGCTCAAATGCTCCATATACATGGAATGATGCATCTATTTCAAGTTTATAGTTTGGAGCGCACTTGTATTCTGTAAGATTATTTCCAGACGTTACTTATTGCCGAGGAAGCAGCACTACTCCCGGCATAAGACAAGCCATACATCTCTTCGATGGTACGGAGCACGCTGTAATGATCTATTTTTTGATCATAGCTCCCATGCTTCACCATATCTCCCACAAAAACAGTGAAAATATGATTGCTTTCACTGCTGCTACCTTCATCTTCATCACGAAAGAAACTGAAAATGCGGTTAAAAAGATTTCCGTTCCTGACATGGCTTTCATCAAAGGTTATAATAAGTAAACTGTTGTGTGACTGTGCCCACTGAACATAACCATCCAGATGATCTCTTAGCCAAGCGTCCGCTTTCTTAATCCGTTTCGGGTCTGTACCGTTATGCATATCATGATCTTGATTTGGAATGACAAATGAGACGGTCGGAAGCAAGTCGTAGTTGCTTGGAAAGGACGTCAGCGGCAGGTTGAGTGTGCCTGGAATACCGTTTTTTTCTGCCCCTTGCCAATTTACCCAGGGATTGTGTTTTCTGGCGTAGTGACCAGAAGACTTACCGTCAAATCCTATCGCTGGCAGATCTTCCGAATACCCGGCAAATGTTCGTCCTGCTTGCAGCAAGCCGGCTCCCAGGTTGGAAGTAGTGAAGGGAAGATTTTTGGGAACATCGTTATTTGTAATTCCCTGGTCTGAACCGGAAAACAGCATTAAGTAATTAGGTTGGCTGGGATGGGTCAGCGCGTAGGATCGAGTGAAGATTGCCGTCGCCGAATCCCTGACCAGACCATTCAGGTAAGGAGCTGCAGAATTCCCCAGAATCTGGTCATGGCTGTGATTTTCAAAAATCACACAAACGACGTGATCCGGAACAGGCAATTGTGAATAGGCGTTCGCGCTGAAGAAAATCACATGGACAACTAATAATGACATTAAGAATAGCACGTTCATCGTCATTCATAATTTTCGCATGTTGTTTTACCGCGAAAGTTGACCCGGGTTTTGCATGACTCGTCCAGGTGACGACGATTGTGACTCAGGACCCGGGTATATCCAGAGTTTCCAGCTCTTCATTGCTGGTGGCGCTTTCATCGCTGTCTGTCTCGAATTCGTGGCAATGATGGGTCGGGCAGGCGCGCACTGGTCCGTGTTAGATCTCAGTTCGCATCATGTTGATAATGCGTCCAATCCAACAGATCACATTGTGCGTCTGGTTGAACATTGGTGGTATTTATTCATGAATGTTTATATTGGTCATTCCATCCTGCAAGATGGACTTCGATCGATGAAGCTCAGATACAATCTCTCGGAACATGAGATGGCCGAACGCATCCGAACCGAACCATCCGACATCGTACTTTATTGATGTCATGGTATTTGAACGACGTACGATAAAAATATCGACTCTGTCTTTTGTTGCGTCATAAAAACGAAATAGTGCTTGATCCTTTTCTACTTTCTTCTCCTTTACATCAAGAGACAGGGCTTCAGCGGCACGCAAAGTCGCAGCGGTAACTTCGTTATATTCAGCGTTGAAAAAACCATCGCCCTGGCCATGGCCTGCATGGTTAATAACAACAGGCGTTTCGTTCCCGGTTGTTTCCATTGTACTCAAGGCAATGGGAGAGAGACATCCCACAATACAAACCATAGGAAACGACAATGCCAGTAACGTACCTGTTCTCAAACTAATTCTTTTTACCATTCTCTTGGTTTTGCATCTGCTGCATATCAAACATTAGTTTAAAGACAAGAGAATTCAATCTTCGGGGTGCTCACAAACAGACGAGAATATAAAAGTCGAGCTTTGGACTTTGACCCGTCCTGGGTTGGCCCAGTATGGCTCAGATCCTAGTCGTTCTTCCAGGGTTCAACTCCTTTTCGGTTCTGGTGGTGCCGTCCTCGTTGCAAGTCTCGATTATGTGTCGATGATGGGTCAGGCGCGGTGGTCATACACACTCTCTTCTGGCCTTCAGCGTTCCAATTGAATCGTCGATCAATACGTATTTCTACGTACCTAAATGACCGCCTGGACCGATCAATGGTTAAATATATCCACTGTGAATTTACCTTGGTCCCGGGTTCGAGTCCTGGCGGGCCCACCATCTCTCTCTGAAATCATAGCGTTATGGCGTTCGGATCAAGGGATCGGAGTCCCTCGCTGCATTCATTGGCGTGCTGTCCGACTCATCACCGGGTGAGAGGCACGGCGGGCCACCAATTCATTATCGTTGCAGCTCTCGCTAGACAACCGACATACTTTTACAACTATCAACCAGCAGTCATACCCCTGCGCTCTCCTCACCAGAGTTATGCACATCCAGGCTATATAACAACCACCGTTTACACCGGTTGCCAACGTTGACTCTCACCCATTGAGAAACGCTGCCTTTGCACGACGCACCCCAATGTCCTGACGTTACCCACATGTCTTCCGGTTGTGTCGGTTTGCCGCCAACATTGTTGAGGTTCTTTGGTAGGTAACTGCCACTGGTAGCATGCCGTGTCCGGGATCAAATTGTCCTGCAATCATCAAGATACAGATGACGTTACACTCATCCCCTAGCGTTTGGCACGCCGCCTGCTATAAGCGACATATGGTACTGGACCCTTCTTAGGATATGATCTGTCGACGGCAATGCGAATACGAGCATGTACGAAGCCTTCTACCATCTGAACACCAACCCCTTCAGACTCACGCCTGATCCGAGGTTCTGTTTTAGCCATGCCGGTTATAAATCGGCCCGGGAATACCTCGATTACGCCCTCAGGCTCGGCGAGGGCTTCATCATGGTCACGGGACGACCAGGCACCGGCAAGACCACCCTGGCGGAATCGTTTCTGAAAGACCTCGACTCGACCCGGGTGTCGGCCGAGAGGGTTGCCGTTTCCGGTCTCGAGGCGAATGACCTGCTGCGGGAGGTGGCCTATGCCTACGGTATCGAGGCAAACGGCCTTGACAAGGCAACGCTGCGCCACCGTATTCAGCAGCATTTCACCCTGCAGGAACAGCGCGGGCGGCGGGCGCTGCTGATCATCGATGAGGC
>JBAVKA010000211.1:0-2189 GCA_049688075.1 Gammaproteobacteria bacterium
GGCGGTTTAGTCCGTTTGAATAGTTGCGCGAATGGCACAATATTTCCTTTTAATTACCCACTGTTGGACAGATAAGGTAGTTCGGCGCATTAGAGAGCATTGCCAACTGTTTGTCAACCAAAGTGCATGCTCAATTGCATACTGTGGTGTTATTTATCGGACGATCTCCCCCGGGGTTGAGAAAAATTTTAAATTCCATCGACCGATTTCTTTTATATGCATTGCATCCAGCCTATTCTATGAATCCCATCACAGGATTTTCGCGGCATCATGATTTTTAGACATCTTGGGCGTTTTTTGCTTTCTGCCGTTTTTACTCTGACTATTGTGCTTTTGATCCTGTCAGTCGTCCTGTACGTCAAAATTGAACCCCAATTGCCCTCCATTGCGCTGCTCAAGGACGTTCAGTTGCAGGTACCGTTGCGCATTTATACCAGCGATCGCAAGCTGATGGCAGAGTTTGGAGAGAAACGACGAACACCGGTGCGGATTGAAAATGTACCGCCGGTCTTCATACAGGCCTTTCTGGCGGCTGAAGACGATCGCTTTTTCGAGCATCCCGGGGTTGATATCCAGGGTTTGCTGCGTGCCGGGATAGAGCTGCTGCGCACGGGCCAGAAACGCCAGGGCGGCAGTACCATAACCATGCAGGTCGCACGTAATTTTTTCCTCACCACAGAAAAGACCTATTTGCGCAAGTTGAATGAGATTCTCCTTGCATTCAGGATCGAGCATTCGCTAAGCAAGCAGGAAATTCTCGAGCTCTATCTCAACAAGATTTACCTGGGGCATCGTGCCTATGGCGTGGAGGCCGCAGCCCGGGTCTATTATGGTGTCGACATCAATGAACTGAGCGTTGCGCGAATGGCGATGATAGCCGCACTCCCCAAGGCGCCCTCACGCGTCAACCCGGTCAACAACCCGGAATCGGCGCTGGCGCGCCGGAATTACATACTCGGTCGGATGTACAGCCTCGGATATATAGACACCGATGTCTACAACAAGGCCCTGGCCGAGGTGGATGATGCCTCCCTGCATACCGTCCAGGTGGATGTGAGTGCCCCCTACCTGACCGAGATGGTGCGGGATGAGATAGTGAAGCGCTATGGGGAGGACGCATATACCTCGGGCTTCGAGGTGATGACAACAGTTGAATCACAACTTCAGACGGCGGCGAATCTGGCGCTGCACGATACCTTGCTGGAATACAGCCGCCGGCACGGTTACCGGGGTCCTGAAGGTCATGTTGATCTTGCCGGCGTTGTCGCCGATGCTTGGCCCGGATTGCTGGTTGATTATCCTCCCAGAAGCGGCGTCGAGGCAGGGCTGGTTACTACCGTGGCGGATCGCTCGTTAGAGGTTGTTCTCCGCAGCGGACAGACGATCACCCTGGAATGGGATGGGCTTTCATGGGCGCGCCCCTACAAGAACGTCAACCGGATGGGCAAGGCTCCCGAAAAGGCGGTGGATGTCGTCGCCGCGGGTGACATTATAAGAGTCGAGACCGATAAGGAGAGTAAATGGCGGTTGTCACAGCTGCCTCAGGTGCAGGGTGCTCTGGTATCGCTCCGGCCCGATGACGGCGCGGTGGTCGCGCTGGTCGGTGGATTTGATTTCAGCTTGAGCAAGTTCAACAGGGCGACGCAGGCCATGCGCCAGCCGGGCTCCAGTTTCAAACCGATCATATATTCGGCCGCGCTGGAGAAGGGCTTTACCCCGGCAAGCATCATCAATGATGCCCCAGTCGTTTTCGATGATAACGCACTGGAATCGACCTGGCGACCCGAGAACTACAGCGGGAAATTTTACGGTCCGACGCGACTCCGAAAGGCGTTGTATCTTTCCCGCAATCTGGTATCGGTCCGTGTCCTGCAGTCCATTGGGGCCAGCTACGCCGCGCAATACGCGGAGCGATTCGGTTTCGAGTCGTCGCAATTGCCCAACGATCTGACCCTGGCTTTGGGTAGTGCATCCGTAACACCGCTGCAGATGGCCCGGGCCTATGCTGTGTTTGCCAATGGTGGTTATCTGGTGGACCCCTATTTCATACAGCGCATCCAGGATGCCCAGGGACAGGTTATCTATTCGGCTCGGCCTCGTGTGGTTTGTCCCGATTGCCCGCAGAACATTGAGGGCATTGTCGATGCGACGGACACCAGACCCAACCTCGCCGAAGCGGTTATTACCCC
>JBAVKA010000212.1:0-2998 GCA_049688075.1 Gammaproteobacteria bacterium
CCCCCGCTTCACGCGCCCCTCAAGGCGGGCGGGGTCTTCCCCGGTAATACCTGCTAACGTCTTACTGCAGCAAGCTTTTTACGAATAGTCCGGAGCCGTCAGCAGTCGTGACCGGTAATCAGTCCAGGCGATTACTATTCTAGTAGATATCACGGGAGTTCGCCCGGGAACCGCGGCCTGACCACGGCGGGCGCCGGGTTCCGGCCGGCAAAACATCGCCAAGTGCTGACAATACAAGCGGATATGTATTAAAGTGAGAATTAACGCAGGCCCTGCAAGGCGAACGCGAGTGTTACCGTACGCGATGCGATGGCGGCCTGCCGGCCTGGAAGTTTCCGCCGTGCCGGCACACACATCATCAGTGGGTAAGGGCATGCGCGGTGGGGGTGCCGATGCCGGCCGGTGTACGGCGGATGCAGATACCCTGGCGTCTGGCCCGATTGTCGGTGGAGATGTGGGATGAGTTACCGGTGGTGGTCATGCTGTCGCACGACAACAGGAAGGCAGCGTCGTGTCAACGAAGATGCCTTCCTGAGTCTCGACGAACTGGGGTTGTGGCTGGTTGCCGATGGTATGGGCGGCCACACCCGTGGCGACGTCGCGAGTCGCCTGATCGTGGAGGCATTCGAGGGTCTGACCAGGCCGGATTCGCTGGAGAATTTTGCGTACGAGGTCAAGGCGCGGCTCGCCCTGGCCAATCAACGCATGCGTGATGAGGCACGCACTGCCGGTTTCGACCAGTTGATGGGTAGTACCGTGGTCGCCTTTCTGGTGTATAAACGCGAATGGATGTGTCTGTGGGCGGGTGACAGTCGCGCCTACCTGTTACGCGATGGCCGACTGACGCAAATAAGCCGTGATCACAGCGTCGCCGAGGAACTCGTGCAGCGCGGCGAGTTGCGCCGCGATCAAGCGGCGTCGCACCCGTCGTCAAACCGTATTACCCGCGCGGTCGGCACACAGGATCAACTGGTGGTTGACCAGTACCGTTCTTTTTTGCGGGACGGCGACGCCGTCCTGTTGTGCAGCGACGGACTGACCAAGGAAGTCAGCGACGATGAAGTCGCTGCCATCATGGACGACTTTGACTGTGACGAGGCCAGCGAGGAACTGGTGGAATTGTCACTGGAGCGCGGCGCGCGCGATAACGTCACGGTGGCAGTGATTCGCTTCGAGTCGACTACCGGGTTCGGCGATCATCACGCGGACGATACCGCGGTGAATTACGGGCTGACGCACAGGACGCATCAGCTGGCGAGGCGCGCGCCTTGTGACCGGGTGCGGTTGCACGGTGAGCGCTCGCGCGTAACGGTGTAACGGGCCATGGCGAGTTTTGCACACACATTGAAATCATTCAGAAGCGGAAGCTTGTCGCAGGACCAGCTGATCGCGGAAGTCGAGCGTATTCTCGCGGATGGCCGGGGTGATGAAACCTGGATGCTGGGGACGCTCGATGAAGAACATATCCGGACGCCGCTCCCGGCCGAGGTGCACGCGGCTGTGAAGCGCCGGATCGAACAGTCCAAGGACGCCAAGCAACAAAATGCCGGGGAAGGTGCCGCCGTTGGCGGCGACCTCGTCGATCCTGATGCCAGTCGCACTTGCCTGGCCACGCAATTTTTCGGTGAGAGCCAACAGGCTCACTCCGCCATTAGTGAGAAGGCGACGCCGCAGCCGCGTAGCGTCCTGTCTGATGGCCGTTCGCTACCGGGTATCGAGAAGATCAAGAGTGTGGGTGATGTGCTGAATGGCCGTTTCGTCCTCGAGGAGCGTGTCGGTTCCGGCGGCATGAGCACGGTCTACAAGGCGCTGGACCGGCGCAAGCTCGAAGCCGACGACCGCAACCCGTACGTGGCGGTCAAGGTGCTCAATGTCGAGTTCCGCTCCCACCCGCAGTCACTGATTGCGCTGCAGCGTGAAGCGAAGAAATCGCAAAGTCTTGCCCATCCGAATATCGTCCGCGTCTACGATTTCGACCGTGATGGTGACACCGTGTACATGACCATGGAATATCTGTCAGGCAAGTCACTGGCGCAGATATTCCGGGCGCGGGATTTCAAGGGAATGTCACAGGAGGAGGCGATACCCATCCTGGAACAGATTGCGGCGGCGCTTAAATTCGCCCACGACAATGGCATTGTGCATGCGGATTTCAAGCCTGCCAATGTAATCATCACGGATAGCGGTCAGGTCAAGGTCATCGATTTCGGTATTGCGCGCGCCTTTCAGCGGCCCGACCAGGTGGATATGGAGGCCACCCGGTTCGATCCGGGTTCCCTCGGAGCCTTGACGCCGACCTACGCGAGTCCCGAAATGCTGGAGCACCAGGAAGTGGACCCGCGTGATGATATCTATGCGCTGGGTTGTATTACCTATGAAATGTTGACCGGCAGGCACCCCTTTGGCCGTATGCAGGCAACCGAGGCGCGGGACGGTGGCTTGCAGCTGGAACGCCGCAAGGGGTTGACGAGCAGGCAGTGGAAAGCCCTGAAAAGGGCGCTCGCCTTCAACCGTGAACAGCGCACGCCGACGGTCGGACAGTTATGCCACGACATCAGTTGTCAGAGCCTGGTCGCACCTACTATCTTCAGGTTATCCGGACTGGCCGCCTCGCTGCTGGTGGTGGCCGGCGCCGCCGGTTATTACTACATCTCGCTGTTTCGTTCGGCTCCGGAAATCGAGGCAACGGCGGTGTCGCCGGCCAGGCGTGCCGGTATCAATGGTGGGGAGAGCGCCACCCGTCCGGCAACCCTGGAGATCAAGGATTATGCTGACGCGGAAGCACCCGCAGCAGGGTTGGAAGAACCCCCTGCCGCCGGCATGCAGGTTGCGAAGACGGAGCAGCCGCAGATCCCGGTGAAATCCGTCGTAACAGAGGTACACAAGCTGTCTCTCTCGGCAGTCATGCCCATGCTGGACCGGGTGTCCTGTGCGGCGCTGGATGCGACGGTCAATAACGGTACCGTGAACATACACGGTTATGCCTCGCAACGCCTGG
>JBAVKA010000213.1:0-11506 GCA_049688075.1 Gammaproteobacteria bacterium
GTTATCGCGTGTATTACGCGTGGGACGGACCGACGATCGTATTGCTGCTCTGTGGTGGTGATAAATCCACGCAGAACGCCGATATCGAAAATGCGAAGACGTACTGGAGAGACTACAATGAGCGCAAGTAAATCCTTCAAACCTTATCGCGCCGCAGCCTATCTGCAGTCACCTGAGGAGGCGGCTGAGTATCTGAATGCCGCCATTGAGGACGGCCACCCGGCCGTCTTGCTCAAGGCGCTTCGCAACGTCGCTGACTCGACCGGTGGTATGGCTCACTTATCCCGTGAAACCGGACTGACCCGTGAGAGTCTCTATAAGGCACTTTCCGAGGATGGCAATCCGCGACTCTCGAGCCTGGATTCCATCCTGCGCGCGATGGGCCTGCAATTAAACATCAAACCACTGTCACCCGACGCAGAGCATGATGAGGATCTCAGGACAGCCTGACCATGCGCGGCCAAAATACTGATGCGGCTTGTCGAGTTCTCCGGTACCAAGAGCGTAAGCGAGATGTGAAGTAGTTGTCGTCCGCAATTATTAATTCTTGCTGATTCTTAAGGATCCAGTTAGCAGCCGGTTAAATGCAAAGACCGGAATAAGCATGTAGAAATGAATGCGGAGGCTTTGCTGCGGACGCGTGTTCGATTCTCGCCGCATCCAAAAATAATTATTTATTTTTCAGTTAATTATACGCGCTTTCTAAGACCGAACAGAAGTTTGTTTTTAGCTCGATGTGATTCCCCATCGCGCAATTTCATTCATCCGCCGGCGCCGGATCCGCACTCGCCAACTGCCACTCATGACGACACTGTACCCAAGTTTAGACCGAGACGAATGGTGCCGTCATAATTAGCCGGGAGTTTCGGCGGCCAAAACCGCCTCAAGCGCACCCGTAAACAGGCCCCTCTCCAACTCTCGCCCCGATTCTAATTCAAACGTTCCCGGCAGAGAACTTAGTGCTTTAGGAATCTGGAACTGCCCACTTGTTCCCAGCGACCTCGTCGAGCTAGGCGATACGGCCGAAGTATATTTCGGTCTTTTACCTAGTCGACACCAGTGAGTTGATCTTCCGTATAGAGAATCACCAGGGAGATGAGACTCATTAAGCCAAATACCATAAGGCCTAATACCCCGGCCACGCCTGGTGGGTTTTTCGGTTCGAGATTGGCTTTTATCGGGATGTTCTCACAGGTGTACCGTGAAACGAACGCTATTCCAAGGCATTACTGGGCAAGTCAAAGGAGTACGCAACAGCGTCACTAGCATGACATGCAACACTTTAGAAGCGTTGTGTTAGACATGTAAGGGAGAATGGCTTATAGACTATCAGTCCGCTTGAGACGGCTCCACTGAACTTGCCTTCATAGTCAATCGGACTCAGATAAGCCAGCGATTACGCTTGTCCGCTGCTTATTAGGATCTCCAACAATAGCTCACCATCCTGCTTAGTTAGTCCATGCCCACCCTGAGTCACCATTTTTCTTGATCTACCCCTGAGTGCAGCTACGTGGTTCATGTCCTGGCTCCAGGCCGGTACCACCAGATCGCCGAAATTAAGCAGACCATCATCTGCCCGCACCACGGAGATGTAACGGGACGCAGGGTGTTCCTGGCGGTTAAGCCAGAACAGCAGGCTGCCTGGCTGTTCACGAACCAGATCGTTGTATAGCCCCTGTGATCGGTTCAGTACCACCCCGCCGATCAGCGGAGCAAACCAGCCAAGCGGGCTATTGCCCGCTTTGGCACCTATTTCAGCGCTATCCGTACCCAGGTGCGGACTTGCAAAGGTGATCAGTGCGCTAATCGGAATATCCGGATGTTCAACCATGTACAGGCGTCCAAGCACTCCGCCAGCCGAATGACCACTCAAGAACAATGACTCGCCCGGATACAGTTTCTGGACGACCCCGAGGTACTGTTCCATATAGCGCAGCTGCACCATCAGGGGTGCTTCGCTGGGCAGCGCCAGTGTATAGACACGCCGGTTACTTGCAGGTGTCGGCCGATCGGCGCGAATACCATACGGGGTAAAATGCAAGGTACCGGCATCCGCCCAGCCGTTGCGGTCAAGCAGGCGCGTTATTCCCTCCTCCCGCCAGTAGTCCTCATCCCCCAGATAACCCTGTAATAACACCAGAGTCTCTGCCGGGGTTGTTGCTGGGAGAACCAGTAGCAGGAGGATGACTGCAATCTTTCTACTCATATCGCTTACCTCGAAAAGGGACGAGTGACGTAACGGCAGCGCCTAATCGATTCCGAAGTTCCGTAACGCCGAGCGTTAAGAAATTACAAGGTTCATGACGGCATCGCCAATGAACAGACAGGCCGGAAACTGCCGGTCACTGTGGTGAGAGACCGACCGCCTTACTGCCCGCCAAAGGTGTCACAATCGCTTAATCGGCCGTATTTGACACCCCTCGTGAACCATTCGACGCGTTGCCTGGAGCTACCGTGGGTAAACGTATGCGGGATGGCAAACCCCCGCGTCTGTTTCTGCAATCGATCATCACCAATAGAGGCGGCGGCAACCAGCGCTTCCTCGAGATCGCCCTCTTCAAGTATGTCGAATTGCCGATGAGCATGGTTTGCCCATATCCCGGCATAGCAATCAGCCTGCAACTCCAGCCGCACTTGCAGTTGATTTTTCTGGGCATCCCCCAACACCTGCTGTTTCGCCCTTTGTACCTTCTCGAGGGTACCTTCCAGGTTCTGGATGTGATGTCCGATCTCATGCGCCAGTACATAGGCCTGGGCGAAGTCGCCCGCCGCACCATGTTGGTTCTTCATATCATCGAAGAAGCCAAGGTCAACATAGACCTTCTGATCTTCCGGACAGTAGAAAGGCCCCATGCGGGCGCTGGCTGGCCCGCAGCCACTGATGGTGGAGCCACGGTAGAGTACAAGGGTCGGGGCGGGATAGCGTTCCCGGGCCTGGGCGAACACTCCGGACCAGACAGCCTCTGTATCCGCCAGCACGGTTTTGATAAAGGCGGCCTGCTCATTGTCGACTTCTTCATCAACGACTCTGTCGCTGTCACCACCCAAAAAAGATGACAGATTAAAAACCCCGCCAAAATAAGCCACTGCAATAATCCCCAAAATGGCAAGGCCAAGCTTGGAGCGCAATAGCTGTTTAATGATTGGCCATAAGAATAGAATGGTCCCAAGGGAAGGTAATGCACCGCCCTCGCCACTGCGATTTCTTCTGTCATCGACATTCGTGCTTTGTTTTCTGTTACGCCATTTCATTGCAAGATGGCATACCCCCTTCAGTTAGCCCAGGTACTACCTGATGTGCCAGGAATTGTTTCTCAAGCTTCAATCCGGTAGCAAGGAAAAATATCATGCACGGCCAAACGCTATTACGCTTTCCCGGTTCTCCGGTGACATGCGCGTTCTGCCTGTCACGTGTCGTGCCGGAAGATCCGGCATGTGCCTATGCTTACACAAGTGGAGCGGCTGTTTCATTCCAATGGGATGCGTATTTTTTGCCCCGGATAGATCAGGTCAGCATCCTTAATCACTTCCCGGTTGGCTTCGAAGATTTTTGGATAATCCATGGCATTGCCGAGATACTGTTTGGCAATCTTTGACAGCATGTCACCCTTCTGTATGACGTAGTATTCGACTCGTTGTCCCGGCGCGGGGTCTGGCGCCTTAATGTTCTCGGCCGAGACTTCTGTAACCCCTTGTACGTTGCCGGCAATCAGCACTGTCTTTTCAACGACTTCAGCACTGTCCGCTTCGCCGCTTAACACGACTTTGCCATCGTCATAGGCAACACCCAGGTTGCGTACACCTGGATTGTCTGATTCGATGTGTGCCTTGATCTTGTCGGCGGGATCATCATCGTTGCCAAACAGTTTCTTGCCGAATTCAGCTGCAAAATCAAACAGGCCCATGGTACTCCTCCTCTCAATTTTAAGATGGCCACCACACCGGGTCGGCGCCTGCCCCCCGATCATACCGGCGGACTGTGAACACGATCAGGCGATGCGGTGGATCGACTCGCCTGAAAAACGTGGTCTACGCCCTGTTTCCGGGCGGTGGCGAATATCACGGCTATTCGCCGCCGTGATTCCGGTTAACTGTACCGGCTACCCTTTATCAGACCGGCAGGTTGAGCGCCTTGCCCACCTGGTCAAGGGTCGCTTTCTCTGCATCGCTTACCTCAACGCCGCCGAATCCCAGGAAACCGCCCTCCTTGGACGCCTCGGCCACCTTTTTGCTGATGCCGTACAGCCACGTTTTGAACTCAGTGGCCTCGTCGCGTGCCTTTGCATCCAGCAGACGCCCGACTTCAGCGACGGCCTCGATACTGCGGCTGGTGATATCGGCCGGTTTGACACCGCGGAAACGCTGCCTGAGGTCCTCCCTGAGTTGCTTCTGTACTTCCGAGCTCTCGAAATCGGCCACCAGCGCCTTCATGAGTTCGCCAGCGCCCTCATCCGATTTGGCCGCCATCAGTGCGCTGCCACCGGCGAAGGCCTCCTTGATGGTTCCGATCAGTCCGCTCGGGTCGGCCGCGGTCACTGCCAGACTGGCGAGCATGACGCTCTCCCTGATTTTCGCCCACTCCTCCGGAGCAAAGTTCTGCTTGTTTGCCATCGTTTTTCTCCTCATACAGAAGTTGTTGGCGTTGCGGACAACCGCAGCGCGCCGTGGTTATGGCAAAGTTGCCTGCACACCTGTCCGTCAAGCCCTGGCCATATCAGGCAGCGCTACCGGGGACTCCACGCCCTCGCGTCGTTCTCCGTGGCGCGCAGCGTATGCGTTTTCCGGCAGGGCCACCGTACAACTCGGTGATCACTGATCTGCTGCTATAAATCTCCACAAAGAAAATAAATCCACGTATAGATTGCGATTTAGCGTTCTGCACTCAGCCAGGCACACGGTCTCCGGAACTCCGTGCCTGTGCTTCAAGTTCGCGCACCAGACCCGGGTCCAGTTTGAGGTGTCCGGCCAGGTCGTCCAGATAACGTCGCTCATCGGGATGGTCGGGGTCGATTACCAGGAGCGAGGCAAGATAGATTTCCGCTGCCGCCTCCGGTGAATCGGCACCGCGGGCAATTTCCGCCGGATCGACAGGCGCACCCAACTCGGTATCGATCAGTTCCACCATCTGGCCTTCCAGACCCAGCCGGCGAATGCCTTCGTGGATCCTCTCCCGCTCGGCGGCATCGATGTGCCCGTCGGCCTTAGCGGCCGCCAGCATCGCCTTGAGTAATACCCGGCTACGCTGCTCGGCCTCCGACCCGCTGAGACGATCCACCGGCGTTCCGGTGTCCGCGGGTTCGCCGGTATCGCTACCCTGCCAGTTCCGATAGGCCTGGTAGGCCAACCCGCCCAGCGCTGCGAGACCACCCACCTTGAGTGCACCACCGGTCAGCTTGCGGCCGCCGCTGCTACCCAGCAGCAGGGCCAGAACGCCACCCGCCAATGCACCTTTCCCCAGCGAGGATAAGGCGGCATCCCGCTCGGGCCCCTCCTCGGGTATACCTAGACGTTGTTCAGCAACATCCCTACCCCGGCTTGCCAGCTCCCTGCCCTGGGTTGCCAGCTCGCGGCCCGCCTGGAGCAGTTGGTCAAGAAATGTTTTTGTATCCATGTCTCACCTCCGCATCGTGACATGCCTCACGGCCACTGTGGCCCGGAGAAGCTGCTCACTGCCAGGCCGATGTCAGGCCAGACCGACCGCCTGGTGCAGATAGGCCGCCATCTGCTGGTTGAGTCCAAGCTTATCGGCCAGTTCCTGCAGGTAGCGCTTCTCAGCGTCCGTGTCTACGTTGATGGCCATGAGCGACGCGGTGTAGATCTGCGCTGCCACCTGCTGGTTGGGCACGGCCCGCACAATCGCATCGGTATCCATCGGTTTGCGCAGTTCTTCCATGACAAAACGCTGTTCCTCATCGGTAACCCCGTCTTCGCGAATGGCACCCACGAGACGCTCGGTTTCCTTCTCGTCGATGCGACCGTCGGCCTTGGCGGCATTGATCATGGCACGTACCGTCAGCGTAGCAACATCGTGGACCTGCTGCTCCTCATCGATACTGGCAGGCTTGCGCATCCCTGCAATGACGGCTGTTGCATCGTCGATGTCAAACGATGGCGACTCACCGGCACCCTGCTGGCCACCCGTCATGACGCGCTTCGCCATCGCAAGCGCCATGGCAGCCAGGGCACCAAAGATGGTGTTGGCGCCCTGTCCCGCCGAACGGGTCCCCGCACCACCCGAGTCGCCGAAGATTGTTCGACCAAGGTTGCTGAGGATGTCTGCGGGTGAGAATCCACCGCTGCCCCCAGTGCGAGGGACGCCGGGTGTGCCGGAGGCACCACCGCCTAAGACGGATCCCGCCATCTTCCCCAGCATATCGAATATGGCACCCGGCATGCCGCCGGGACCACCACCGAACATTCCACCGGGACCACTGCCGGTGGCACCCCCCGGCATACCGCCGGGACTACCACCACCGAACATCCCACCGGGACCACCGCCAGGAGCGCCCCGCGGCATACCACCGGGACCACCGCCAAACATCCCGCCTGGCCGGCCAAAACCCTCATTACCGAAGGAGCGCTCAAGTCGCCCTGCCGAGGGGCCCATCCGCCCATTCATCAGCGAGCCCAGAATATCGAATGGATTCATCTCACTCCTCCACTTTGCTCTTCAAAGAGAGCCATTTATAGGGTTGGTACTGCCCTTTACCGGCGGGCGCTGACCGCTGCCTCGATCAGTACCCTGCGGTCAAAAACAGCAATCGGGTGAGTTTTCATCAGCCTGTTTCCCCGGCCATCAGGTCACGTCGGTTTTCCGGTCACGCCGCAAACCGGCTAGGAGCGCCTGCGCCCCGGACCCGGTGGCTGCATCCATGGCGGCGGACCTGCCATCGGTCCCGGCATGCCCCCGCCGGGCGGCCTCATCTGTCCGCCAGACGGTATGTTCCAGGGAGGCGGTGGTGGTTTCTGACCCGGGCTGTTCGCCACCGCCTGCTGCCAGGCATTCAGCCGGTACTGCTGCTGGCGGGTGAAGGCCTCCAGTTCCTGCTGCTGGTGCCCGTCGAAGCGTTGCTTTTCCTGTTGCTGGTAGGCCGCGAATTTCTCCTGATCGCGGCGCTGCTTGAGTTCCAACCCCTGGCGTTCGCGCTCCTGGTGGGCGCGGAATCCGGCCCATTCCTGCTTCCACCAGGCCTCGTCGAGATTATCCTCATCGAGTTCAGGCGTCGGTTCTGTCGACTGGGGCTGCACCGAAGTTCCTGAGCTCGTTGGCTGGGGAGCAGAACCCCCGGTGCCTGGTCGCCGCTTTCCGCCCCGTGAGTCCCCGGTAGGGGGGCACTCAGGATATCCTTGATGCGCTCCATGAGGGAATCATCATCCTCGCCGGCGGCCACCGTCCCGCTTGGCTCAGCCGACTGCTGCGTGCCCGGCAAGGGGGCATTCAGAATCTCCCCGAGCCGGTCGAAAAAACCCTTGTCATTTTCCTCTGCCATCTCGATCCCCTGTACTATCAATGCTGAACTTTGAGCCGATTCGATAACCAGACGAGCAGCACTGCGCCGGCCAGGGCCGCAAGGCAGGTCACGATCAGCCCCCCCACGGTACCGCCCGCCCCGATGCCGAGCAGCGCAGTAATGTAGCCGCCGACCACACCACCAGCAATACCGAGAATCATGTCACCCACCCTGCCAAACGGCGGTGTCCCCCCGATGAAATTTCTTGCAACCAGTCCGGCAATGGCGCCGATCGCGAGCCAGACAAACAGTGACCAGGTTGGCATATCAGTGTCTCTCTTCAAATTGAAAGATTAAACATCACGACGGGAATCCCGGTCGCCTCCGAACATGGCATTGGCCTGCATCTCGAGCAAACCACCGCCACTTCCTGCAGTACTACCTTCCGGGAGGGCGCGGTATTGGAACCTTCCCTGCCGAGTGAACCGGCCATGTTTTCCAGCCTATCCATCAGGTCACCGGAATGCACTGCTGAACCTCCGGACCTGCCCAATAGATAATCGAAGATGTCACCAGCCCCGCCCTTCCCACCGCCACCCAGAGGATGCTCGATAGAACATCCGCCGGAGGGTGACATGTTATTCTTCATCAATGTGCCTAACAGAGGTCCATCGCGTTCATGTTCGTGGTGTCCCTGTTTCGGGTTGATGCCCCATAGTGACGTCGTCATACTCCTGCGTTCAACTGCGTTTCGATACGTCAAACTTTGGTCTCCCTGTGCACGCAACACGACGCCCTCTCACATTAGGGCGGTTATGCACCCTGCCAGTAATCGAGCAAATACACTTGTCGATATCGTGCACTCAGTGACCATCCCCTGACACGATACCGGCCATGCTGTCCGGACCCTCTAATTATTGTAGAAAGTATAGGCATTGATGTGCTATTCCACTAGCCATTTTCCGCAGACCGCAATGCCCCACTGCAGGCGTCAGACACCCGATGTGTTGCGGGCATATCTCCGCGATCTTGCCGTCCTTGACGCCGACATTGGCCACCTTGTCGTACTCGGTCTCCGGGTCCATCACCCGGCCACCGTTGATGACCAGATCGTAGTCTTGTGCGAGAGCAATCGAAGTTGTCCGATGCAGCCCAATAGGACAGCGAGCGAGCAGAAGGTTCTGATGGGAGTTTACATGGCGGTGGTTGTTTCGGGTGGTGGTTGTTTCGGGCGGTGGTTGTTTCGGGCGGTGTTTTTTCGGGCGGTCTGGGGTGGCATCACTTGGCCGGTTCCGGGAACACAGTCTTCCAGTCGGTCTTCATGTCGACGAGCGTCCAGCCGTGTTCCTTGGCGGCCTTGAGGCCGGTGATGAGATGGCCGGACGAGATTGGCTTGGCGTCGTAGGCGTATTCGCGCTCCGCGTCGGTGTGGTGGACGATCAGGCCGAAGCTGGGACGGGGGTTGCCGAGAGTGGTGTACTCGATCATGGCCTGGTCGCCGTCGCTGTTGCCGAAGGCCGCGATGGGGCGGCGGCCGATGAAGCGGTGGATCGCCTCGGACTTGCCGTTCTTGTCGTCGACGAAGAGGTTTTCCATCGTCTTGGTGAGGGTGGGCTTGCCGTCCACCGTCTCGTATTTCACCCGGCTGTTGGAGCCGATGACGTGCTGGGGGATGATCCCGTAGGTGGCCTCGGCGAAGACGCGCATGAAGTCCTGCCCGCCGCCGGAGACGATCCAGGTCTCGAACCCGTGGTCCCGCAGGTAAGATGTCAACGTCATGCGCATAAAGACTGATATATTCATTTTCGTTAGGGTGAATTTATTCTGTTGTCAACATACGAGCATATGTTGTACCGGAGTTGTACCTATCCGGTCACTCACAGAAATCCGGGGTATGACCTGGTCAGGCCGTTCCAAGGAATTAAGCCAGCACTTGTATTCGGACCGGCCAAGAGGCGGGAGCCGACTCACTTTTGCCATTTTGCACAAAAACCTAGACCGCTTTAATCAGAATTGTTGGCATGAAACTGCCGGTCTGCGCCGAAGTTTTAAGTATATTCACGTTTTCGCTGTTTATACGTTATGAAGTTCATTCACTTTGCCGGCATTGCCTGTTTGTAAGCGTGGCATGACAGTCATCAGTGGGGTATTAGTGTCCTGTCTCGAATTAAATGTACAAATCAGAGCCCCACAAATGGTTCACAGCAAGGCGCGGCTCGCAGGCAATGGTTGGTGCCCTTGTCAAGAGCCGCAACGCGGCTGTGGGGCATTTGTGGGGCTCCCTTCGGGCGAGGCGCTGAGCGGCCATCTGCGTTGTTGCATTGGCTTGACGTAGGATCAACTATGCCTGCGCCAATGCGCCTAGCAGCTGACCGCTCAGTGCCTCGCTGATATATGCATTTAATGCGAGACAGGACACTAGTGTTGCTATTCATGCGTACACATTCACAATGCCATTGCTTGTGTTCAAAATAGGAACCACGGCCCTGTTGGCTGGCTTGTTCGCATCAGCCGGCATCGCGCAAGCTTATACACTGCCGCTGCCACCGATGTATGTCGATGTGATTGGCGAGGTTCAGCATACACGGGTGAATACGGGAGATACTCTGCTGGATATCGCCCGTCGTCACAACCTGGGGCAAGATGAAATCCTGCTGGCAAATCCGGCAGTGGATCGCTGGTTGCCTGCTGCAGGAACAGAGATCCTGCTACCGCAGCGCTACATTATCCCCAACGCAGATCGTACAGGACTGATACTCAATGTACCGGAAATGCGGCTCTATTATTTCCCGAAACCAGGATTGGGAAAGTTACCCGTGGTGATCACACATCCGGTTAGTATCGGCAGAATGGATTGGAAAACGCCGTTAGGCAATACGCAGGTCGTTGCCAAGCAGATAAATCCGGCCTGGTTTCCTCCACCTTCCCTCAAGACTGAGGCAAAAGCATCTGGTGATGCACTGCCGGATGTGGTGAAGCCCGGACCTGATAACCCCCTCGGGCGTTATGCCATCCGGCTGGGAATACCCGGCTACCTCATCCACAGCACAAACAAGCCCTATGGTGTCGGCATGCGCGTTACACACGGCTGCGTGCGTATGTATCCCGAGGATATTGAAACGCTGTTTGATGAAATTCCGGTTGGAACGCCGGTTCAGATCATTAATCAGCCGATCAAGGTAGGTTGGCTGGGCGGTACGCTGTATCTTGAAGTGCATCCACCGCTTGCAGAAGACGGGGAGAAATACGGAGACATCATGCAGGCTGCCCTAGACACAATAGCGGATGCCATTTCCGAGAAAAATACCAAGTACCGGGTGATGCTTCGCGACAGCGTGATCAAAACGGCCATCGAAGAGCAGAACGGCATTCCGGTCGCCATTTCCAGCATGTGACCCGCAAAATTTTTCAGCTAGTGATAAATGACGTTTTTTGATGTTCCCTCATTAGTAATCAATCGGTGAATTACCCTCGCAAATACTGCGGCTCGACGGATCGCATGAATTGGCTGAAGAACATCCGTTGCTGAGGTATCGACAGGGTGAAAAAGCCATGGACACCATCAGACACGCGTCAACCTGTGCCATCTGCACACACTAACATCCGTTCGAACTTGCCGGCTTCGGTCTGGCTCGACCTGCAGCATTCGAGTGATATTGTTTTACACACCCTATGCCCAGGTTTTTTTTTGACCTACTTGGCAAACATTTTTTTTATCAATCCGACAACGGCAAGGAGGATGGCGCCACCAACCCCGCCCGAGCCGATATCGCCGAGAATGCCGCCGATACCACCTGCACCCCCGGCTGAGGCCCCCAGGGCCGACAGGATTTGTCCGCCAATTCCTCCGCCCAGAATCCCGACCAGTGAATTCCCGACAGGCCCGAGAGTAAGTTTTTTTAGCAGTGCCCCGGCAATGTTCCCGCCCACGGCTCCGCTGATCAGCTGGATGATGACAGGTATCAGGCTTTCCATGTTGTTCTCCTTATTCAGAGTGGAAGACGTAATTGATATCTGCATACTTCAGGGATTCCCTGCAGAAACCTATTACAGTG
>JBAVKA010000214.1:0-2004 GCA_049688075.1 Gammaproteobacteria bacterium
CTGGCAGTTGGATTCCATCTGGTCATGGAAACGATGCAGGTCCACCGAATAACTGCGCGGACGTGTCAGCCTGGAGGTTTCGAGCAGGTCGCGTCGCACGCAGACAAGGCTGAGTCCTGGCGCTGCATGCAGGCATTTTCCGGAGGTCGTGATGCACGCGTCGATCCCGTCGCGCGTTACATCCAGCTCCTCGACGCCTGCGCTCGAGGTGGCGTCGACGATCAGTTTCATGCCGTGTTGCCGCGCCAGGGCACCGACAGCCGCCACCGGGTTGAGCAGGCCCGCTGACGTCTCATGGTGGGTCATCGCCACCGCAGTGAACCCGCACTGGCGCTCTTCTGCAATGACCGCCTTGATGCGATCCAGATTGAAAGGCTTGCCGAACCCGAAATCGACCGTGGTGTGGGGGATCTGGTGAACATTCAGGATCTCCGCGATACGGGCTCCGAACGACCCGTTGACGGGCACGAGTACCCTGGCATCCGGCGGCAGGAGCGAGGCACACACCGCTTCAATTGCAGCCGTCGCGGGTCCCCCGATGAAAAGGATGCTGTGCTCATCTCCAGAGCGGAAGACATGGCGGCTATTGTGCCGCACACGCGTAACCAGCTGCGAGAAGCGCGTATCTCGGTGTCCTATCTCGCAGTCGGCAAGTGCTGCCTTGACGCCAGGGGATAGCATGACAGGACCCGGACAGAGCAGGATTTCGGCGCCGCGCCGCGTTGTCGTTGTGGATATCGGTCTCACGCCATCTTCCCCCTCAAAGCTATTGTATAGCGCCAGCCCGTCAGGCAGCTGACGGCCAGACCCATGCCCAGGCCCACAAGTCCTATCCAGTGCACCGGCGTCACGATCCGCGCGGGTATATCGGGCAGCTTGACCACCGCCACGGTTAGAATGGCCCAGTAGATCACGGCCGTCGCCAATTTACCCAGCGCGATCGATGGAATTTCTATGCCCACCGCCGCGCCGTACCGCCTCACGGTGCCAACCCAGAACTCCCTTAACAGGAAGATCACCAGATAGGCGAACGGGATACCGCCCGTGACGACGAGCATGGCGAGCAGGATCGCCGTCGTGAAACTGTCGGCGGCCTGGTCCAGCATGGCCCCCAGGGCAGTCTCTTGCTTGAGCCGACGCGCCAGGTAGCCATCGAGGTGGTCGGTCAGGCCGGCGACAGTACCGATCGCCACTGCCAGCCAACCCTGTCCTCCCAGGTAGAGAATGACCGCTACGGTTACCCCGACGATCCGGGTGAAGGACAGCAGGTTTGGAATCGTGGCGAGACCCGCTCCCTTGAGCAGGATTGCTACTGGTTCTGCATTAGGCATTGTGGACACTATCTGCGCATCTTGGCTAAATTCACGAAGAATATATGCTGCTAGTCGGCAAGTCCAACGTTAGTGTGAAATCCTGCGTCCACCTGTTGCAAACCACGCTGCATGAAAAGAAAACGATTACCGGGACATTTTTCCCAGACTGTCTACACGCCGCTTTACCTGTCCAAGGCGAATTACTGATTATTACCTGAAAACCGTAACTTAGGCAGTCTTGTACTTGCTCGCAACCCTCCCTAGCCTTCTCTGCCATGAAGGATCTGCTGATACTCCTCGCCCATCTTTTGACTACACCCGCCAAACTCATGGGACCCGGTGGTGCGAGCGCCATTGTCGCTGACAGCCTGCTCATGAAGCAGCAGCATCTGGTCATTCATCGTTCGCAGCGACGCGCGCCCAATCTCTCGGTACTTGATCGGATTCTGTTCGGCTTCTGGTCGCAGTTTTCGATCCGCGCCACATTCAGCGGGCTGCGGTGATTATTCGGCCATCGACGCTTTTGAAATTTCACGACCTGCTCAAAAATCGAAAGTAACGAATAATGTATTCATCTCACAAAAAAGGGAAGCCAGACCCAAGGGGCCATCACCCGAACTTATCCAGGCGATTCTTGAACTAAAGCAACGCAACCCGCGCTTTGGCTGCCTTAGAATCGCGCAGCAAATCG
>JBAVKA010000215.1:0-12592 GCA_049688075.1 Gammaproteobacteria bacterium
GACGGCGCCGTGGTGGTCTACGACGCCGCGACGCTCGAGGAAGTCAAGCGCCTGCCCATGAACAAGCCGGTCGGCAAGTACAACGTCTACAACAAGATCCACTACGCGGAAGGCACCAGCCATTGAACCACTTGCCCACGCGGATATCACTCAAGACATCCGGAAACACCTCATCCCCGTAGCGATGGCCAGTGACATCTCGGGAACTGGCGCGGCTCAACGCCATCAAGGTGATTCTCAATGCCGTGCCCTGCCAGCGACTCGACGCGTCCCTGGCTTACGCCCTGGATGGAAACGTTATCGTCTCGGGATCACGGGAGCTGAAACTGATGGTGGTTGAGCGGGTTCGCAGCGGCAAGTTCGCAGGTTAGCAAGGGATCGGTCGAATCTGGTCGATGCGGAACGCTTAGCCCAGATGCTTGTGCAGGCGTGCATCCCGGGTCCTGAAGTGCTCCGTGAACCAGCCCTCGATCTGACGGGCGAATTCTTCGTCGCTGAAATAGGCATGTTCTTCATAGTCATCCATGATGTCCCGCAATTCATCGAGCAGTCGTTCATGGTCCGCCTTGTGATCCTCATACTGGTCGTAGCGGCGCTCGCGCATGATTTTCTCCTCCAGGGCAAAATGCCCCGAGATGCGGGCGTAGATCTGTCCCAGAAAATCCATCACCGTATAGGTCACCTCCTCGCGCGTCAGCGCGGCATGCAAGGCGTTGATCAACTCGATAAGCTGCCGGTGCTCGCTGTCAACGTCAGGAACCCCCGTGGCGAATTCATCTTTCCATTCAATCAGTGCCATGACAGTCTCACAGGAACAGGAACCCGCCCAGTGCGGGCCGGAAATCGATGACAAAATTCTGCCGCGGAATCAGCGTGATCTCCGCCTCCTTCTCGTAATCATAGCCTGTCGAGCGGTCGCTATCACGCAGGCGGGCAGCCAGATGGTGCTTGCCGGGCGCGACGGGAAACTTCCGATAGGCCATGGAAGCGCCATCTCCCGCCAAACCCGAGGGCGGCAGTTCGCCACGGTACAGGAGTGCATCGTCCAGCAACAGTTCGACCTGCAGCGGCAGGCGCTCACGCGGACAATCCAGCGGACGGCGCATATTGGGGGGCAGTTTGGCCAATTCCTCGGGTGTCAGTTGCCGACATTCCCCCTTGTGCTGGCCGGCATGACTGAAACTGAGCTTGATCAGGGCAAGTCCCGGATCGAGATGGGTATAGGCGGGCGATGTCGCGAAGTAGCCGATCACCCCGGCAAACACCGCATAGGCGATCACCTGACCCAGGAGCCGGAATGGCTTACTCATGTCGAACGGCACCCTCGCCGGCACGTTCAACCGGACGGCGTGTGAGCGGTGGAAGCGCCCTCAGCCTGTCCTGAAAATTGGCCAGCTCGCCTTCGAGTTGCTTGCCGTGGGTGAGTCCGGACCAGAACTCAGCGATGCGTTCGCGCGGAACACGCTTGCGCAAATAGGGGTCACGCTCCCCCGCGAGGCGCTGTTGCGTCCATTGAATCCCGAGACGGTAGTGACAATCCCCCTCGGCGCAGCCCGTCAGGAATACGCCATCGGCATGATGGCGCATGATGATGAAATCCAGGAAGGATGGCGGCAACATCGCGATGCACGGCAGCGTGAGCACCGCGACCCCGGGTCTCCGGATTTTGCTCAATTCGGGACCCTGGTCGCAGCCATAGAGGATGACGCGTGCATTCCCGCTCAGGCCGGCCGCCGCCGCCAGCGTCTTGTCACGCAAGTCCTGGATTTCCAGATGCGGCAGGTCAATGCCGGGGATGAGCTCGGTCGTGCGCCGGAACGGCGTGGACGTCGGGCAGGCACCCACGCAAATGCCGCAACTGGTGCACAGCTCACTCGTCACGACGGCTTCCTGTGTAAAACCGGCGCCGTCCGTGCGTGGCTGAAGCGCGACGGCGCTGAAGGGGCAGTCCTCGACGCAGCGACCGCAGCCATTGCAGTTGCCCAGATCTACCCTGGCCGGTGCCGGGCGGCGCAGGGGCGGCAGCCAGGGAAGCAGCAGCAGGAACAACGTAGCGCCCCCGGCAATCGCCCACATCACCCGCCCGGGAACCTGGTCGAGCAGCGGATAGGCGAGCAGGTAGAACCAGTCGAGATTGATCACCGACGGCACGACACCGAGATCCGCCGGCGGCTGGCTGACAGCCGGTTTGACGAAGGACAACACCAGCAGCATGGCCAGGGTACCGACGGCCAGGCAGACGGGCGGGTTCACTCTGGCGTTGCGCTGGCGATGGATATGGATCCACATCACCAGCAGCATGACCAGTGGCACGGCGATGTGGATAAACACCATGAGCGTGAAGAAGCGGCCGCTCAGGGTCTCGGGATTGAGGAAATTGCGGGCAATGGATTCACCGAAGATGCCGAGCGTGTCGAGCCATTCCGTGGTGGCGATGGCGATGTACTGGGCGAGTATATCCCAGACCATCCAGTAGCCGCTGATGCCGCAGGCAAAAACCAGCCACAGCAGCGGGACGCCGGTAAACCAGGTAAACCAGCGCGCGCCGCGATAGCGGTCCATTACGTATTCGCGCGTCAGGTGCAGCATCATGACGATGATCAGGGCGTCGGAGGCATAGCGATGCAGGCTACGCATGACGCCGCCGGCATACCACTGAACGTTGATCAGGTATTCCAGCGATTGATAGGCCTGATTGATGCCCGTGTCGAAAAAGATGTAGAGATAGATGCCGCTGACGATGGTGATCCAGTAGAAGAACCAGCCGAGTGCGCCCAGCTGGTGCATGGGATTCCAGGCAGGGCCAAAGGCACGGTCGAAGCCGTTTTCGACGCTTTCGAAAACCACTCTGACAACCCTGCGCGGACCACTCACGTGCACGGGACTCCTCTGGATCTAAACGGCGGATCCCGATGGCCGGGATTTTCGCCAGGAATGAACAATGAACGCGGCGGTGCCACCGAGCGTCAGGAGGCCAATCGCGATGCTGACAAACAGCGAGTAGTCAAAATGATAACGACCGGTAGTCGGGTCATAGACCGTACAGAACAGGCGGATATTGTTCATCAGGCTTTTCATGGGCGAGGCAGCCACTGCTCTGCCGTACAGCAGTTCCTTGAGCGGCTCCACCAGGGCGGGCGGTTCCGGGGCCATTCCGTAAATCTGGCGATACACCTTGCCGTCCGCATCGAGCACCGTGGCCTGGATGAGATGATCGAATCCTTTCGGTGATTTGAAATAGAGGAATCCCACATCATCGGACAATTGGTTGATGGTCTCGGCACTGGCGCTGACGAATGACCAGTTGTCGATCTTCCCTATCCGCTTGCTGAACTCACGCATGCGATCCGGTGTATCAACAGGCGTATCGAAACCGATCGTGAGGACCGAGAAGCTGTCATTCCCCAGTGCATTTTGCGCACTTCTGACCAGACGGGCCAGATTGGTCGTCACTGTCGGGCAGATGTGATAACAACTGGTATAGACCAGGCTGATCACCACCGGCTTGCCGCGCAAGGCACCCAGCATAACGCGCCGCCCATCGCCGTCCAGGAACTCATAGTCGCCAACCCTGTTCCCCATGGCCGCCTGACTCCTTGCCAGGGCGGTGGACTCGTCATAGTCCGGACCGTTTTGATGTGCGACCTGTATTCCGTGATCGGGCACTGCATCGTGCACGGCACCCGAGCCGTGTCCGATGCCGGCATGGTCGGTATCCGACGCGTGGCCAGACATACCCGCAATGAACAAACTTGCAGCTATCAAAAAACGAAACGGTTGCATCTACGGGTAGCCTGTCACGATTTGCTCGCCGCATGGACACGGCGATCGCATGGATGATGGGTTGAGGAATCCGAATAAATATGGCCCCTTCAGATCAGCCACGCATCCAGAATGGCGCCGCACAGCAGCAAACTGAGCTGCAGCAGCGAAGCGTGAAAATTGTTCATGGCAGCCGCCGGTGATGGATTCCGGGCAAGGCGGATACTGGTCCACACAAACCAGCTACCGCCAGCCGCGGCCCCCAGCAGATAGATCCAGCCCATGCCATACAGGAACGGGAGCAGTGACAGGCCGACGAGTATCAGGGTATGCGCCAGAATAATGCGTGCGGCCATCGCGTCATGAACCACCACCGGCAACATGGGCACTCCGGCCGCCGCGTAATCGTCCCGGTACTTGAAGGCCAGGCTCCAGAAATGCGGGGGGGTCCACAGGAACAACACCACCGCCAGTATCACCGGGGCGGGAGCCAGCCCGGGATCAACGGCCGCCGCTCCGGCCAGCACGGCGAAACTGCCGGCCAGACCACCGATGACGATATTCATCCAGGTGCGGCGTTTCAGCCAAACGGTGTAGACCACCCCGTAGAAAAACGCCCCGAGAAAGACGTACATCGCGGCGACGGCATTGGTTGCGAGTGCCGCCGCCGCAACGGCAAACACCAGCAACAGCACGATTCCGGCCATCCAGTAACCGTTGGCGGCGAAACGTCCGGTAACGAAGGGCCGGTTGCGGGTGCGTTTCATGCGTGCATCGAGATCGCGCTCCATGAACTGGTTGAAGGCACCGGCGCTGGCCGAAGACAACAGGACAGCCAGTGCCAGTACGGCGATTTTCCATGCCTCCGGCACCGGTCCGGGTGTAACAGACACACCGGCAAGCGCAGTCAGCATGATGGCCGTTCCGATGCGAATTTTGAACACCGAGTAAACGAGCGCCAGGGTCTCCTTCATGGGGATACCATCCTCATGACCTTTCTAGCGCAGCGGCCAGACTTCGGCAAGGTACTTCCAGTTGACGAAGTAGTAGAGCACGAAAGCCGTGAAGAACACCCCGACCAGCACGACCGTCCCCGGAATCTTGAGCGTATCGGCGCTGCCGTACTTGGTGACGGTCGTCATGGTGAGCCCCTCGAGCGGCTTGTCCCCCGTGCGTTTGCCGAACAGCAGCGATCCCACGACGATAACAATGAACACCAGGCCTCCGAGTGCCGCCAGGATGGCAGACATGCCGTTGAGACCCATCATCAGATAGGCCGCGCCCGGGTAGTCATACTTGAGTACTGCGTCCGCACCCGTAATGTCCCAGTTGCGACGCGGCACTCCAAGTGTGCCCGCCCCCATCATGAACACCGAGATGCCCATGACCCCGAGGCCGAACAGGTAGGGCTGCCACCGTGCCAGTTTCTTCATAATCAGTTCACGCCGGAAGATCAGCGGCAACAGCAGATAGGTCGCGGACATAAACGCCAGGGTGGTGCCGGCAACCACGGTGGCATGGAAATGGCCGGGCACATACAGGGTGTTGTGCATGATCAGGTTGATCTGCTCGGTGCCCATCACAACGCCGGAAATGCCACCGAGGAATCCGAACATGACCAGCGACATGAACATGCCGGAAAAGGCCGGATTGCCCCATGGCGCCTTGCGCAGCCACTCGAACAGGCCGTTGGTGTAGCCGCGTGCGCGCTGAGCCGCTTCGATCGAGCCCGGGACCGTCATACCGTGAATCATGCTGCCCAGCACCGCCAGGTACATGGCATAACTGGTATTGAAGATCTTCCACTCGGAGCTGATGCCCGGTTCCACCAGCAGATGGTGGGCGCTGGCAAGCTGCAGGAACAGGATGTACATGAGAAACGCCATGCGGCTGACCTTCTCCGACAGGGGTTTGGCGCCGAGTACGATGGCGGCGATCATGTACCAGATGGCGACATGCGCCGAGACGTTGATCTGCTGGGAGGAATGCCCCATGGCCCACCAGACAGTCTTGTACATCAGGGTATCGATATTGCTGATGAGCCCGAGGGACCAAAGGTAGGTCGGGACCAGGATGATCGCCCCCGAGGCGATGGTAAATACCGCGATGATCGCGGCCGTGATCGCGCCGAAGGTCACCAGCGGCACGGAGCCCGTGTAGGTCTTTTCCTCCCTGGCGATCACCAGTGTGCCGAAAAATACGAAACAGCCGATCAGGGCGCCCACGGCAAACAGGATCAACCCCAGGTAAAAGTTGGGTGCCGCCTGCATGGGCACGTACGAGGTGAACATCACGCTGGAGTTGCCCTGCAATACGGCGACATTGGTGATCACGGCGCCAATCAGCATCAGCGCGAATCCGGTCCAGGCCCATCGTGGTGCAGCAATGCGTGAGTTCAGCAGAATCGCGGAGGCGAAATACAGCACGGCGATCTCGAAAAAAATGATCCATACCAGCAGCACGTCCAGGCCATGACCGGTGAGCACCAGATAGAACAGGTCCGCCGGGAGCAGATGCACGCCCGGCCAGCGGGTCAGCGCGACCAGCAGACCGAAAAAGCCGCCGACGGCAAGGAAAATGACCGCCGCTACGGCATTGGCCTTGATCAGATTCTCGGCGGCACTGTGGATGCGTAACCCGGTAGCCGGGCAGATACGATGTGTGAAGTTTGACATCTGGCTTATCTCCCCCTATTTGCCGGCCACTTTTTCAGCCACGTAGATCTTGCCGATCATGTTCTGATGGCCGATGCCGCAGAATTCGTTGCATATCACCCCGAATTCGCCCGCCTGGTTCGGCGTCAGCGTCACGACCATGTCGTAATTGGGGTGGACCTGCAGATTGATGTTGACCGGTTGCAGGGAAAACCCGTGCATCCAGTCCATGGAGGAAAGATGCAGGCGGTAGGTCTGGTCCTTCTCGAACTCCAGTATGGGCCACCACTGCCAGAGTCGCGCGATCATGTAGACGTCGCTGCCGGGTGGCGGATGGACGACGGGAAAACCCGCTTCCTCGCGCACCTGATACTTCTCCACCATCTCGTTGGCCTTTGCCGCGAAGGCCTCGGGTGTGGTGCGGTAGGCCTCGTTGGAGAGATTCTGCTCGCCGGCGATGTGCCAGTAAACCATGGCCGAAAACATCAACAGTCCCCAGCAGAAGGCGATGATGATCCAGATGATCTCGGTGCGCGCGATCGGTTCTTTCCACCAGTTGCGCTGAGGTGGAGGATGTATTGCCATGACGTCGTGCCCCCCTGGTTATTTGACTATCGGAATGGTGATGATCTCCATAATTCCCCAGATCAAATAGAGAACTGTTGGCATGGCAACACCGAGGAATAGCAGCAGGAACGGGTTATCCAGGAGTTTCTGCATCGTGGGTATGCGTTCATCTTCCGTTTCCACGTTATCAGGCTGATCAGCTTCGCTCATTCCGAACCCCCCTCGTGAGATATTTATTGGTCATGTCCTGACTTGATTGCCGTTGTATTGTTGATGGCCGCGGATTCGATGCGCGGCACGCGATCACGGCGAGATTCTGAGTCGTATGTAACCTATAGTGGGAAAGGTGTGCCTTGATTTAAATCAAGGCACACAACTCGGCGCGGGCACGTGGTGCGTATCGAGTGAGGCAGGAAGTTGAGGCATTAAGGACTACATCGTCAGGCTTACTCGCCGCCAAAGTGGCGGATCAGCGCAAACGATGTCATTGCCATGGCGAGCAGGATGACAAAGAACACGAGAGTGCGGTAATCCAGCCTCCGTCCAGCCGCGATCTCGATGCGGTCCAGGATCCAGTCGGCGGCCACATAGAGGATAACCCCCGCCAGTGTGTAATAGATCATATCCATGGGCGGCCAGCTTACCCTGGAAGACTGCCGCACGGAAATGATGGCCCGTGTTTCCACAGGACTTGCCATAGGGTAATGTCGGCAGGCAGAAACCGCACGCTCGCGTTTAACCGGACTGGATGTAATTGCGCAGGCGCTCGATATCATTGAGCCGGATCGTGTTGTCGATGATGTCGATATAGCCATCACGGCTCAGTTTGGCAAAGGTGCGTGACAGGGTCTCCGGCGTGATGGACAGGCGCGAGGCGATGACATGCTTGGGCGTATCGAGCCGTATCTCCGAGGCAGTCAGATGGGTGCTGGGAATCTGGTCGAGCAGGTAGCACACCACCCGGGAGGTGGCGTTGTGCAGGGTCAACCGGTCGAGTTCCGCGATCTGCCAGTGCAGCCGCCGGCTCATCTGCGCCATAACGGCGAAGCAGGCATCCGTGGACTGGTGCAGGATGCCGGCATAGTAGCCGGCATCGATAGACCATACCCGGCTGGCGACGATAGCCGTCGCCGTGACCGGATAGGTGTGATGGTGCGAAAACATGATCGCCTCGGCGAATGAAGTCCCCGGCGAGATGAGATCGATGACTTTCTCATGGCCTTCCGGGGAAACCAGCGCCAGCTTGATCTGCCCGCTCTCCAGCAGATAGATCTCGCGGGCCGGCTGCTGCTGTTCGAACAGAACTTCGTTTTCCTGCAGCACGATGCGGCTCGTGTGCTTGATCACGCCATCGAACTGCTCCCGGTCGAGATCCGCAAACAGCACGCACTGGCGCAGGCGTGGCGCGGCCCCGGCGATGTCCAGTTCTGTCAGTTGGATACGTTTCATAGTGTATGGTCGTGCGCCATTACCCCTTATTCCAGACCGTGCCGGATACGGACATCCCCGTTCCCGATACCGCGGCCAATTGCCGGCCCTGAATCGGACCGGTCTCAAGAATATCATATAACTTTATGTTATTCGGTATTTTAACCTGCAGGTTGGGCGTAGCCAGATGAAGCCCAACGTGATCAACCTTGTATCCTTGCGGTTGAGCTTCACCTTGTTCAGCCGAACCTGCACCTGCGCGGTTTGATGGTTGGTAAAACCTTTGATCCTGCGGCAATGCCAGAGGGGTCCATTCGGGACCGCGATGGCGTATCAGCCAGCCATTTCATCACCCCAGGCGGGCTGCCTGGATGATGACGAAACAGTGACATCGGTCACCGCCGGCGCAACTCACCGCTTTTATTCCTGTCAAAAAATTCAACTAGGCAGAAAATTGTCGATAATTGAAGAGGGTTAGCGCACATTCCGCGGTGAACCGGAAGCATCCGGGCGCTATCGGCCACATCACACACAGAGGACGGTCGCCATGTACGGGGTCATCGAACTGCTGCTTGTCGTCACCGTCATCGGGCTGCTGATGGCGCATCGGGCGTCGAGGTATCTCTGGACAGCCGTACTCGGCGCCGGTTTGTGCTACTGGGGTATCTTCCATACCCCGCCGGCTCCTGCAGAGCTGGCCGCCTGGGTGCTGTTCGTGTCGCTCGCCGCCCTGCTCATACTCACACCGCTGCGCCGACGGCTGGTCATGCAACCCCTCCTCGCGGCGTACCGCAGGGTCATGCCGGCGATGTCGGACACCGAACGCGCGGCACTCGAAGCCGGTACGGTGTGGTGGGAGGCGGACCTGTTCACCGGTCAACCGGACTGGCGACGCCTGCGCGGCTTCCCCGCTCCGCGACTCACCTCCGGGGAACAGGCCTTCCTCGACGGACCCGTCGAGGAACTCTGCGGCATGATCGACGACTGGGAGATCACCGAGGAACTTCGTGATCTGACCCCGCAGACCTGGGACTACATGAAACGCCAGGGTTTCTTCGGCATGATTATTCCCCGGCGCTACGGCGGCCTGGAATTTTCCGCGAATGCCCATTCCCTGGTGGTCCTTAAGGTCGCCAGCGTCAGCATCTCCGCCGGGGTGACCGTGATGGTGCCGAACTCGCTCGGACCGGCGAAACTGCTGCTGTCCTACGGCACCGAAACCCAGAAAGACTATTACCTGCCGCGGCTGGCGAACGGCACGGACATCCCCTGCTTTGCGCTCACCGGGCCGGAAGCCGGCAGCGACGCCGCCTCCATGCCGGACACAGGCATCGTCTGCCGCCAGGTCTACAACGGCAAGGCCGACGTGCTGGGTATCCGACTGAACTGGGAGAAACGCTACATTACGCTGGGACCGGTGGCGACGCTGCTGGGACTCGCCTTTCACCTCTACGACCCGGATCACCTGATAGGGGAAAAGCAGGACATCGGCATCACGCTGGCGCTCATTCCGACAAACACGCCGGGAGTCGAAATCGGCAGCCGCCATTTCCCGATGAACCAGTCCTTCATGAACGGACCGAACCGAGGCACGGATGTGTTCATCCCGATGGACTGGGTCATCGGCGGTCAGGAGCGCGTCGGCACGGGGTGGCGCATGCTGATGAACTGCCTCTCCGACGGGCGCGCCATCTCGCTGCCGGCGCTGAGCACCGCAGCAGGCAAGAAGATGAGCCGCGCGGTCGGCGCCTATGCCGCCGTCAGAAAACAGTTCAGGCTGCCCATCGGTAAATTCGAGGGCATCAGCGAGGTGCTGGCGCGCATCGTCGGCAACACCTACGTGATGAACGCCGCGCGCGGTTTCACCACCGCTGCCATCGACAGCGGCGAGGATCCCTCGGTGGCCTCGGCGATCGTCAAGTACCACCTGACCGAACGCATGCGCGTGGTCGTGAACGACGCCATGGACATCCTGGGCGGCTGCGGCATCAGCATGGGACCGAGGAATTTCGTGGCGCGCGGCTACGAGGCCCTGCCGATCGGCATCACCGTGGAAGGCGCCAATATCCTCACCCGCAACCTGATCATCTTCGGCCAGGGCGCGATCCGCTGCCATCCCTACCTGTTCCGGGAGATGCAGGCCGCGGATCGCAACGATCTGGCCACTTTCGACGAGGCACTGCGCGGTCATGCCAGCCACATCATGAGCCTCACCGCGCGCAGCCTGTTCCATGGCCTCACCGGCGCACACCTGCTCGGCGCGCCGCTGACAGGGCCTCGCGGAAACCACTACCGGCGCTTCGCGCGCCTCTGCCTCGCTTTTGCGGTCACGACCGAAATGTCGCTGTTGTCGCTGGGCGGTTCACTCAAGCGCAAGGAGTCCCTCTCCGGGCGGCTCGGCGATGTGCTGAGCCTGCTGTATCTGGGCAGCGCCGTGCTCAAGCACCATCACGATCACGGCGAGCAGGACGACGAACTGCCGCTGCTGGAATGGGCCTGCGCCGACCTGCAATTCAACATCCAGGAACGCCTGTACGAAGTACTCGACAACCTGCCCAACCGCTTCGTTGCCACGCTGACACGCCTGATGACCTTCCCGCTCGGCAAGCCCTGCAAGCGTCCGCAGGATGCGCTCGGTCACCGGGCGGCCGGGCTTATCCTCGCACCAGGCGCAGTTCGCGACCGCCTGACGCAGGGCGTTTATCTTCCGGTCGACGCGAACGCCTCCCTGGCCCGGCTGGACGATGCCCTCGTCAAGAGCGCGACGGCCGAAGTGGCGCTGCGCACACTGCGCCGGGCCATGCAGGACGGCGCCCTGCCCCGTGGCGACCCGGAAGAGTGTATCGACAGCGGCCTGTCGGCGGGTGTGATCACCGAGCAGGAAGCGGAGGGCATACGCGCGGCCATCGCAGCCCGCAAGATCGTCATCCAGGTCGATGAGTTTTCTCCCGAGTACCTAACCAAGGAGCATGAGGCATGGAGCAGCAGCCGAATGGCCGGCAAGGCCGGCCAGTCTATGTAGTCGACGGGAGTCGCACACCCTTTCTCAAGGCGCGCGGCAAGCCGGGTCCGTTCACAGCCGCCGATCTCGCGGTCGCCGGCGGCAATCCCCTGCTCGCCCGTCAGTTGTTCTCTCCCGTCGAGTTCGACGAAGTCATTCTCGGCTGCGTCATGCCCTCGGCCAACGAGGCCAATATCGCCCGGGTGGTGGCGCTGCGTCTCGGCTGCGGAGATCGTGTGCCGGCCTGGACGGTGCAGCGCAATTGCGCCTCGGGCATGCAGGCGCTGGATGCAGCGGCCGGCGATATCGCGAGCGGCCGCGCCGAGCTGGTGCTGGCCGGCGGTGTGGAAGTCATGAGCCATGCCCCGATCCTGTTCAGCGAGGCCATGGTCAACTGGCTGGCGGCATGGAATGGCGCGCGCACGCCAGGGGCGCGACTGAAGGTCCTGTCGCAGTTGCGCCCGGCCCATCTGCGGCCGGTTATCGGCCTGCTGCGTGGACTCACCGATCCGGTGGTGGGCCTGTCGATGGGACAGACCGCGGAGATTCTCGCCCACCGCTTCGCCATCGGCCGCGACGCCATGGACCGCTATGCATTGCGCAGCCATCAGCGTCTGGAAAGCGCGCGCCGGGACGGACGCCTCGGGGAAGTCGAGGTCGTCTACGACCGGCATGGCGGCTATTATGACCATGATGACGGGGTGCGCGCCGATTCCACTCTGGAAACACTGGCTAAACTCAGGCCCGTTTTCGACAAGCCCTTTGGTGCGGTGACCGCCGGCAACAGCGCCCAGGTCACCGACGGTGCCGCCTGGCTGATCCTCGCCTCGGAAGAGGCGGTGTCACGCCATCAACTGCCGGTGCTGGGACGGATTATCGACTGTCAATGGGCCGGCCTGGATCCCGCGCAGATGGGACTCGGCCCCGTGTATGCCATGGCGCCGCTGCTGCGCCGCCACGGACACGGCAGCGCCGATATCGATTACTGGGAGATCAACGAAGCCTTCGCCGCCCAGGTTCTCGCCTGCCTGGCAGCCTGGCGGGATACCGGTTTCTGCCGCGAGGAACTCGGCTGCGAGATGCCCTTCGATCCGATCGACGAGGAACGGCTGAACGTCGACGGCGGTGCGGTCAGCATCGGCCACCCGGTGGGCGCGAGCGGCGCGCGCATCGTGCTGCA
>JBAVKA010000216.1:0-4507 GCA_049688075.1 Gammaproteobacteria bacterium
CGCGCCGAGACCGGCGGATGATGCGGTATTTTTCCAGGGCCTGCTGGAAGGCATGGCCGCCATCGAGCGGCGCGGCTACCGCCTGCTCGAGAAACTCGGCGCGCCCTACCCGCTGCGGGTTCACAGCATCGGCGGCGGCGCGGCCAATGCCGCCTGGCGGGCCATCCGGGAAAATCTACTCGGCATCCCGGTCGACCTTGCCGAGCATCAGGATGCCGCCTGCGGAGCGGCCCTGCTCGCCCGTCGCGGCGCGGAAGGAGACAGCTTATGAATGAGGCAATCAAGGGCATCGGCTACATCAGGGAGGGCCTGCGCCTGATGCGCCGGCCGGGAGTGCGCCGCTATGTGGCCATGCCCCTGCTCATCAGCGTGGTAATCTTCAGCGCAGCGATCGTGGCCGGCGTCCACTGGCTGGAGATCCTGCTGGGCTGGCTGACGGGCTGGCTGCCGGGCTGGCTCGACTGGCTGCGTTACCTGCTATGGCCGTTGTTCGCGCTCACCGGGGTGCTGCTGGTGTTCTATACCTTCAGCCTGATCACCAACCTGATTGCCGCGCCCTTCAACGGTCTGCTGGCCGAGGCCGTGGAACGCGACCTCGACGGCCGTACCATGGAGGATGCCGGCGGCTGGCAGGCGCTGCTCGGGGACATCCTGCCCAGCCTGTTCTCGGAACTGCGCAAGCTGCTCTACTTCGCGCTGCGCGCCGTGCCGCTCGGCCTGCTGTTCCTGATTCCACCGGTGAATCTCGCCGCGCCTTTCCTGTGGGCGTTGTTCAGCGCCTGGATGCTGGCCATCGAATACATGGATTACCCGATGGCCAACCACCGCCTGCATTTCGCGGAACAACGCAAACGGCTGCGCGGGCGCAAGCTGCTCTCGTGGGGTTTCGGCGGTGCATCGTTGCTGATGACCATGATACCGGTGGTGAACTTCCTCGCGATGCCCGCCTCGGTCGCCGGCGCCACCGCGATGTGGGTGCGGGAGTTCAAGCAAAGCGGCTGATGTTTTGCGCGATTATATTCACCGCAGAAACGCAGAGAGCGCGGAGAAATTCCTGTTATCAAGACCAATGAAAACTAGCTGCGGCAGCCAGGTCCCTCTTTCAATGCTAGCGAGTGATCATATTAATTAACTATTGAATACCGTTGAATACCGTTCCGGTTCCCAGCATGCATGTAATTGCACATAGATGAAGTTTGTTTTTTTAATTTAGTTTCTTCTTTGCGTTCTCTGCGCCGCTGCGGTGAATTCCTGGTTTGTCTCACGTATACGCGGCGACCATACACGTGTTAACAGGCCCTAGGTTCACAGATAGGCCTTCAGGCGGCGCACGCCTTCCTCGAGATGCTCCAGCGAGGTGGTGTAGGCGAAGCGCACGTGGCGTTCGGGACGGTGTTCGCCGAAATCGATTCCAGGGGTGATCGCCACGCCGGCCTCTTCCAGCAAGCGCACCGAGAAGCCGTAGCTGTCGTCGGTGAAGCGGCTGCAGTCGGCATAGAGGTAAAAGGCGCCATCCGGCGTGCCCGCGATTTCGAAGCCGAGGCCGCGCAAGGCCGGTAGCAGGTAATCGCGCCGCGCGCGGAACTCCAGCCGGCGCGACTCCAGGATGGCGATATTCCCGGGGTCGAACGCCGAAAGTGCGGCGTACTGGGCCGGCGTCGGCGCCGCGAGATAGAGGTTCTGCGCCAGCTTGTCGATGCCGGCGACGGCTTCCCGCGGCGCTACCAGCCAGCCCAGGCGCCAACCCGTCATGCCAAAGTACTTGGAGAAGCTGTTGATGACGAAAATATCATCGGAAACCGCAAGCGCGGTTCTCGCCGCCTCGCCGTAGGTGAGCCCGTGATAGATCTCGTCCACCACCAGGCGGCCGCCGTGCGACTGCGTCACCGCGAACAGCGCGCGGATATCCGCATCGCTCAGGAGCGTGCCGGTCGGGTTGGAGGGCGAGGCTACCAGCAACGCGGCCACCGAGCCGGTCCAGGCGGCGACAACGCTCCCGGCGTCAGGCTGGTAATTCGTGGCGGCGTCTACCGGCAGGCCGACCGGCACGCCGTTCAGCAGATGCACGAAATTGCGGTTGCACGGGTAGCCGGGGTCGGCCATTAATACCCGGTCACCCGGATCGACCAGCATTGCCAGCACCAGCTGCAGGGCGGCCGAGGCGCCAGGCGTTATCACAATGCGTTCCGCTTCGATTTCGACGCCGTAACGTTCACGGTAAAACCCTGACAGGCGATGGCGCAATGCCGTCAGACCCACCGCCGGTGTGTAATGCGTCCGGCCCTCTTGCAGCGCGCGGATACCGGCGTCGATCACCGGCTGCGGGGTCACGAAGTCCGGCTCGCCGACTTCCATATGTATGACCGAGCGTCCGCCGGCTTCCAGCTCCCGTGCGCGCGCCAGCAGCGCCATTACGTGGAAGGGCTGAATCTGCGTCATCCGGCGCGCAGACCTGGACATTACCCGACCGTCCCGGTACCGGGGGCCGCGCGGCGCGCCTTCCAGGCGGCGGCATGCACTCGCCGCAGATAGGCGCTGACCACCATCCCGTCTGGCTCCGGCCCGCCGGCGATCCGGCGGCAGGGATGACCGGGCTCGCCGAGTCCGTCGAGCACCACCGCGGCGCCGCTGAAATCCTGATCCCGGGTATACCCGTTGACGGTGATAAGGACATCAACGCCCGCCTGCCTCGCCGAAATCAGGCCATTGGCCGAATCCTCGATGGCGAGGCAGCGTTCGGCCGGCAGCCCCAGCCGTTGCAGCGCATAGAGGTAAACATCCGGGGCGGGTTTCTTGTTGGGTGCGGCATCGGCAGCCGCGATCAGCTCAAACCAGCCTGCGGCATTCGTGCTGAAACTGTGTTCCAGCAGACTGTATACGTTCTCCGGCGTGGTGGTGGTCGCAATGGCCAGTCGCAGCCCCTGGGCCCGCGCTTCCCGGATCAGACGCTCGACGCCCGGGCGCAACGGGATCTCACCCTTCGAGAGCATCTGCACATAAATGCGTGTCTTGTCGCGGTGCAGGCCGGCGATAGTCGCATCGAGATCGCCCGCTGGCCGGAAAGACGGCGCATAACGGTCGAGAAAAAAACGAATACGCTCCCGTCCGCCGGTGACCAGCAGCAACTCCTCATAAAGCGCCTCGTCCCAGTACCAGTCCAGGCCGGCACCGGAGAATGCCGCATTGAACGCCAGGCGGTGAGTTTCCTCGGTATCCGCGAGGGTACCGTCGACATCGAACAGCAGCGCCTCGAGCGCGGGTACCTCCAGTGCATCGTGATTCATGGTCAGGGTATTTACAGGGGGTGGCCGGCATCGACGGGACGCGCCCGGCGGGCCTGTTGAGCGCCGCACCACCGTTCTTGACTAATGGCGAAAGAGGCGTATAAATAACGCCCCTGTAACGTAATGGCCACCAATAACCAGCATTTTTACAATGACTTGAAACATTAATTACTTGAATGTGAAACAGTTGGCCAAGGCGACTGTTTCCGGAGATAGTTTACATGGCTGTCAAAAAGAAAACAGCGAAACCCAAGGCTACGGCAAAGAAGAAGACTGCCGTAAAGAAGCCCGTGACAAAGAAGACAGCCAGCCGAAGCGCTCCGGCCAAAAAAACCAGCGGCAGTAAAACCACCAGCAGCAGTAAACCCGCAAAAAAGGCCGCGCCGGTAAAAAAAACAGCGCCCGCGAGGAAGCCCCCCGCGAAGAAAAAAGCACCCCCGGCGAAAACCGCCAGAGCAGCGCCTGTCAAGAGCAAACCAGCCCCTCGCAAGAGCAAGGCAACCCCCGGCAGGAGCAAGGTAGGACCGGTACCGGGTATTGAGTCCTATAATGAAACCCGGGGTGAGGAATACATGAATGAGGCCCAGGTCGCGCATTTCAGAAACATTCTGCTGACCTGGAAAAAGGAACTGATGGAAGAGGTGGACCGCACAGTACACCACATGCAGGATGACGCGGCGAATTTCCCCGATCCGAACGACCGGGCAACGCAGGAGTCGGAATTCAGCATGGAGCTGCGCGCACGCGACCGGGAGCGCAAACTGATCAAGAAGATCGACGAGGCGCTCGGTCACCTCGACGACAATGAATACGGCTACTGCGAGGCCTGTGGTGTCGAAATCGGGGTGAAGCGTCTCGAAGCCCGCCCGACTGCCACCCTGTGCATCGATTGCAAGATACTCGATGAAATCCGGGAGAAACAGATGGGATAACCCTCCCGTCCGCAGACGTCATCCACACTAAAGCCGGCTCATGCCGGCTTTAGCATTTAGGACTAAGCTATCTCCATTCGTAAACAAATATACTCAATGCAAAGCAACAAAGAGCGCAAAGTCCTGAATTGTTTTCGTTAATGAATTCTCAGCGTTCTTTGCGTCTCTGCGGTGAAAACGGTGTTTATATATGAACACCAAGTAAGCGACATTCCGAACCAACAGACGATGTCCTGTTCAGGCACACACGACAAACCCTACCGCGGCCGCTTCGCGCCCTCGCCGACCGGG
>JBAVKA010000217.1:0-2199 GCA_049688075.1 Gammaproteobacteria bacterium
CCGGTTCAACTGACGGGCAAACGGGCAATACGGTCGATTTCAAGGTCATGATCCACAAGATTCACATGGGAAAGGATCTGCCCAGTGTCATCGCAGGCCAGGATTACTGCATCCAGAGTTCATGCTACGGGGATGTGGTGTTTCCGCAGGACGTGCGCAATTGCAGTAACTGCCATGATGCCAGCGACCACGAAACACCGGATGCGGCCAACTGGTATTTCAAGCCGTCGGCCGAGGCTTGTGGTTCGTGTCATGACAACGTGAACTTCACAACCGGTGCGGGGCACGCCGAAGATGAGAACGGAATCGGCATCGTCGCCGACGACACCCTGTGCGCCGGCTGTCATGCCTCAAGCCCGCAGTCACCCATCGAAATTCGTCAGGTGCATCGCATGCGGGCACAGGAAGCGGTGGAGCAATTTCGGTTCAACATCGAGAACATCGCCTTCGGGGGGCTGGGAACAGCACCAGCCGTGGATTTCTCGATCACCGATCCCGCCAACAGGAACAGGCCCTACGATCTCGCCGATGATCCGGAAATTACCCGCGGCAACCTGGGCCTTACGGTGGCCTGGAATACTGCAGACTATTTCAACGAGGGCAGCGACAACAATCTCGCCCTGTCCTCCTATACCCAACTTGTCAGCGGCGGCGTCCTGTCGCCGGCCGTAATCGACAACCAGGACGGCACCTATACACTCCCCCTCGATACCGTCCCGAACGGCACCTCCATCCCGATCACCGGCTCCGGTGCTGTAACGCTGGAGGGATATCCGGTCATCGACGTGGGTGCAAGCACCGAGTCGGTCCCGGCCACAACGGCGGTGGCGTATTTTGGCATCACCGACGATCCGGCGAACCCTACGCCGCGGCGGCAGAAGGTCGACATCAAGCGATGCGACAACTGCCATGAACGGCTGTCGATACACAATGCCAACCGCAACGACAATCCCGGCGCATGTGTCACCTGCCACAATCCTAATGTCACCGACATCTGCTGTCGGCCTGCCGATCCCGCCAGCACTCCGGACGGCAAGAAGGAAGAGTCCCTGGACTTCAAGTACCTGATTCACAAGGTCCATGCAGCTGACATCGTGGTCTATGGTTTCAACGGCGTGGCGGATTTTCGTGATCTGCGCTATCCGCAACGGCTCAGCAACTGCACGGCCTGCCATACCGATGACGGCTTCTACCCGGTCAACCCCGACAGCGGAGTACTGGCCACCACCATCAGCACCGGCGCGAGTCGCGCCTCACCGCTCGATGACATAAACATCACCCCGAATGCGGCGGTCTGCTCCTCCTGCCACACGACGAGCGGAGCCGCAGCGCACATGCAGCAGACAGGGGGCTCCTTTGATGCCTGCCAGGGGGCGGACGGAAATCTTACTGTTCGTGTCGACACCTGCGGCGGTACACTGGGCCCGACCACGGCGGAGGGTTGCCCGGCCTGCCATGGCCCGGGAGGGTATGTCGATGTCGCGGTCGAGCATAATGTTGACTGACACCATGCGGGCTTATAACACCGGATGATTTGTCCACCCGGGCGCGGACATAAACAGCTTGCATCTGCCGCAAGAGGCAGGGATTAGGACTCAACCGCACTAGGGAGGCGGGTTTCATGAAAACTCTATATCGCGGTCTTTTCGCGCCGGCCAGGCATATCGGCTCAGGCGGCATCATTCGCACGATTGCCTGCCTGGCAGGTTCACTACTGGCCGCATCCGCCGTCTGCGCGCAACCGTCAGATAAACCCGCCGACAACCCCTATACCGCACAATATACCGCTGAAGGTACGACCGGATGCCTGTACTGTCATGACGTCGAGCGGATGCGCATGATTGACAAGACCCCGCACGGCGACAAAACCAACCCCGACAATCCATTCGCCCAGCATGGCTGCGAATCCTGCCATGGTCCCGGAAGCCTGCATTCCACCCGTTCCCGGCGAGGCAAGGGCCGACCGCCGATGATCGACTACGGCATCAACAAATCCACGCCTCCTCGAAAACAGTCGCATAGCTGTCTCACCAATTGCCATGAAAAGAAGATGGGCAAGTTAGACGCAATGGAATGGAAGGGTAGCGTCCACGGCAACGCCTGGATAGATGCTGATGGAAAGGTAAAAGAAATGTCCTGCAGCAACTGTCATGAAGTACATCTCGAACATGACCCGATGAAGGACAAACAGGCACAGGC
>JBAVKA010000218.1:0-1574 GCA_049688075.1 Gammaproteobacteria bacterium
GTTCGTACGCCGGCCATGCCGTTGCCGACCAGCACCAGTTGTTCTTTCATATCTCCACCGCGGGTATTCGATTGAATGGATCGCCTCAAAAAGTGGCAAGGTCCATGCCAACCCCGGGAGGAATCCGCTATGTCGCTGTATTCATGGTGCAATACGGATAATCGCCTGCGGGATTCCCCGTCGATTGCCTGCGTCATTGCACCAAGCCCGTGCAGCCGGATTGCCCTCCGACACCTTATTAGTGCGTGTTTCCAATCCGTGCGTGCGTCCGCATCTATGGCGTATGAGCAACCATCCGACTGAGTTATCGCGCACCAGGATGATCCCTCCCGTGTCTTTACTGTACGGCTTGCAGGCGCCTGTGGGGTGGATGGCGGGTGTTTTTAGCGATTCTCCCCCTGTTCAGGGGTTGAAGATGGTGCATCTTAATCCTGTCGGTTCAAATAATCAGTCATGCATGAGGCAATCGATGGCGTGAGATCCCGTCTAGCGTGTGCTGTGCACCAGGGATGTGCAAACTGAAAGTGCCGTGCCCCCGGAAAAGGCATGCACGGGTCACCGCGAGCCGGACGGTGTTGTGTAAACCGACGGCGGATTACATGGCATCTGTTGCCATGCGGTTTTAGCTGTGCGTGTTCAATCAGAAAAACAGTCCGTTAGACGGTAACGACTGATGCGATCGTGATGATTCCGATTGTTTGTCGGTCGCTGGCACGCTCCTTGCTCGTTGGTGGAACGTCGTCATCCGCATTCAACAACATTCGCGCTGTTACGAGGGGAGTCCCATGTCTGATTCGAAACTCAATCTGTTTTCCTTTACCGGAAAGACCCGGATCCTGCATCTGACCTGGTTCGCGTTTTTTCTGACCTTCTACGTCTGGTTCAACCATGCGCCGCTGATTGCGTCGATCCGTGACACCCTGGGACTGACCGATCAGCAGGTGAAGACGCTGCTGATTCTCAACGTGGCGTTGACCATTCCCGCGCGCATCATCATCGGCATGCTGGTCGACGCCTTCGGGCCGCGACGCGTCTATTCCTTCCTGCTGTTCGTCTCCAGCTTCCTGTGCTTCGGTTTTGCCTTCACCGACAACTTCGAGCAGCTCGCGCTGATGCGTTTCCTGCTCGGTTTCGTCGGTGCCGGTTTCGTCATCGGCATCCGCATGATCAGTGAATGGTACCCGGCGAAACAGGTCGGGCTCGCCGAGGGCATCTACGGCGGCTGGGGCAATTTCGGCTCCGCGGCCGCGGCGCTTAGCCTGCCGACGATCGCACTGGCCTTTGGCGGCGACGACGGCTGGCGCTATGCCATTGCCATGACGGGGGTGATGTCCCTGGGGTACTCGGTCATCTATTTCTTCACTGTGTCCGACACACCCAAGGGTTCGACCTACTTCAAGCCGAAAAAGAACGGCGGCATGGAAGTGACCAGCAAGGGGGATTTCTTCCTTTACCTGGTGATGAACATCCCGCTGTACGCGGCGCTGGCGCTGCTTGCGTGGAAGCTGGGACCGGCCAATCTCAAGCTGCTCGGAACGGGTGTGACCGACATGATGTATGCGGTGCTCGCCGGC
>JBAVKA010000219.1:0-6930 GCA_049688075.1 Gammaproteobacteria bacterium
TCGACCTGGTCATCGGCTATACCGCCATCCAGACCATGGCCAAATGGGCGCGCAAGAATGACATGATCCTGCACCTGCACCGCGCCGGAAACTCGACCTATTCCCGGCAGAAGAACCACGGCATGAACTTCCGTGTGATCTGCAAGTGGATGCGCATGGCGGGCGTTGATCACATCCACGCCGGCACCGTGGTCGGCAAACTCGAGGGCGATCCGCTGATGATCAAGGGCTTCTACGACACGCTGCGGGAACCGCATACGCCAATGAGCCTGGAAAACGGTCTGTTCTTCGAACAGGACTGGGCCTCGCTCAACAAGGTCATGCCAGTGGCCTCGGGCGGCATCCATGCCGGCCAGATGCACCAGCTGATTCATTATCTCGGCGAGGACGTGGTGCTGCAGTTCGGCGGCGGAACCATCGGTCACCCGATGGGTATCCAGGCGGGCGCGATCGCGAACCGCGTAGCGCTAGAAACCATGATCCTGGCGCGCAACGAAGGCCGCGACTATTTGAAGGAAGGCCCGCAAATACTGGAGGCAGCCGCCAAGTGGTGCAGCCCCCTCAAGGCCGCGCTGGACACGTGGAAGGACATCACCTTCAACTACGAATCCACCGACACCGCGGACTTCGTGCCCACGGCCACGGCCAGCGTTTAAACGAAACGATCAGGAGACGCCATCATGATGAACAATCACGGCAACCGTATGACCCAGGGCCAGTTCTCGTTCCTGCCTGACCTCACGGATGAACAGATTACCGCACAGATCAAGTACGCACTCAGGAACGGCTGGGCGGTCAACGTCGAGTACACCGACGACCCGCATCCGCGCAACACCTATTGGGAAATGTTCGGCATGCCCATGTTCGATCTCAAGGACCCCGCAGGGATTCTGATGGAGATCAACAACTGCCGCAAGACTTTCCCGGGCCATTATGTTCGCGTCACTGCATTTGACAGTGCGCGTGGCTGGGAAACCCCCCGGATGTCGTTCATCGTCAACCGGCCGGAGAGTGAGCCGGGCTACCGGTTGATCCGCCAGGAGCGGGAAGGTCGCAGCATGGGCTACACAATCCAGCCCTATGCCACCGACAAACCGGAAGGTGAGCGGTACTAGCGGTAAATTCTGTCCCTCCTTTGGGGAGAGGGTGAGGTGAGAGGCGACGTCGCGGCAGTGATGCCGTGATAGCCCTCGGCCCTCTCCCTCAAGAGGGTGTCGCAACAGGAGACCGGGTTACTTCCCTCCGGCGCAAGGTCGGGTAAAAGAATCGAGGTCAACGCGTCGTTTCTGTCGCCTCCCGCTCGCTGTGGATGAACCAGGCGCTGGCGATGGCATTCTGCAGCGATGTCCCGGTGAGAGGGTAGTGATCAGCCAGTAACGGAACAGTCATGAACGAGACCAATAATGCCGGTGCCGCCGGGCGACCGGCCAGTGAGGCAGACGATGCCCTGGTAGATCTCGATGCCGAGCTCAAGACGTCCAATATCCAGGAAGTACTGGACAAGCTCGACCGGGAGCTGATCGGCCTGAAGCCCATCAAGACGCGCATCCGCGAAATCGCGGCCCTGCTGCTGGTGGATCGACTGCGCAAGCGCTTCGAACTGACCTCGGAAACGCCGACCCTGCATATGTGCTTTACCGGCAATCCCGGCACCGGCAAGACCACGGTGGCCATGCGCATGGGCGAGATCCTGAAACGCCTCGGTTATGTGCGCGAAGGACATCTCGTGACCGTGACGCGCGACGACCTCGTCGGCCAGTACATCGGCCACACCGCGCCCAAGACCAAGGAGGTCATCAAGAAGGCGATGGGCGGGGTTTTGTTTATCGATGAGGCCTATTATCTGTACAAACCCGAGAACGAACGCGACTATGGCGCGGAGTCGATCGAAATCCTGTTGCAGGTCATGGAAAACAACCGCGATGATCTGGTCGTGATCCTGGCCGGCTACAAGGACAAGATGGACAGGTTCTTCCAGAGCAACCCCGGCATGCGTTCGCGCATTGCACACCACCTGGATTTCCCCGATTACAGCGCGGATGAGCTGATGGCCATCGCCGGGCTTATGCTGGCGAGCCAGAACTATCGATTGAGCCCGGAGGGCGAGGCGGCGTTAAGAGCGTATATCCCGCTTCGCATGACGCTGCCGCATTTTGCCAACGCGCGTTCCATACGCAACGCACTGGACCGCGCCCGGCTGCGCCAGGCGAACCGGTTGTTCGCGAACCGGGGGCACTCGCTCACCAGAACTGACCTCATAACGATAGAGGCCGAAGACATACGCGCGAGCCGGGTGTTCGTTGAAGGCCGACCGGATAGCGAACTGCCGGCGTTTGACGGTACTATCGAGAGCTAATGGGGCATATCGTCCATGACTGTCCTGCGGGAGTTCCCGCCGCTACGCTCGTTGCCCAAGCGCCTGGAAGCGGCTTACTATAACCGCGTGCGGCTCGCGCTGAGTCGCCTCGGTTGCCCGCTGCGCGTGGCGTTGCCGCAGCACCGCGGACTCGAGGCGATCCTCGATAACGACGTCTGGGTGTGCGTAGACACGATGCGCGACGACCTGCCGGTACTGGCCTGGCGTGCCTTCGGGACCCGCGGGCGCACGAGCCTGCATGAGCCTGTCGACTGCCGGCTCGATCTGTACCACTGGCACGCCGGGTTGATCATGGGCACGGCGCTCGATGCACTGGACATGGCGCTGGGCGCGCGGCTGACACCACCGTTCACCGCACCGGAACGAGACAATGCCGCCGGTTGACATGAAAGACCTGCAACGAGGACGACGTAATCCATCTGTATGTCGAGGAGGTTGACGCAACCGTTGAACAGGCCGTCGCCGCCTGAGCGACGGTCACCCGACCGGTCGACGACATGTTCCGGGCTGACCGTTATGGCCGCATCGAGGACCGCTTCGGTCATCACTGGTCGAACGGCACCCGCATCTGCTGTTTTTTGATGGATTGGGCTATCTTGCGCGGCAGCGGGTATAGCCTGTCCATGAATCGGTTTGCACCACGTGTCGACCGAACGGATTGCTGTTGTTGACAGCAGACTTGGATCGTATGGACGACTGGTCAGGTTCAGTTTTTTAACTGGCTGATATGTAAAGAATTGCAGGCTGCAGCCGAAAGACCCCATGAATGAATTGACGAAAGGTATGGGTCGATGGGCAGTGAAGAAATACGACTGGAGCTTCGTTTCGTTAATTCCATGCATTTCAAAAAAGTCCTGCTGGCCACGGTTGGCCTCATTTCGTTGTACGTGCCGGTTGCCGCGCTGTATTTCGGGGCCAGGTATCTCGGCCTGGATGACGGGCTTGGTCATAACCTCGGCAAGACATCCGCAGACTCCCGGCTGATCGTTTCATTATGGTTTTTCGTGTTGTCGCCGGTAATTCTGATTCCGCTGCTGTTTATTGCGCGGCGCATGCGCGTCGTCGTCAATGAATCCGGCATACAGTTCAAAAGCGGTCTCATGAATGGAATCAAGTTATTGGTACCCGACTGGTCATTCAGGTGGGATGAACTGAAGGATACCTCCTGGAAGCTGGTACCCGGCCAGTATATTGCCAGCCGGTTACTCTTCCATACGGAACAGGAAACCTATCGAATCTCGCCATGGCACTGGGTTGTGGCAGGCGCCAGGGTGGACCGGTATTTCCCGAAGAGAAGATATTCAAAAGAACAGGCCGGTTCGGTTATGAGGCGAACGGCTGTGGTTGAATGGGTCAGGAAGAAGTTTCCCGGCTATCGGGACGATTCATTTTATCAGGCAAGGCAGTCTGTCATTAACCTGGATTTTGATGGGGGTGATGTCACACCGCTGACGGCCATCGTTGCGGTTATATTCGTCTCGCTGGTTTTTTCATTCATCATTGAAATCTATTTCACTGCAACCGAATTTTATGCCGATTTCGTGCCTTATCAGTTGATCTGCCTGTCGGCGCTGCTCGGGTTTCTGATCGTGCATCTCGCGCTAGGGCACTTCGAACCGGAACGAAAAAACAGTGCGTTGTATGCATTGCTGTTCGCACTGGGTATCGGCCTCGCCGCCTACCCGCTGCTTGCCAGGGTTAATGCCTGGACGGATACCGCAGGACTCCATGGTTACGAGTATCGGCTCGACACGGACTATGTATGGCGTTCCACGGATCCGGGCGCTCCTGATCTGGATATGTATCTGAGTGGCAGCCGCTGGTGGCGGCAGTTCCATCCCGGGGACAGCTACAGCTTTGAACTCAGAAAAGGCGGTCTTGGTTTCTGGCAGGTTAATATGTCGCCAGTATACGAGGCGCAGAAGCGTTACAGAAAGTAACTGTCCCGTTGCACTGTATGTCCGGACTTGTAATGGTCAACTGTTTCCGGACACTTTGTTAAGGATCTTTTCGTAATTCATCGGTGTCATGTTGCCCGGCGTCGGGTGCAAACGCTTCGAGTTGTAATACACCGCCACGGATTCCCGGACATCGGTCATCGCTTCCTGCCGGGTAGGATACAACCGGTCACCGGTTCATTCCCGTTTCAGGCTGCCGAAGAACCATTCTATCGGTGCGTTATCCCGGCAACCTCTGCCGTAATGAATTCGCTCTATTTTTACCCACAAATTTTCCTGAAGAGCCGTCTTTTTTACGTAAAAATGTGATGTGCGTTTAAATCCTGTGCGTCACCAGTCACGGAAATACTTTCACTGCCGAGTCACACTATAACCATCGCAACAGCAGGTAGTGACGGAGAGGATTATGAACAAGGTGATTATTGCTCTGATGGCGATTTACTTCATGGGCGACCCCGGTCTGCAGTACCTCGCATGGCTGGGCGAAGTGAAGATTTATATCGTCGCCACGGCCATTGCGCTGGTTTCCATGCCCTGGATCGCTTCACAACTCGACGGTTGATCCCCGCACCGTGACGGCCCCGACACCGTAACCGTGCACCTTCCTGTCGGCGGCCTTCGGGCCGCCGTTTTATTTATGCGGGTACCCGGTAATTTTTCCCGACCGGATTGATACGCCTCTCTCCCGGTACAGTATATTCCCGAAAGCAAGCCCGCTGCGCGCGGGATCCCGCCGAATGACGAAATAAATTGCAACCAGAGTCACTATATTTTCGACGAGCCGTGTCGATAAATACTCACACGTCTGGCTGACAGGGATAACACGACGCTTATGAACATTAAATATCTTGCTTTGGCGGTTGCACTGGTGGTTGTTGAGGCGAATGCCGACAATTCCACCCTGGACGCGGCGATTGGTGGCGGTATCGGTGGCGCTGCCGGTGCGGCGATCGGCAATGAGGTGGGTGGCCGCAATGGTGCGATTGTCGGCGGTGCGCTGGGTGGAGCCGTCGGGACCGCGGTTACTACCGATGATGATTCCCATCACTCCCCATCGAATGAAGAATCGCATTATTATTACTATCATCCCGAGAGGGCATATCCCGCTTCACACTTCTGTCCGCCCGGACAGGCGAAGAAGGGGCGCTGCTGATCCCGCCAGCGCCGGGACGCCTTGCGTTTTACAAGCTGGTTGTCAGCCAGCGGCGCAGCCGAAGTTTAGCATTCCCGCGTGGTTCCGCACGCGCGATCGCCGGCGGCAATGTACGAAAGCGTGGAGCCGATACCCGTGGTTACCGATCCGGCAGTAGAGCTCTCGCCGGCGAATCCGAAGGCGAGGTCGACGGCGAAGCACCCGGGTTTCATCCGGAACCATAAAGGCACCCCGGGAGAGCGGCGGGCGTCAGCCAGGCCGGTCTTTTTACGCGCGCCATGGGAGCTCCACGCGCTGCCCGTTGGCCGCGTGGCCCTTGTCCAGCATGTGGAGCGTGAGGCTGATGCCGTCGGCCCGGAGCGTCGCGTCGACCCAGCCTTGCGGGGCCGTCTTGTCCCACAGCCACACCAGCGTGGGCAGGTTAATCAGGTGTATGCCGTCAGCCTGCGACAGGCTCCAGATATGCATGTGCCCGTACAGGTAGGCTTTGACCTGCTTCCGCGGGCGGAGCACATCAAGGAGGGCGTTGAAATCCTGCAGCCCTCCGCGGCCCCCGGTTGTCTGCGGATTGTGGTGCGCCACGACCAGGGCCGGCCGGTCGGCCCGGGCATCCAGGGCTTTGGCCAGCCACTGGAGCTGGACTTCGCCGAGGCGGCCGGGCAGGTCGTTTGTTCTCTGAAGCGAGTCGAGGAGGAACCAGTTGGCGCGCGGCGTCTCGAGGATCGACACATGCTTGTCGATCACCGGCGGCTCGCCTGCCGGCCTCGCTTCGGGAAATGCCCTGTAGAAATTGGCGCGATGGTCGTGATTGCCCAGCGCGAAGTGCAGCGGCACACCCGCCCTGCGGATCGGCTGCACCAGTTCGGCGAGCATCGTGTAATCGCCCGTGGCGCCTTCGAGGAACGCGCAGTCTCCGGCCACGATCAGGCCGGCCGGGCGGGGCTTGAACGCCAGGTACTCGCCGCGAGCGGCGGCAAAGTTCTTTACCGGCCGGACTCCCTGGTGCACACGATCAGCATTCTCGCATACGTGGGTGTCGGCAAGGAGCGTCCACCGGTCAGGATCGGCTTCCGGCTGGCCGGCGAGGAGTTCTTTCGGCAAGAGCAGGCCGGCGCCCGTGGCGAGCGTGGCGGCCAGGAAATCGCGTCGTGAAAGGGGGGGAAGATGGATCGGCATGCGGGGGCTCTTCGCGATTTGTGAGGCGGCTCGGGAATCCGTCCTACGGGAATTTTGAGGACCATTTACGAACAATAAGCAATATTATATCAGGACTCCGGGCACTCCATCACTGTAGGACGTTATCGGCTGAGAGTGCAGGAAACGGCTGCATTGACGATGACCCGAAGACAAAGCTTCCTCGTCGCCGAGTGGTGGTTCTCAAGTAACCACTATCCGGACTCAGAAGCCAAAACCCGCAATGCGAGGGCGAATGCAGCCTGGAT
>JBAVKA010000220.1:0-1594 GCA_049688075.1 Gammaproteobacteria bacterium
TCCATGATCTGCAGCAACTGGTTGGTCACATCCAGCAATCGGTCCTCGGACTGCATGGTATTCCTCACATCAATCAAAATATCGCTCAGGTGATTAAGCTCCTGGGCGTTCCAGCTGCCCTGGTGCGTGGCGAGTCTCTGCAGCACGAAGGAGAGCATGGCCTGCTTGCCCCAGTAATCCTGCAGGCCATTGGCAAGATGGCTCGGGCTGGCGTTTCGCACCGGGATCTGGTCAATGATGGGTTGAATACCGATTCGGACATCAGCGTAGATCGGTATGGTCCTGAATACCGACGTCAGGCTGAATACATCGCCATCCTGTGGTGAAGGCATCAATTCGCCATCTCCTGCAATCACGGCAAGAGCATTGTGCTTGTGACCAAGCCGGAACATGCGCTCGCCCTCGGCCGGCGTGACAGGCTCAGCGAGCCTGATTACACTGATATCCACGTCTGACGTCACCTGACCCAGGCTGCTTTTGTATGCCAGTATCTTGTGATGAATGATATTCGGCAGGTCCCTGTTGAACCTGTCGGCGATCGTGTCAGTGTTGTTGCCGTAAAGGGCGTAGCTGGAAATGAAAATCGTCTGTCCCAGCATGCTGAAATCCGCTGGTGTTTCGGAACTCTTCTCAAGGACGACGTGGCTCACGGTAACTTCAAGGCATCGGCTGTTGCCGCGCCGGAACAGGTTGCGCCTGTCTTCTGTAAACCCGGGAACATCGACACTTACAACGGCTGCGCGTAGCTGCTGCGGAAATTCCGGGTAGGCCAGTTTATAGGTGCCATCAGCAGATGTGGTGGTGCTCGTGACTACTTTTCCACCTTGCGTCATTGTTACAGTGGCGTTCGCCAGCGGAACGGCATTGCTTTTGACTGATCCGGTCAGTTCGCAGGGGCTGGCAGGAGAAGAGAGGAAAAACAATCCCAGCGTCAGCAGAGAGGTTAAGGGTGCGCGTCTGTTAACCATTTTCCAGTTCACACACATACTGTATTGTGAGCATTGCGCCCAGTAGATGTGCCCGTGTAAGAGGTTGTGTGAGTGCCTTGCAACCGTTCGCCTGGATGTGAAGTGACTTGGGTGGGTCGGCAAATACCGGTGTATAACGGACTATAAAGGACCCCTGCGAATCGATGTCAATCTCGGGCCCGACCGAAGCGCCTCGATAATCGAGTAAATCAATCTTCAGAGGACCGGTTTCGACGGGTGAAACTGTACCAATAATCTCATGGCTGCGCGGTAGCAGGGCATTGTCTACCCATGCGGCCACAATAGAAACGATACCGATGACTGCGGCAGCCAGTGCCGCGCGTGCTCCCAGCCGTATCAATGATCGCTTTGGCTTGCGGGCCGGGCCAAGCAGGTACCAGGCTATGGCGCCGAGTACCACAGCTGCAAGTGCCTGTGCCATGACGGCAGGAAGCGGGACGTTCAGGTCCGTCAGCACCGAACGCAATTCATTGACGGTCCGGGTAGACCAGGACAGAAAGTTGAGTTTGTCCTCGAGTGCGTCCATGTGCTAGCCAGACACTGCAGTTTTGTATAACCCGAATTGAATGTTTTCCTGGTTCATTTTTCAATAATCGAGATCCCGT
>JBAVKA010000221.1:0-13899 GCA_049688075.1 Gammaproteobacteria bacterium
TCCGCGACAACCGAGACCTGCCGGTTGACCGATTCGTTATCGGTTGCGGCAATCACGAGCACCATGCCGTCGATATCTTCATCGCAGAACGCCCTGCCTGTGTAAAGAATCCGGCCTGATTCGCGCAGCTTCTCCAGTTCATCACACAGGGCAGGCGCCACGAGCGAAATCTTCGCGCCGGCCTTCAGCAGCATGGCGACCTTGCGAGCCGCCACCCTGCCGCCGCCAACAACAAGGCAGGGCCTGCCTTCCAGCTTCAGAAAAACAGGGAGATATTTCATAAACGCCTATTCGTAGACTATCAACGCAACCCGGCCGGCTACCGGGCCATCAGCAGGGGATCCAGTTCACCCGAGAACTCCAGATCCGCCAGATCATCGTAACCACCCACATGCCGGTCACCAATAAAAATCTGGGGCACGGTGCGTCGACCCGTCAGTCTGGCCAGTTCACCGAAACCATCAGATATGGTGTCAATAAATATCTTTTCTATGACAACGCCCTTTGATTTCAGCAGGCGTTCCGCCTGAAAACAATACGGACAAATAGCGGTACAGTACATTCGAACCTCGACCACGAAAGATCCCCCCGCGATAACAGCTTGCTAACGGTTTCTCAGCCTGTTGATACACTGCTGCAGTGGTTCGGATACCGGTCTCAGCTTCCTGCGCATCACGGTGCCGATGGCATCGGTGCGTGAGAAAATCGGATTCACCAGCGGCTCGTCCACCATCGACAGTACCAGCATGGCATGCACCTCTCTTCCCATGCCGGGCACCCTGTCAAGCAGCTCGCCCAGTGCCTGTCCAGGGGCAGAGGCGCTGGTCATCAGGTCATCAACAGCAGCCAGAATTTCATCCATGGTTTGAAGCCCGGCATCGTGCGTGCGGATGGTATGAAAATACGCGGCAATCGCATGCAGCAATGAGATCACTACGTCCTGATTGGACGGTTTTTCGAGTACGCTTTCCGCCGCGTCGAGAAAACCCTGACCTTCGCTGCCGAGCAATCGGCATAATTGTACAGCAAATGGATTCCCCGTCTCCGTCAGTCCTTTGAGCTTTCCGCAGATCTCGTCCCGAAGCGGATGCGGCCCCATCCCGGTGGGGAGTTCATCGGGAACGGCCTGCAGGAAGCCGACATAGTAGGCATTCCTGTGCTTGCCCCTGCCCCAGAGTTCGGACCTGGTCTCGGTGCTGACCAGGCCGGACTGCAGGACCAGGCGAACCGAGGCGATCATATCCCTGGCTTCCGTCTCGAAGGGAAGAAATTCGACCAGGAAATCCGCCAGCACCGGGCCCATGTCACCCTGGACGACTGCTTGCTGAGCGAGCATGCACCTCGCGTTCTCCGCCGTCTGGGATGCCCACCATGCCCTCCTGGCGATCTCATTGGTAATGCCCGGAGCGTTGACCACCGCCACCACCGCTTCGGGTTCTCCCAGCAGGAGCAGGGACTCGAGAATCCTGTCACGGGTCTGACCCATGCGTGTCCAGCGTTTCAGATAGACCGGGTAGCCGCCCGGTGAGCCCAGCACATGGCTCGATAACGCCTCACGCACACGACGCAGGTAAGTCTCATCACGGCAATTCGGATTCAGCCTGACGCGCGCCTCCCCTTTATCGGAGAGCGCGTGCAGCGTCATGCTGGATTCATCGATACGGACAGCCTTGACGGGTCCTGCCAGCAGGACATTGATTCGCAGCGCGTCTTCCGACGACAAATCCATTGCGTGTTGTCCGGCAGGAAGCTGGATTGACGGTTGTCAGAAGTCGAACCCTGCCTCGGCGTAGAGTTTTTTTGCCATCTCGGGATCCTTTTCCACGCCATTACCTTCCTCGTACATCCTCGCCAGGGTTGTCAATGATCCGGCAAGTCCCTGCTCTGCCGCCTTGCGAAACCATTCAACGGCCCTGGCACTGTCCTGGTCAACACAGTCACCTTCGAGATACATGAAGCCGAGACCATGCTGGGCCAGTGCATAACCCTGCTCTGCGGAGGCGCGCATCATCTGTTCGGCCATTCTTTCATTACGCACCATACCGAGGCCGTTCTGGCACATAATGGCGACACGATGCTGCGCATCCGGGTTGCCGGCATCGGCCAGCGGGTAGAGAAACTTCATTGCCTGGGAGAAATTCTTGGCCTCGAAGGAAGCTACGCCGCTGGCAAAATCCTCGTCAAAGTTATTGGACATAGTGCGCCTCATAAGTTAACGAGCACGAGGCCGGGAACACCCGGACCTGATGCACATAAGTCTCTGTTGAAGAGGTTGCTATGCTATAGAGTCAGCTACCGGCTTCGAATACCCCGAAAGAGAGAATGTCACTGATTTATCTATGGAAACCACAATTTCAGGCATGACCGATTTGCCCCCCCGATAGGGATATTCGGAGCTATAGAGGGCTCCTGTATACTTCCCCGGGTCTCAGGTAACCCTAATTGAAACAACGCGGTAGACGAGCCGCCTGGCCGTGCAACGAAATCCGGCAGTGCTTCCTGCAGCCCTGCAATCGGCGCAGGCAGTGCCCCCCTCTGCCTGACAGGCGCGTGGTATCGGGACAGCAAGCGCAATGAATCCTGCGGCGGTCCCCGGCCGCTCATGCTGCAGGCGATACGCGGGATCCATTGCAAGTATTCAGGGCAGCGGCTCAGGATTTGCCGTTGTCGGCAATTGTCTTTGCTTGTTTTCTTATCAGACAACACGAGGAGTTGAAGATGAATCAGCAATATTATGATGCAGTCACCAAAATGGAGAAGATGGGTGTTGACCCGGAATACATTCAGGGCTGGCAGGGCGGCTATCTGCTCAACCCGGAGCGTGAAGAACAGCGAGTGACTGAGGCCTACTCCGCGGGTTATGAAGACGGGAAGGAGAAGAATACCGAGAACTTTTCGAACTGGGTCAAGTAACCCGGCCAACATATGGCGCATCGCTCCCGCGCTTCCTTGCGCTACGCGATGTACCTGCATCCCTGTAGACAAAAAGGCGGGGCAACCCGCCTTTTTTATGCATCACCGCTTTCTGCCGGCGGCAACAGGTCGCGCAGGGCCTTTCTCAACGGTTTCAATGCTTCCGGTACTTCAATATCCATGACCTGGTCGGTGATCCATTTATTGTCCCGTTCACCCATGACCATCCTGACGTTCTCGCCGAAATACCGTCGGAAAGCGAATCCGGGTTCACTGTCCGAGAAGGTAAATTCCGCATAATCAACAGCTCGTTCATTCAGCCGGTCAATCAGCGGCTGCCGGTAATCGCCCTTGCCCTGCGCATCTGTTCGATTCTCCTGCATGTTATCCGCGAGATGCCGCGCCAGGGAGGAGATGAATTCCTGACGCTGCTCCCGGCTTAGCTGTTCCGCAGTCATACGATCGACGAGATGCATCAGAAAGGCCAGGAACTCCGTGATGATATCCAGCCGCTGGGCATTGGTATCGGTCTGGAAACCTTCATTCTCAAGATTCAGAGTGCCTTGCTGGGCGATGCGCCAGAGGATGAAAGCCAGGGCTCCGCCGGTTTCAGAGAGGGAACGTTCGCGGTCCCTGAGGTTCCATTTGCTCTTTACTCGCACGTTTAACTCCTGATGATGCCGAATCTGTCCGGATACCTGACGGTTCGATAACGCACACAACTGGCGGTTGTCCCTGTCGCATGCTAGCATAAATTACCTAGGTTTTCAGTCAGGTATTAGCCATGCCAAGCACCCGTACAGTAACGCCACCCGACCCGCCGGAAATTCTCGACAAACTGTCTCAGGCCTTGTCGGTCGTGCGCACGAACTGCCATATCAGTGATGCCCTGCATGCGACCGATTACACCCTCTGCGTCTATCTCCTGAAGATGCGCGAATACTACCGATGGGAACATGAAATCCCGTTCGATGCCCCAATCCCGCAAGAGGCGCTCAGCCGCTGGCTGACCGGTCGCGAGGCGCTCTGGAATACCCTCGAGGGGAAGCCCTTCGAAAGCATACCCCTGTCGCGAGAGTTGCTCGATCCGTTTGATGCAATTTCCATCAACAGGGTTTTGAACAGCATGGGCTATGTCTACAGCAGCGGGCTGGGTCGCAACATGAAACCGCATTTCTTTCTGGGTTTACTCGAGCAACGTCGCGAACACGAAGGCTACACACTGTATATTTCCGGCAAGGAGTACGCACGCGATCTCGCCGCTCCGCCGGCGATGAGTCTGGGCAGGACCATCTTTATCCGGCGAGAATCGCTGCGCCGCATGTTGTGGGAGAAAATAGAGGAGTGGCGATGGAACCGGCCCGTGAACGCGATGCAGAGGGCGATCGATTGCTATGACTTCGACACCGCGCCCGAGGACGCTCTGGAACAAATGACCAACAGGGAAAGTCGGTCGCTGTTGCTGCACGAGATCGGCGAAATCATGGCGGGAGAGGAACTCGGCAGCGGCTGGGAAGAGTTGCTTTCGGGAATGCCGCATTGCAAGGCGGAACTGATGATGCGGGCGGTACGTGATCACCTGGCAGATGCACTCTCGACCCTGCCCGGGCTGCTGGACGAAGCGGAACCCGCTTCGCTACACTTCTATTTTGCGAACCTGACCAGCTTGCGCAAAATGCTGTTTCCCAGCCTGCTTGACGCCTATGCTCACTGGGAGCAAACCGGCAAGCCGGACAGACTGGCGCAACTGACCGAGGCAGGCAGGAGCCACTGGATGTCGCTTGCACAGGAGATCGTTGCCCTGAACGGCGCCCGCGAGGGCGATCTGCAGCATGAAATCACCGCACTGGTGGAAAACAATACCTTCTGAGCATCAAACGGACGCAAAAGGCGCTATGCATCACCAGGAAACGAGCAGTGGTATCGTCAGACCACGCCCCGGTCTCAGGACCCTTGCCGAGATCGGTGAAAACACCTTCATCTTCGAGAAACAACTGGCGTTGCCGGTCGACCTCTGCAAGGAAATGATTCGCCGTTTCGAGCAGCACGCAGAAGAGCAGTACGAAGGCCGTATCGGCCAGATGGTCTATCAGGACCAGAGCATCAAGAAATCAACCGATTTGGTCGTAAGCGGCAAGCCGCACTGGAAGGATATCGATCGCGCCCTGTTTCGTTCCCTGGGCGCCGCAATGATGGAACTGCGGGAAACCTACCCGTATTTCAAGGGACCGTTCAAGGACGTCGGCTATGCGATTCAACGCACCAGCCCGGGCGGTTACTATCACTGGCATATCGATGGCGGCAGTCATGATTTCAGCCAGCGTCAGCTGGTCGCCGTCTGGTATCTAAACGATGTCGAGGGACCCGGCGGCGAGACCGAGTTTTCCTTCCAGAATATCCGCATCAGGCCGGAAGCCGGCAAGCTGCTGCTGTTTCCGCCGTTCTGGACGCATGAACACCGCGGAGCAACCCTGCAGAAAGGAGTGAAGTACATCGCCACGACCTGGGTGGTGTTTGCCTGAAGGCGCCATTACAGATAAGACTCATCGAACCGGCGACCCCCGCTGAATTCCGGCAATACTACGATCTGCGCTGGAAAACGCTGCGGGCCCCCTGGAACCAGCCCCGCGGCAGCGAAACGGATCCGCTTGACGCCACCGGCACTCATCTCATGGCTGTCGATTCCGGGCAATGCATTCTGGGTGTCGGCCGGCTGCATTTCAGCACCATAGGCGAGGCCCGGATCCGTTACATGGGCGTTGCCACGGAATACCGTCGCAAGGGCATCGGCACGCTGATCCTGTTCGCTCTGGAAGAGAAAGCCATCAGGCTGGGAGCCACGCGCATCGTCCTCGATGCCCGTGAGGTGGCGCTCGGTTTCTACCGAAAACACGGCTACGTGGCGACCGGCCCCGGTCCCATGCTATTCAACCGCATCGCTCACGTAAGGATGGAAAAGCGGGTTAAGCGATAACCGCCTCAGCCATGTAGTTTCCATGCAGAAATAAAAAATTCGCGGCAGATACGCAGAATACGCACAGTCCTTAATTGTTTTCCTTAACAATACATCTTTGCGTTCTTTGCGGTGAAGACGGCGTTTCAGTCCGTAATCAGCTCGGATTCCAGCATTTCGCCATTCGTGTCGATGCGGATTCCCTGCACACCCGGAACCCGTGCGAGGATATAGGCGGACAGCAGCACCATCATGCGTTCGTTGTTGTTATGCATGGCAGTCAGCATCCTGTCTCCGATAATCTGGCAGCGTTGCAACTGGTCAGGATTGTCCACCCAGTCCCGGCTCATCTGCCAGCCCTTGTCCATGTCCTTGTCGATCGTGCTGAAAAAGTCCTCGCCATCTCTCACGATGTCTTCCGGGACCCTGACGGGATAGGTTTGATCATCAACGACAACTTTCAATATCATACGCCCGGCCTTATGCTGTGGTTTTCATATGAACCTGTAATCTTACCCCAACCGGCTGTTGGCTTGCAGGGGTACCGAGCATGCTTACCCGACTGATCAATGTGCTTGACCCCGACCGGCTCGGGGATGCCAGAAAGCTCGTGGCCGACGGCCGGTTCGTCAAAGGTGTCCTGTCCGCCGGCATGTCGGCACAGCGCGTCAAGAACAACCAGGAACTCGCCGTTGACGAACCCTTGATGCGGCAGCTGAATAATCTGGTCATGGGCAGCCTGGTAAGGCACCCGGTCTATCGCAGCGCCGCACTGCCCCTGAAGGTGGCAGCGCCCTATTACGCCCGTTACTCGGCCGGGATGTCCTACGGAAACCATGTCGATGACCCGATCATGGGAGAGGGCGATCTCTATCGTTCCGATATTTCCGTCACTATCTTTCTCTCCGGTCCGGACGACTACGACGGCGGCGAACTGGTCATCCAGACCCCGTTCGGCGAACAGTTCGTCAAGCTTCCCGCCGGTGACGCAGTGATCTACCCCTCGTCCAGCGTACACCGTGTCGCAGAGGTCACCCGCGGCGAGCGCGTCGTCGCCGTCAGCTGGATCCAGAGCATGGTACGGGACCCCGACAAGCGCGCCCTGCTGCACGAACTCAACCAGGCACGGGAAAAACTGCTGCACGACAAACCGGATGCGGAGGAAACCAGCCGGGTCAATCATGCCTACATCAATCTGGTGCGCATGTGGTCGGAGATCTGACTGAACCCTGGCCATCGCCACGTACCACAAAGACTCAAATACACCGCAATAAATGCCATACATACATCCCTGCAGGCAAAAAAAAGCCGCGAGCTCTGGCGCGCGGCTTTTTCATTTACAGGGAGGCATGTCGATTAGCGGTGTGAACCCTTCTCCGCGTGAGCCATGTCGACCAGTTTCATCGCCATTTCCATGTACTGCTGGCGGAAATGGTGCAGTGGATGACCTTCTTCACCGACGAAATAGTCCTCCATACTGACGCCGTTCTTGTGTTCATAATCGATGAACTTTTTCTGCATTTCCATCATCTTCTTGATGAGTTCCTGTTTCTCACTCATGACCTTTTCTCCAGGATACCTTATGAATTCACGGAATTATTCTTGAGATGGGTGGAAATATAACCCTTGAGATATGCCGAGTGTATATCCCGAATGGGTTGCCAGCCGGATCAATAACCACCCTTGCGCATGCTTTCCGGCAGCCCGCCGATGCGACCGGCCTGCTTGCTGGGGTTGCCCGGAAACAGGTCATACATCATCTTCGAGGTCACTTTTTTGCCCCATTTGTCACCCATGTCCTTGAGCATGGTCCGGTTGTTGGGCTGATTCCCGTTATGGTTGATGTATTCATCACGCAAATAATTGATAACGTCCCAGTGTTCCTGGGTCAGTGCAATCCCTTCCTGTTCGGCGATCACTTCGGCAATCGCTTCATTCCAGTCATCCAGGTTAACCAGGAATCCGGTTTCGGTGACATTAACCTGCATTCCATCAACGACGACTTCCATGGGGTCCTCCTAACAGTTATCTCGATAAACAAACCAGATAAACCACTGGCTCCCGCGGGAGCGAAGATCGCAGATTTTGCCGTCTTGAACTCAAAAGACAACCCCCCGGTCGGGATAATTACCCTATTCGCTGTCCTGCTTTACCGGTTTGATACCCTTGTGCGGGATGAACAGGCCGCAGCCCATCGTACGACCATCGCCCAAACCGGCCTGCTGCAACCTGACCGAGTGCTCGTAAACGCCACATCAAGCACATCATCCAGGACGCTGAATTCCGCTACCGCATCGTTCTCTTCAGTCCAGAACAGTGTAATTCACCCCGATCGGACTAGCGTTTCTGTGCCGTGGAAAACGCCGCTTCCAGGCGGTCCTCCCAGTCTTCCGGTGTGTCCGGAAAGGGCGGACGGACATCCATGCGAAAAAACACCTCGCCGTCGCTGGCTCGCGCCTTGACGGCTTCCGTCAAGGCCGCGAAGGAATCGAGGTCGTGGCCTTGAATCAACAATTCACTCAACCAGAGCATGGCCGGACTCCTGACCAGATCGTGTTCAATTCAGTACCGCGTATACGGTCATGGTAACGGGCACGGTAGAGCAGTCGTGTACGCCCGCCCGCCGGATCGTCCGCAAACGCCTCCCGCTTGTGAAGAATATTATTGCAGAGTATGCCCTCCCCCGGTTGCAGGCGATATCGAAACAGAAAGTCCGATTCACCGGCGAGCAGTTCAGTCAGAAACCCGACCGCCATGCGGATATCGCGATCGTTTTTCCAGGCAATGCTGCGGGTACGCGCCGTATAGCGCATATGGAGTGAACCGGTACGCGGTTCCACAGAAAACACCGGACCGCTCTGCGTCGGGCGTATCTCGACACCGGCCTCGGTATTGGCGGGAATGGTCATGGCATCCGGCTGCATCAGTGCGGCCAGATAATCCGGATTCTCGTCGCGCAGCAGCAGGTAGGCTATTTCATGGTCGAGGTAAACGTTCTCGCCGCCTTCGGCCGCAGCGGATACACAATGCAGCACCACGCCCCTGACCTGCTCGCCGGGTGTGTTGTAATAACCGTCGGTATGCCAGTTGAGGGGCCGGTTGGTATAGGGTATGTAATACGCACCGCCTGTTCCGGACACCACCTTGAGCGAGGTGATGCTGTCCTCATCCGCACGCAGGTTCCTGTCCAGTCGAACCAGGCCGAACTGGTGACCCAGCGAACCCACCAGTTCCTTGTCCGCGAAATCGCCTGTGGAAATCCGGTAGATGGCGGCATTCGCCTTCTGGCAGCGACTTAGCAGAGCCTGCTTCTCCGCCGGGCTGAGCCGGCAGGGATTCGCGACGCTGACGATAAGATCTTCGGCCGTGCCTGGATAGTCAGAAAGTTTCCACTCGCGCCAGCACTGATAGGCCCGTTCATCGGTGAGATCGAAAGGGCTGATAGTCGCGGGAGACCGCAGATTGGTGATTGAGTCAGACATCATGCGCTTCGAGCCTGTAGGCACGCCGCACAGTTATAACACGATTACAACCGATTTATTACACCGGAATGCGGGCATGCGGCAGCCAGATGCATTGATGCGATACATTCTCACTGGCGAGGCATATAATCGATTCAGAGAACCATGAAGTATGCACAAAGTCAGTTCAAGTGCCCGTCTTCATGAGAAAAAGTTATGGACACATCAGAACTGACGGGTCATTTGATAACTGCTCGAATTTGAATAGTATTTTTTCCAATACCCATTTCGGGATACGACGTTACGCCCCTGCCATCCCATGGGTAAGATATGCTCCTTCATGGGCCACATCTAGAATTCCGGTACTGAACAGAAGGACGTTTTAAATCCTGTCCTTAAGTTCCTGATTTCCAGCTGCCTGAGGGATATGCAGGCAAGCACTCGCGAGAAGCACGTATCCATTTCAACTACGGTGTATGCAGAAAACAACCCAGGAGATCTCCATGGCTAAAGACACCCACCCCACACCAATGCTCGACGACCTGGAAAACGGCCCCTGGCCCAGTTTCATTTCAGGTATCAAGCGGCTGCGTGACAAGCACCCCGACAAGCGCATCAATGAGATGACCAACAGCCTCCTCGGGCAGCTTGAACATTCCTATGAAACCCGCAAGGGTTACTGGAAAGGCGGCACCGTGAGCGTGTACGGCTATGGCGGCGGCATCATCCCGCGCTTCTCCGAGGTCGGCAAGTCCTTCCCCGAGTCCAAGGAATTCCACACCCTGCGCGTGCAACCCCCGGCGGGCAATTTCTACTCCACTGCCATGCTGCGACAGCTCGGCGACAGCTGGGAAAAATACGGTTCCGGCCTGGTAACCTTCCATGGCCAGACCGGCAACATCATGTTCATCGGCGCCACAACCGAAAACACCCAGCATTTTTTCGACGAGATCAACGAATACGGTTGGGACCTGGGTGGCGCCGGCCCGTGCGTGCGCACCGCCATGTCCTGTGTGGGCGCCGCCCGCTGCGAAATGTCCTGCGCCCACGAGCATGGCATCCATCGTCATCTGGTCAACAACTTTACCGATGACGTGCACCGTCCAGCCCTGCCCTACAAGTTCAAGTTCAAGGTATCCGGTTGTCCGAATGACTGCCAGAATGCTATCGAACGCTCCGACTTTGCCGTGATCGGCACCTGGCGTGACGACATGAAGGTCAATCAGGACGAGATAAAGAACTATATCAAGAAGAAGGGCCGCCAGTACATCCTTGACAATGTCATCGCGCGCTGTCCGACCCAGGCGATCTCGCTGACCGACAAGGATGAGTTCGTCGTCGACAACCACAACTGCGTGCGTTGCATGCACTGCCTGAACGTCATGCCCAAGGCGCTGCACCCGGGAGACGACAAGGGCGTCACCATCCTCATCGGCGGCAAGCGCACGCTGAAAATCGGCGACCTCATGGGTACCGTTGTGGTGCCCTTCATGAAACTCGAAACCGAGGAAGATTACGAACGCATCGTGGAAATGGCCGAAGAGATCATCGACTTCTGGGCCGAGAACGGGCTGGAGCATGAGCGTACCGGCGAAATGATCGAGCGCATCGGTCTGGTGAATTTCCTCGAAGGCATCGGCATCGATGTCGACCCGCACATGGTCAACTATCCGCGCCAGTCCTCCTATGTCCGCATGGATGGCTGGGACGAAGAGGCCGAGAAGTGGTTCGAGAGAAAGCGCGAAGAGAAACAGGCGGCTTCCGCGTAACGTTCCGGCCCACCAAGGCAACATGACGGCGTATCCCGGCGTCTGAGAGGCCGGGATACGCTCACTAACGACAGAATTTCAGGAGAGTTACATGGCACAAGAAATGCGATCGCCGATCGAATCGGGATGTCCTGACGGATTCCAGTACATGCATCCCGTCATGCGCAGGATTTACGGTCAGTGGGCCTATCACGAGGACCCGCGCCCGGGCGTCCTGGTGCATGTCGCCCACAGCGGCGAGAAGATCTGGACGGTACGCGCCGGAACCCAGCGCATTCTGGACATCTTCACGCTGCGTGAACTGTGCGACATCGGGGACAAATACGGCGAGGGTTATGTCCATTTCACCATACGCAGCAACATCGAGTACCTGGTGGCGGACGAGGCCAAGGTCGAACCGCTGATCAAGGCGCTGGAAAACGCCGGCTACGTGGTCGGCGGCACACGTAACTCGGTCACCATGATTTCCCATACCCAGGGCTGGCTGCACTGCGACATCCCCGGCACCGATGCTTCAGGCGTGGTGAAGTCGATGATGGACGAACTGATCGACGAGTTCAAAGGCTGGAATATGCCGAACCGCGTGCACATGACCACCTCCTGCTGCCAGATCAACTGCGGCGGGCAGGGCGACATCGCCATCAACGTGCAGCACACCAAGCCGCCAAAGATCAACCACGACCTGGTTGCCAATGTCTGCGAACGGCCCTCGGTGGTCGCGCGTTGCCCGGTCGCGGCCATCCGTCCGGCGCTGGTGAACGGCAAGCCTTCACTGGAAGTGGACGAGAAGAAATGTATCTGCTGCGGCGCCTGCTACCCGCCCTGCCCGCCCATGCAGATCAACGATGCCGAACATTCCAAGCTTGCGATCTGGGTTGGTGGCAATCACTCCAATGCCCGCGGCAAACCGACCTTCCAGAAGCTGGTAGCTTCCGGTATCCCGAACAATCCGCCCCGCTGGCCGGAAGCCACCGCCGTGGTGAAAGGCATACTCAAGGCCTACAAGGAAAATGCCAAGGACTGGGAACGCATGAACGACTGGATCGAGCGCATCGGCTGGCCGCGGTTCTTCGAGGTGACCGGACTGCCGTTCACCAAGTACCACATCGACAACTGGCGTGGTGCCCGTGCGAGTCTGAACGCCTCCACCCATATCCGCTTCTGATTGCCAAATTCAAGGAGTCAACCGCATGAAGCTAGCAGTTATGGTCAATGAAGGCCCGTATCAGCACCAGTCGGCCGACAGTGCCTACCAGTTCACCAAAGCCGCGCTCGACAAGGGTCATGAGATATCACGGGTGTTTTTCTACCATGACGGCGTCAACAACGGAACGCGCTACGGTGTGCCGCCGCAGGATGACCGCAACATCACCCAGCTGTGGTCGGAGCTGTCCAAGAAACACAGCCTTGATCTGGTGGTCTGTGTCGCTGCCGCACAGCGTCGCGGTATCCTGGATGCCGATGAAGCCAAGCGGCATGGCAAGTCGGGAGACAACATCGCAGAGGGGTTCCGGATCTCCGGCCTCGGACAGCTGATCGAGGCCGGTATCCAGGCAGACCGTCTGGTGGTCTTCGGTGATTAAGGGATAAAATCATGTCAGAAATAAAGAAGTTTCTCTATGTAAACCGAAAGGCGCCGTATGGCACGATCTACGCGCTGGAGTCGCTTGAAGTGGTGCTGATCGGCGCCGCTTTCGACCAGGACGTCAGCCTGGCATTCATCGATGACGGTGTCTTCCAGATTGCCAGGGGTCAGAAAACGACTGACATCGGCATGAAGAATTTTTCACCCACCTATTCGGCACTGGGCGATTACGAAGTAACGAAGATCTATGTCGAAAAGGAGTCGCTGGAAGAGCGTGGTCTCACTCCGGATAATCTTCTTCACCTCACCTATGAGGACGAAGACGATGACTACGCGGAGAAGGATTCCATCCGCTTCGTCAGCCGCGCTGAACTGAGCGACATCATGGATCAACAAGACGTTGTATTGAGTTTTTGAGGAAGCATCGATCATGGCTATGCTGCATACCGTCAATAAATCACCCTCCGAAAGGAACACCCTTGATTCCTGCCTCAGTCATGCGAAAGACGGCAGCTCTGTATTGCTGTTCGAGGACGGCATATACGCCGTCGTCAAGGGCAGCGCCGCAGCCGGCAGGCTTAAGGAGGCATCCGGCATTTCCGTATATGCCCTGGGCCCTGATCTCAAGGCGCGCGGCATCGGTGATGATCAGCTCATCGAGGGCGTCACCGTCGTTGATTATGGCGGCTTCGTCGATCTCGTCACCCGGCACGAAAACGTACAGTCCTGGCTCTGATTTTTTTTACGTCAACTAGCGTCATCCACGAGGAGACCCAACATGACCATCGAAGTAAACGGTAAAACCTATGAAACCGATGAGGAAGGCTACCTGGCCGACCTGAACCAGTGGGAGCCTGAAGTCGCGACCGTCATGGCCAAGGCTGACGACACCGAGTTGTCAGACGCCCACTGGGAAGTGATCAACTTCCTGCGCGAGTATTACGAGGAATATCAGATCGCACCGGCGGTGCGCGTACTGACCAAGGCCATCGGCAAGAAGCTGGGCAAGGACAAGGGTAACAGCAAGTATCTCTACGAACTGTTCCCCTACGGTCCGGCCAAGCAGGCCTGTAAATACGCCGGCCTGCCGAAACCGACCGGATGCGTCTAGGCACAGGTGATTCTTGCAGAGGGGCAACCCTCTGCAGGTAGCCTGCCCCGTTACAACACTATCGTAAGGGAGTTCAGAAACATGCCGTTTCTGACGATCGTTTATGC
>JBAVKA010000222.1:0-1528 GCA_049688075.1 Gammaproteobacteria bacterium
CGTCATGGCGGCGACCCCGCAACGCCTCCCCCAGCCAGCCCTCGCTCAGTCCCTGGCTGTAGTGATCCGCGGTGTCGAAGAAAGTAACACCGGCCTCCAGGGCCTTGCGGACCATCGCCAGCGATTCACCCTTGTCTCGGTAGTACAAACCCCCGCCCAGCGACTGGCAGCCCAGTCCGAGTTCGGATACCTGCAGGTCGGTATTCCCCAGTCGGTTATAGTTCATGCCGGCGGCTCGAACATGTCGGCGAGCACTCGCCCTTCCAGGTGTTCGGGTATCGCCTGGTTGAACGCATGCAGCCAGGTCGGTGCGAGATCGAGAATGCCCGCACCGTCGATCCGGCAACCCCGGCGAATGCCCGGGCCGCGGGCAAACAGGATCCCGTCGCGGCGATGGCCGCCGGTGGTTGGCCAGTTCATGTATTCTCTCCAGCGGGTCACAAATACCGCGGCATCGTCCTCGCTGCCCTCGTGCGGGCAGTACAGACACTCTCTCCAGGCAATGGTCAGGTCCGGCGCCACGTCCTGCAGCGGGCCGGAGTAGAGCTCTTCCGACCGAAAGACCTTCTCGACGGCCGGTTTTCCGGTCGCCGGGTCGACCAGGGCATACAACCGCTCGCTGATCGCTGCGCACAGACCCGCGTATTCCCGTGGTGACACGATGCCGTGCGGATCACGCCCGCGGAGATTGATGTAGATATTACCTTCCTTGCCGCGGGAAAAGGCCCGGGTACCCGCCCAGTCGATCCCGGAGTTGACCACGTAGGATTGCACCCAGGACTTGGCACCGTGCAAATACCGGTTGGCAAGGTAATACATCGACTTGGGCAGTCGGTTCTGCAGGGCACCCTGAACCTGTTTGCGGGCCTGGGCCACGGCGCTGCGCATCCGTTTCCCTGCGTACGGCTTCGAAGCGGCCCCGGTTCCCGCTCCCCGAAACGCAAGAAAACCCTCCCGTGCCAGCCAGGCGTTGATATTGACGCCCGACTGCAACGGGCCGGCGCCGCATTCCGAAATGATGAATACCCGCGCCTGCGGTCCGGCCGCCTGCAGAAGTCGTGCGATTGCCGCGTCGAGCACGCGGTAGGCCTTCTGAATAACGTCCCGGTAGGGGTTCTCCGGGTCCTCCGAGGCCATGTCAGACCAGAAATAATGCTGGCAGATAGCAATGGCACTGTAAAACGTGAAAAACAGATCCGTTGGGTGCTGTTCTACCAGGTACTCGAGCACCTCGGTCTGTTTGCGCACCTCCTCTTCTGGCAGGGTCAGATAATCGGATTTTTGCCTCCCCCCCGGGAAGATGTCCATCAGTCGGTAACGCCCGAACCGGGCGGTGATCTCGTCAGACAACCCGGGCGGAGCGGCGATGGAACGATGCGCCCCCGGCGCGTCTTCACCCGCAATCATGTAGCCGTGGATGGCCTGCGGGGGATAGGTAAACGGCATATTCACGATGCCGCTGCTCAAACCACCATCGCCCAGCATTTTCCAGAGCGGCTTTTGCCGCAAGGCGGACCCGTTGATCTCC
>JBAVKA010000223.1:0-9821 GCA_049688075.1 Gammaproteobacteria bacterium
CCAAGTAAGCAATTCAGGAATCCAAGTGGAGGTATGACACAATGAGTACGGCAACCACGCACGATGCGCATCATGACCATCCGACCGGCCTGAAGCGCTGGCTATTCACCACCAATCACAAGGACATCGGTACGCTCTACCTGTGGTTCTCCTTTACCATGCTGCTGGTTGGCGGCGCCATGGCGATGGTGATCCGCGCCGAGCTGTTCGAGCCCGGACTGCAACTCGTCGAACCGCAGTTCTTCAACACCATGACCACCATGCATGGCCTGATCATGGTGTTCGGGGCCATCATGCCGGGCATGGTGGGTCTCGCGAACTGGCTGATCCCGATGATGATCGGCGCCCCCGACATGGCCCTGCCGCGCATGAACAACTGGAGCTTCTGGATCCTGCCGTTCGCCGGCACCCTCCTGATCAGCACCCTGTTCATGAAAGGCGGCGGTCCGGCCTTCGGCTGGACCTTCTACGCGCCGCTGTCCACCACGTACGCGCCGGACAGCACCGATTTCTTCATCTTCTCGGTGCACATGCTGGGCTTCTCCTCCATCATGGGTGCCATCAACATCATCGCCACGGTGCTCAACATGCGCGCCCCTGGCATGACGCTGATGAAAATGCCGCTGTTCGTCTGGACCTGGTTCATCACCGCCTTCCTGCTGATCGCCGTGATGCCGGTGCTGGCCGGCGCGGTGACCATGATGCTGACCGACCGCCATTTCGGCACCAGCTTCTTCAGCGCCGCCGGCGGCGGCGACCCGGTGCTGTTCCAGCACGTGTTCTGGTTCTTCGGTCATCCGGAGGTCTACATCATGATCCTGCCGGCCTTCGGCGTGATCTCGCAGATCATACCGACCTTCGCCCGCAAGAAGCTGTTCGGCTACAGCTCCATGGTGTACGCGACGGCCTCCATCGCCTTCCTGTCATTCATCGTCTGGGCGCACCACATGTTCACCACCGGCATGCCGGTCGCCGGCGAGCTGTACTTCATGTATGCCACCACACTGATCGCGGTGCCCACCGCGGTGAAGGTGTTCAACTGGACGGCGACCATGTGGCGCGGCTCCATGACCTTCGAGACGCCGATGCTGTGGGCCATCGCCTTCGTGTTCCTGTTCACCATCGGCGGCTTCACCGGCCTGATGATGGGCGTGGCCCCGGCCGATATGCAGTACCACGATACCTATTTCATCGTCGCCCACTTCCACTACGTGCTGGTGACCGGCGCGCTGTTTGCGATCATCGCCGCCGTGTACTTCTGGCTGCCCAAGTGGACCGGCCACATGTACGATGAACGCCTCGGCAAGATCCACTTCTGGTGGTCGGTGATTTCCGTGAATGTGCTGTTCTTCCCGCAGCACTTCCTGGGACTGGCCGGTATGCCGCGCCGCATCCCGGACTATGCGCTGCAGTTTGCCGACTGGAACATGGTCTCCAGCCTCGGCGGATTTGCCTTCGGTCTGGCGCAGGTGTTTTTCCTGTATATCGTCATCAGGACCATCCGCGGTGGCAAGCAGGCCACCGACCAGGTCTGGGAAGGTGCGGAAGGTCTGGAATGGACCGTCCCCTCACCCGCGCCGTATCACACATTTGAAACGGCCCCCGAGATCAAGTAGCCGATGTTCACTCCGGGTTGCGCCGACGTGCAACCCGGCTGGATGGATGCCATGATGACAAACACGCCTGGACAGCCGCGACCGGGTACGACCCGCAAGGTTCTGGTCGTCGTTGTCCTGTTTGCGATCGCGATCGCGTTTTACATCGCCAGTTTCCTGGTCAATAACTGAAAAAATGGACGACTCCCAGCGCTCGCATGCCAACCGACGCGTGGTCACCCGGCTGACCATGGTGGTTCTGGGCATGTTCGGCTTCGGGTTTGCCCTGGTGCCTTTGTATGACGTGTTCTGCCAGGTGACCGGTCTCAATGGCAAGACCGGGCGCATAGGACTGGAGCAGGCCCTCAGCGAGAAGGTGGAGACCGGGCGGATGGTCACGGTTGAATTCCTGGCCACGGTCAACAGCGAACTGCCGTGGGAATTCCGGCCGGCGGTGAAGAAGATCAGGGTGCATCCCGGTGAGGTTACCGAAGTCAGGTACCAGGCCAGGAACCTGACCGGCGACTCCGTTACTGGTCAGGCGGTGCCGAGCCTCGCCCCGGGCCAGGCGGCGAGGTATTTCAACAAGACGGAATGTTTCTGTTTCACCCGGCAAACGCTGGGTCCGCGTGAAGCCAGGGATATGCCGCTGCGTTTCGTGGTGGATCCGGATCTGCCCGCCGGCATCAGGACGGTGTCGTTGTCCTATACCTTCTATGCGGCGGAGAACGGCGCCATCGGGAGCGCCCGCCAGGCAGGCGTCCTCGAGGACTTGCACGATGCGGCTCCTGGAACCAGTCAGAAATTACGGCTGTAACAGCAATAACGAGTTAACCAACCATTTTGCATAGAGAGAGGGAATAACCAATGACAGCATCCAAAGGGGGTTACTACCTGCCGCAGCCGAGTTACTGGCCGATCGTGGGCTCAGTGGGCCTGTTTCTCACCCTGGGGGGGTTCGCGCATTATCTGCATGAGGGCTCGCCCATGGTCATGATGGCCGGTATGGTGATCCTTCTGGTCATGATCTTCGGCTGGTTCGGCACGGTCATCCGGGAAAGTCAGGCCGGGAAATACAACGACCAGGTCGACATGTCCTTCCGCATGGGCATGGGCTGGTTTATTTTCTCGGAAGTCATGTTCTTCGCCGCTTTCTTCGGCGCGCTATTCTATGTTCGCATGTACGCCGTGCCCTGGCTGGGCGGTGGCGGCAACAAGGGGATGACGCCTGAGCTGCTCTGGCACGGTTTCGAGGCGGTCTGGCCGACCAACGGCCCGGGGGATGTGGGCGGAGAGTTCGAACCCATGCCGGCCTGGGGCATTCCGGCCATCAACACCCTGATCCTGCTCTCCAGCGGCGTGACCGTGACCCTGGCGCACTGGGCGCTGAAAAAGAGTCAGCGCGGTGCGCTGATCCTGTGGCTGGCGGCCACGGTGGCACTGGGTGTCTTGTTCCTGTTCCTGCAGGTCCATGAATACGGTGAGGCGTATCACCATCTCAACCTGACGCTGGGCACCGGCATTTACGGCACCACCTTCTTCATGCTGACCGGTTTCCACGGCGCCCACGTCACGTTGGGCGCCACCATGCTGCTGGTGATCCTGCTGCGCAGTATCAAGGGTCACTTCACGCCGGATCACCACTTCGCCTTCGAGGCAGTGGCATGGTACTGGCATTTTGTGGACGTGGTCTGGCTGGGCCTGTTCGTGTTCGTCTACTGGCTGGTCTGACAGGCAGGCGCACGACGCAACAGGGGGCGCCGTGCTCGCGGCGCCCCCTTTCGTTTTACCTGCAGGTACGGCCGTTCTCGCACCTCCTGGTGCTTCACGGCGCTCGGTCATCCTGCCCATCGCAGGGAGCGGTGAGCCTGAAATGCAGGGTGGGTTAGCGTATTTTCGTAAGCCACCAGAGGTTGTGAAGCAACACAATGCATTTTTTATGGGTGCCTGCCTGCACATCCGGTGGGTTTCGGCGCAAACGCGCCTTACCCACCCTGCATCGATAATGGAACCGCCTAAGGAATTGGCATTTGGACCCTAGCCGGTATGAAGCCCGTGAGGCTGGAGCAGGCCCGTCAGGTAGCCGAGTATCAACAGGATGAACAACAGGACGGACAGGCTGATGCGAACCGTCAGTGCCCGCACGGTTCTGTCGGATGATCCCTTGTCCTTCATCAGGTAGAACAGCCCGCTGCCGAGGCTGCCAAGAATGGCCAGCAAAAACAGAACGACAATAACCTTGGTAAACATGGTGATGGAGGATCCTGGGGGATATGAAGCGGTGAGTATAGCAAAGTAAGGGCATAGACATGCGCATTGGTCCCTTTGACTTCCGTCCGTCGCTATGGCCGAGCCTGGCCACGCTGGCGCTGCTGCCGGTCCTGATCGGCCTGGGCCAGTGGCAGCTCGAGCGTGCGGCCTGGAAACAGGGACTGGTGGATGCCCATGCCGCGCGCATCGGCGAGCCCGCCCAACCGTTGCTGAGCCTGCTGGCGTCCTCTGTCTCCGGCGCCGACCTGGAATACCGGCAGGTGACGGCGCAGGGCATTTACGATCTGGATCAACAGCTGCTGCTGGATAACCAGATCTATAAGGGCACGGCCGGCTATGATGTCCTCACGCCGCTGCACCTGGAAGGCGCGGAATCCGGCGGTGACTGGGTGCTGGTCAATCGCGGCTGGATTCCGCTGGGAGAGAGCCGCTCGCAGCTGCCGGCGGTGACGGGACCCGCGGGACCAGTCACCGTGCGGGCGATGATCCGGTTGCCGCCGGAAAAAACGTTCCGGCTGGAGGCGGTGGAGGAGGCCGGCACGGGCTGGCCGCAGGTGGTCCAGCAGCTCGAGATCGGGCCGATCCAGAAGCGCCTCGACCGTCCGCTGCTGCCGCTGGTGCTGCTGCTGGACAAGGCGGACCCCGGGGGTTTTGTCCGTGAATGGAAGCCGGTTTACGGCATCACCCCGGACAAGCATCGCGCCTATGCCGCGCAGTGGTTCACACTGGCGCTGGTGTTGCTGCTGATCTATGTCGGCGTCAACACCCGCCGGCGCGGGCGGGAGACAGACGAATCTTGACCAGGCATGCGATCGATCTGCTTCCGGAAAAGCTGCGATATACACTTTCACAGCAAAGACGCAAAGTCCGCGAAGAAATAATTTCAAGCAGGCAAGAGACCGTGCGATCTTTGCGCCTTTGCGGTGAGATAATTTTTTGGTCAGGTGACAAATAGCCGGGTAATTTCGAGAGCAAACGGTTATGAAGCAGACAAGAGAAAACAGATACACCGCGACGGGACCGGTTCGCCGGAGGCAACGGGGTTTCGTCAATTCCCGACAGGCGCTGGTGCTGCTGGCGCTGCTGTTCCTTATGCCGGTGATAGTGTCATATTTGATGCATCTGCGCGCGGAGCACGGCTGGCGGCCAGCCGGCACGACCAACAAGGGTTCCCTGATACAACCCCCCATTCCGTTAAGCTTGCCGGCAGATCTGGTCAGCGCCACGGAGCAGCCCGTCAGCCAGGGTTTTCTCGGCGGCAAATGGACGCTGGTATATATCCATGATGCCGCCTGCGGCGAGAAGTGCCGCAACCGGTTGTATCAAATGCGACAGGTGCGCCTCGCCCAGGGAGAGAACCTGCGGCGCGTGCAGCGGCTGTTCCTGGTGACGGGCGAGTCAGACAGCACGGACCTGCCGACTATTCTGGCGGACTATCCGGATATGGCGGCAGCCCGGCTGTCACCAGAGCAGGCCGCGGCGATCGCCCCTGTATTCAGCGTCGAGGGCATATCCATGCAGGGCGCGGACAACATTTATCTGGTCGATCCACTGGGAAACCTGATGATGTACTATCCCCCAGACGCGGATCCGCGCGGCATGATCCAGGATCTGCAACGGTTGTTGAAGTATTCGCATATCGGCTGACGGGACGGATCATGACGGTATCGGCCAATGAGGAAACGCATGTCGGTGGGGCGGATGCTTCGATGCGGGGGCTCGTGAAGAGCTATCTGGGCCTGTGCAAGCTCAGGGTCGTCGCGCTGATCGTGTTCACGGCCATGGTCGGGATGTTCCTCGCCACCTCGCCGCCCGGCATGGTGCCGCTGGATGTGCTGCTGTTCGGCAATCTGGGCATCGGGCTGGCGGCCGCCTCGGCGGCGGCGATCAACCATGTGCTCGATTCGCGTGAAGACGCCCGCATGGCGCGCACCCGCTATCGTCCCCTGCCACAGGGAGCCATCCAGCCACGTGCCGCCCTGCTGTTCGCACTGCTGCTGGGTATCCTGTCGATGGTGATGCTCGCCACCCTGATCAATCCGTTGACCGCGCTGCTCACTTTCCTGTCGCTGGTCGGCTACGCCGTCGTCTACACCCTGTTCCTCAAGCGCGCCACGCCCCAGAATATCGTCATCGGGGGCGCCGCCGGGGCGGCCCCCCCGATACTCGGCTGGACCGCGCTGACCGATTCGATCGACCCGCATGCGCTGTTGCTGTTTCTGATCGTTTTCGTCTGGACTCCTCCGCATTTCTGGGCGCTGGCAATACATCGCCGCCACGAATACGCCAAGGTGGACATCCCGATGCTGCCGGTTACCCACGGGGTCCCGTTTACCCGCCTGCAAGTCCTGCTCTACACCCTGCTGCTGCTGGCGGTGAGCGTGCTGCCGTTTGCCATGCATATGAGCGGTTTTGTCTATCTCGCCGGCGCGTTGCTGCTTGGCGGCGGCTTTCTGTATTACGCCATCCGCCTGATGCAGGGCAGAAACGAGAAGATCGCGATGCAGACTTTTGGTTATTCCATCTGGTACCTGATGGCCATCTTCGCGTTGTTGCTGGTGGACCACTACGTGCCGGCAATGTACTGAGCGGCGGCTGCTTTGAAAACATCAGCATGATTCACCGCAGAGACGCGGAGCGCGCAGAGAATACTGAATACTGTCGTTTACCTGCTTGTGGAAATGAATCGGTGCGACGTAATTAGTGTCTGTATCTAATGACCATTTTCACCGCAAAGACGCAAAGAGCGCAAAGTTATTTAATTTTTTCAATAAAGAATTTCTCTGCGTTCTTTGCGTCTTTGCGGTGAAAGACAACAACGGCCCTTGCGGGCCGTTGTCTTGATCGGTGTGGCACGGGGCGGTTATGCCGCCATCGCCTTCTTCAGCTTGCCGATGGCGTTCTTCTCCAGCTGGCGGATACGCTCGGCGGAGACATCAAAACGCGCGGCGAGCTCATGCAGGGTGGCTTTGTTGTCGGTGAGCCAGCGCGCCTCGACAATGACGCGGCTGCGCTCATCGAGCCGGCTCAGCGCCTCTCGCAGACTGCCGGTATTGCTGTCCTGCCAGTCATCCCGCTCCAGCTGCAGCGCCGGGTCGGCCGCTGTGTCGCTCAGGTAGGCGGCCGGGGCATAATGGTGAGCATCGCCCTCGTCCTCGTTGATGGCCGGATCGAAGCACAGGTCCTGTCCGCTCAGGCGCGATTCCATTTCCACCACCGTTTCAGGTTTCACACCGAGATCCTCGGCGACAGCGTTGACTTCTTCCCGGTTCATCCAGCCGAGGCGCTTTTTCGCGCCCCGCAGGTTGAAGAACAGCTTGCGCTGGGACTTGGTGGTGGCGACCTTGACGATGCGCCAGTTGCGCAGGATGAATTCATGGATCTCGGCGCGGATCCAGTGCACGGCAAAGGAGACCAGACGTACCCCCATGGTGGGATCGAAGCGCTTGACCGCCTTCATCAGGCCGATGGTGCCTTCCTGGATCAGGTCGCCAAGCGCCAGTCCATAACCGTTGTAACCGCGTGCGACCCGGACCACGAATCGCAGGTGCGCGACTACCAGCTGGCGCGCGGCATCCAGATCGTTGTCTCGCTGCAGGCGTTCGGCCAGCCGGTGTTCCTCCTCGGCACTTAGCACGGGGACGCTGAAAGCCGTCTGGATATATTGCTCGAGGCTGCCCGTAGCCAACGGCAGCGCGATTGCAACTGGTTGTTTTATATTCACTAAGTCTTTAGCCATGTGTTGTTTGCTCGTTCCCGTCAAGGTTAATCCTAGCACTCCCACTTATTGAGTGCCAATCCCGGGAAAAGTTTCGCGGGAATTGGCAAACCGGCGAATTCTTTGAATGCGGGACCGGGGTCTGTCGCTGATACAGTGCCGCCTGATTTCCGGCGGTGCGGCTATCGGGGTTCGACCGCCCTGAGGTGCCGGCCAACGGCCAGCCAGGAACCGAGCAGGCCAAGGGCGATGCCTCCGCCAAGCAATACCAGCAGGAGCCGCATCGGCTGGGTCTGCAATTCGAAACTGCCTTCATACAGGACGACGAGCCGCTGCACCGGCGACTCCAGCAGCCGGAAGCCCACTTCCACCACCAGCCAGGCGAGCGTCGCGCCCAGCACGCCGTACCAGATGCCGCTGTAGAGAAACGGCCGCCGTACAAACGCGTTGGTGGCTCCAATCAGTTTGGTGACCACGATTTCCTCGCGCCGGTTTTGAATCTCCAGCCGGATGGTGTTGCCTACCATCAGCAGCACGGCAAGCGCGAGCAGGGCGCTGACCAGCAGCACGGCGCGCCGGGCGGTTGCCAGGATGGCCGCCAGCCGCTGCACCCACTGCAGGTCGAGCTGCACCAGGTCGGTTTCCGGCAGCTGGCGCAATCTCTCCTGCAGGGCGCCGGCCGACGCCGGGTCCGTGTGATTCACGGTCGGTGACACCAGCAGCACCACGGGCAGCGGGTTTTCCTCCAGCGCCGCGAGCACGTCGGCAAATCCCGAACGCTGTTTGAATTCCTCCAGCGCCTGCGCCGGCGTGACCAGCGTGACCCCGGCGACTTCAGGCCAGGTGCGCACCCGGTCCGCCAGGTCGGCGGCGGCATCCGCCTTGACCTGGTCCTTCAGAAACACCGACAGACCGGCCTGACCCTCCCAGGCACCGCTGAGCCGGTCGAGGTTGGCAAGCAGCAAATACAGGCCCGCGGGCAGGGCGAGCGCGATGCCGATCACCATGGCGGTCATCCATGTGGCCAGACCGTTGCGATACAGACGGCCCAGGCTCTCGACGGTCACCTGGGCATGGCGCGCGAGGAAGGTGCGCGGCGAGAGCCTGCGTCGCAGATTTTCACCCCAGTCATGGGCTGAACGGCGCCGGTTCGCGCCCGGCCGTTTCATGCCACCTCCCTGCCCGCCACGCGCCCGTGATCCAGCTTGATGACGGGATACTGGAACTGCTTGATGAGGGCGACGTCATGGCTGGCGATGAGCACGCTGACCCCGACCCGGTTGAACAGGGCGAACAGGTCCATGACTTCGCGCGAGAGATCGGGGTCCAGGTTGCCGGTGGGTTCATCGGCCAGCAGCAGCAACGGCTTGTTGACCACGGCGCGGGCGATGCCGACGCGCTGCTGTTCACCCCCGGAGAGGGTGATGGGATAGAGGCGTTCCTTGCCGAGCAGGCCGACCTTGTCGAGCGCGGCGCGCACGCGGCGGCCGATCTCCTGGTGCCGGTAGCCGGCGATGATCAGCGGCAGGGCAACATTGTCGAACACGGTGCGGTCGAACAGCAGGTGATGGTCCTGGAAAATGAAGCCGATCTTGCGGCGCAGGAAGGGGATGCCGCGCCGGCCGATGCGTGCGACATTCTGCCCGTCGACGAAGACCTGGCCGCTGGTGGCGTTTTCGATAACCGCGATCAGCTTGAGCAGGGTGCTTTTGCCGGCGCCCGAATGCCCGGTAAGAAAGGCCATGGTGCCGTCTTCGAGGTGAAAGCTGACGTTAGTCAGGGCCTCGAACCCGCCCGGGTAGCGCTTGCTGACGTTGTCGAACTGGATCATTAAGAGATTAATACCGTGGTACTGACACCGAGAAGCTCGACGTTTTTATCGACCCTGAGTCGGATGGCATATGCTTAAGCCATAATCCTGGTAAATGGCCACGGAATCCACGGAAACCACAGAAAAAAATAAATGAACTATTGTTACTGAATATTCCGTGTTTTCCCTGGATTCCGTGGCCATAGAAGTGTCGACAGGAGTGGCATTCCTTGAGTAAATCCCTTCGGCTCTGCGTTCTTCGCGTCTCTGCGGTGAACATGCGAACCAGATAAGCAGCTGAACCGGTTATGGTTCCGTTTCAAACAGTGCCTCGACGAATTCCCCGGCGTGGAACTCGCGCAGATTTTCGATGCCCTCACCGACGCCGATGAAGCGGATGGGCAGACCCAGCTGCTTCGCGATGGCG
>JBAVKA010000224.1:0-1989 GCA_049688075.1 Gammaproteobacteria bacterium
CGGGGTCTTCTGTGACTTCTTGATAAAGCCATGCAGCAGAATCATCGTATCGTCGTCCACCGTGAACAGAATCCGGCTGATACGCTGATCCAGCCGTGATCGGATCTCCCAAAGCCCGGTATCTAGCCCGGATTTCTCACCGGTAGTATAGAAAAAGGCTGCGTACTCTGGCATAACGGTTGTGCGAACAATCAGTTATGCAACCAAAGAGCAGCAGCCTTATGAAGACAGAGTGTACTGCAGGTCAACTGGAATTTCACGGCCTTGGACGCCGTGTAGTGGTGGGTCAATTCGATGGTGGCAAGATCAGTTCCGACAGTGGCGGACTGTTGTTGCGGGAAGTCGAGCAGCGCGCGCATATTCTCAAGCGTCTCGCGGGCTGTTTTACAGATCACCGGGATGCTGACCAGATAGAGCATTCGCTGGAGTCGCTGATCAAGCAACGTGTGATGGGGTTGGCGCTGGGCTATGAAGACCTCAATGATCACGACACATTGCGGCATGACCCGCTACTGGCATTGCTCAGTGACAAGCATGACTTGTCAGGCAAGACTCGCCAACGAGATCAAGACAAAGGCTGTGCCCTGGCGGGCAAGAGCACGCTGAACCGTTTAGAGCTGACGCCACTGGACGCCAGTGCAGCGAGTCGCTACAAGAAGATTGTAGCGGACCCCGAGGGCATGGATGACCTACTGGTTGATCTTTTTCTTGAGGCTTACGACAACCCACCCAAAGAGATCATTCTGGATGTTGATGCGACAGATGACCCACTGCATGGCAATCAGGAAGGCCGTTTTTTTCATGGTTACTATCGCAGTTATTGCTACTTGCCGCTGTATATTTTTTGTGACGAACATCTGCTGTGTGCACGTCTGCGCAAATCGGACCAGGACGGGGCGGCGGGTACAGTTGATGAACTGGCGCGGATAGTCGAGCGCATTCGTTTAAGTTGGCCGAAGACGCGGATTATCGTGCGGGGTGATAGCGGCTTTTGCCGGGAAGACTTGATGGCCTGGTGCGAAGCACATACGGTTGATTATGTGCTGGGGATGCCTAAAAACAGCCGTTTGAAGGCCCTCATTGCGGAAGAAATGGCACAGGCAAAGTCACAGTATGAAGCGACCGAATGTGCGGCACGCGTGTTTAAGGATTTTCGTTATCAAACCCTGAAAAGCTGGTCGTGTGAGCGCCGCGTGATCGGCAAGGCCGAACATCTGGCCAAGGGTGAGAACCCACGTTTTGTCGTGGCCACGTTATCCACAGAAGAATGGGGTGCCTGCAATTTGTACGAAGATCTGTACTGCGCCCGGGGTGACATGGAAAACCGCATCAAGGAACAGCAGCTGGCACTGTTCGCCGATCGCACATCAACCCATGAAATGTGTTCCAATCAGTTGCGGTTGTATTTTTCCTCGTTTGCCTATGTGTTAATGCAAACCCTGCGACGTCTGGGACTGGAAGGCACACCCATGGCCAAGGCGCAGTGCGATACCATTCGTTTGAAGCTGTTCAAGATCGGTGCACACATCCGGCTCAGTGTCCGTCGGGTCCGGATCGCCTTCTCTGAAAGTTATCCGCATGCTGATTTGTTCCGGCAGATCATGCAACAGCTGCAACGAATACCTTTGCGCTGTTAACTCAGCGCCGCCCCCCAACGACTACGAGTGCGATTATTGACCAAGCGCAGGGGCCTCTTTGCCTGATACTCAGAAAGTCACCGAAAATCACCTGCTCCACGGATAATATCAATGTAAAAAAACGGACTTGCACTCAAACTCAGTCAGTTTGAAGGCATTGGTCAGGTTCACGTCTCGAACCTTGGCCTAATTCCGACTTAGGCCTGGGGCTGTGAGAAATGCGGGCTAGCTTGCGAACGACGGGCATGCCAATGGGCCAACCATACTGCACCGTCTTTATATCGCTGCCAATGGTCCGCTTATCGGCTTTACTCAATCCCAGTAACCACTCGCGAACCGGTTCATTGCCCGA
>JBAVKA010000225.1:0-10000 GCA_049688075.1 Gammaproteobacteria bacterium
TCGGGTGGCAAATCGATATTTCCGGTGGAACCCAGGTAACCCAGCATGACGATGGCCGCATAGAGATTGATGCCGCTGGCCCACGCCACGCCCATGGTCAGGGCGATGGTTTGAGTGATATCCATGAACTGGGGCTTCCTGTGCGAGTAGTAACGATTACCTGTCTGTTATTCTAGCAAGAGAGGATATGGAATTTGTTGATAATTCAGCATATTGAATTCAACATCCAGCTGATCATCGTATATCAGAATCGGTATGAATCAACGGGTTAATTGTCAGTTCATGCGGCCGACCGGGGGGCAATAGTGTTAAAGTAACTGCTGTGAGTTTTATATTGACCTGAACGAGACAGCATTTCGGGGATCCGGCAAGGAAGGATAGTCGTTGAGGACCGCTACGTTTTTGCCATTGTCCGGAAATCTCATGGACAAACATCTTGAACAAGGCTGTCATTTTGCTGGCGAGACTGGCGGCTGGATAATCCGGATAATACACTCCCGCAGCGATCTGGCACGGTCCCATGTCCCGATTTAATGGTCACACGACGCAATGTTTACAGGGATCTTTCTGGTTTTTATTGGCGGTTGGTTAACGTGGTTCTGGATCGATAAACCACCTGCTGGTCAGTTCGGATTGCCGCCTCCCGGCGACTCCATGGTGGAAGATTTCCAGAGATCAATTGATCTGCTGAAAGCCGGTCACCCGGATATGGCATACCTTTATATCTGGCATACCCACTACCTTATACTTTCTGTGGTGTTAGGAATAATGTCGGCAGTCGTGTTTCGTACGATAGCCGATCATCTGTCGAGGAAAAGCAGGCGCAGACACTATTACCCGCCACCAGGCGCCGGAACATCGGCGAGGGGACAGAACGCGTCACCGGAACGAGCAGTAGTGCCATCGGATGATGACAAAACGCCAGTCGAGGGCAGGTCGAATCACCGTCCAGCGCCATGAATTCATTGAGATGTCGATGTTGGGTCGGGGGCGCTTCAAGCCAGTTTACAGAACTCGATTAACCGGGCAGTTATTGTGCCTGAACTGTGACTCTGAATTCACCCTGCAGGAAGCTTGTGTGTAATATCACGCATCGTTGCCGGGCGCTTGCAAGTGTTCACGAGGTTGGCTAATTGAACCGTGATGGATCGGTGGTACGCGGGTCCGGCATCTGTTCGCTAGTGTCTTTTGACCTGTAACTATTATCGTCGTTCGATGAGCTGCGACTGGATTTTCATCGCCCCATGTCGTGAATCTCGTTCAGGTCTGACTATAATCTGCTGCCAGGCAGAGATGATTGCGAACTCCCCGGAGAGCAGGGTATTGAACGAAAATCTGTTAACTGCAGCCGAGCTACAGGAGCGGCTTGAGGAAATTATTCGGCGCATGCAGAAAATACAGCGCTCCATCCGGGCATCACGGCAATCCGCCTCCCGGCTGGAACTCATGGAACTCAGGGACCTGGGCGGGGGATACGCGCGTATCATCGAACAACTCACCGAGTTACCGGATGCGGGTCAGGGCTGATCCTCGACTATCAGGCGGAAACGACATGACAGAAGATCCCGGCATATTCATCGGCAAGGGGACACAGCCAGTCTACCTGTCGCCGCGGCTTGCCAACCGTCATGGCCTGATTGCCGGTGCCACGGGCACCGGCAAGACCGTCTCGCTGCAGATCCTCGCCGAAGAGTTCTCACGCCGCGGTGTGCCGGTTTTCCTTGCGGATGTCAAAGGCGATCTGTCCGGCATCAGTCAGCCAGGCATCAGCAATGCCAGGCTGCTGGAACGGGCTGAGACGATTGGTATGACGGATTACCGTTTCGAGTCCTTCCCCGTGGAACTCTGGGATATCTTCGGCAGACAGGGACACCGGATGCGTGCGACTGTGTCGGAAATGGGGCCGCTGCTGTTTGCCCGCCTGCTGGGTCTGAACGAAACGCAGGAGGGTGTGCTCTATGCCGTATTCAAGATGGCCGATGATCAGGGCTTGCTGCTGCTGGATCTCAAGGACCTGCGCGCCCTGCTGGTGTTTGCCGGTGAAAATGCGCGGGAATTGACGCTCGAGTACGGCAATATTGCCCGCACTTCACTCGGAGCCATCCAGCGGCGCCTGCTGGTACTGGAAGAGGAAGGCGGCGAAGAGTTTCTCGGCGAGCCGGCGCTGGATCTGCATGACTTCCTGCGCATTGATTGCCGGGGTTATGGCATGATCAATATCCTCGCGGCCGACCGGCTGATGCAGAGCCCCGGGCTCTACTCCACGTTTCTGCTCTGGCTGCTTTCCGAGCTGTTTGAGGAGCTTCCCGAGATCGGAGATCCCGAAAAACCACGGCTGGTGTTTTTCTTCGATGAGGCGCACCTGCTGTTTGATGACGTACCCAGGGCGCTCATCGAAAAGGTTGAACAGGTCGTCAGGCTGATTCGTTCCAAGGGTGTGGGTGTGTATTTCGTTACCCAGAACCCTCTGGATATACCCGAGACAGTGCTGGGCCAACTTGGCAATCGCATCCAGCACGCCCTGCGTGCCTTCACCCCGCGAGACCAGAAGGCGGTGCGTGCCGCCGCCGAGACGTTTCGCGCCAATCCGGAATTCGACGCTGCCGGGGCGATCATGGAGCTGGGAACCGGAGAGGCTCTGGTGTCCACCCTGGGAGTTAAAGGGATACCGGGTATCGTGGAAAGAACGCTGATACGGCCGCCGGCCTCGCGCCTGGGAGCGATTACACCCGCCGAACGCGAGGCGTTACTAGGGACCAGTACGCTCGGTGCGCGCTATGATCAGCCGATTGATCGTGAGTCGGCTTACGAAATACTGAAGGCGCGCGCGGATAAGGTCATTGCGGCGACACAGCAGACCGGAGAGGCCCCGGCAGTCGGGAGAGGCAGGCCGGAACCTCGCGCCAGGGGCGGCAACCGACAGTCGGTCATGGAAGCCATGGTGAAAAGCGTGGTGCGTTCCCTCGGCAGTTCGCTTGGCCGGCGGATTGCGCGCGGTATACTCGGGACCATTCTTAAAGGATGACTTCGACCACATACAGACGACACCCTGCTTACCTGGTAATCAGTGGGCGTCGGTGCTAACGGACCTGGTGCCTGCACCGGGCACGTTGCAGTGCAGGTATTGATGTAACCGTTCATTTCCGATGCCGCGCGCTTGCTGCCGGCGCGGGCCGAGCGACTGAGCAGGAGCTTCTAAACGGGTATTGCAACTTGACGGGGTTATTATGGATGCGGATCTAAGCCGGATGTTTGAGGAAATCATCAGAGGGGTTGGAGAAGACCCGTCGAGGGATGGACTGGTTGCTACGCCGGGGCGTGCGGCAAGGGCATTCCGCTTCCTGACGCGGGGCTATAACCAGACGCTGGAGGAAGTGGTGAACAATGCCATTTTCGAATCGGACAATGAGGAGATGATCCTGGTAAAGGATATCGAACTGTACTCGCTGTGCGAACACCATCTGCTGCCATTTATCGGGAAATGCCATGTTGCCTACATCCCGACCGGCAAGGTCATTGGACTATCTAAGATCGCTCGAATTGTAGATATGTATGCGAGACGCCTGCAGATTCAGGAGAATCTCACCAAGCAGATCGCCGATACTCTGATGGGCGCGATCAACCCGGCGGGTGTAGGCGTGATCATCGAGGCCCAGCATCTCTGCATGATGATGCGGGGTGTCGAGAAGCAGAATTCAATGTTGACGACATCCATGATGCTCGGTTCGTTCCGCGACCATGACCGAACTCGCTCCGAGTTTCTACAGCTGGTCAGGACATAACCGCGCCTTTCAGTTCCCACCGCTATTGACTGCGGTTAACAACGACCATCGCGGCCTGCCTGCTGCGGGCGTTGCTGCAAGGGCTGTTGCTGCACGGAATCCGCACAGGCTCAGGAGGCGGTCTTCGCTACCTGACTGATTCCGCCGGACCCGGGCAGAAAAGACTCGGCAAGAACGCGATAAATGGAATGCGGGCAGATGACTCGTGATGAAATGTGGGCGATGAATGCCGTCGCCATAAGAGGAAGAACCAGTTCGGTGTCGTTAGTCATTTCCATCACGATGACCAGCGCCGTTATCGGGGTTTGCACCACGCCGGTGAAATAGCCCACCATGCCCAGAATTATCACGGTGCCCGTCGGGGCGGCTGTCAGCCAGCCGGACAGAGCCGCGCCCAGCCCGGCTCCGCTCGCCAGTGACGGGGCGAATATTCCACCGGGTATGCCACTCAGGTAAGAGACGAGAGTCGCCAGCATTTTCATAAAGGGATAATACAACGGCAACGTGCCTTCACCGGTAATGACCTGTCTCGCCTCCTGGTAACCCGTGCCGAACGTCAGTCCGCCGGTCAGCAAGCCGATTATGGCGATTCCGACGCCGCACGCGACAGCCAGTACAATCGGCCTGCGCTTTGCAAGGGGTGCCAGACGGCGTGTGCTCCAGATCAGACTCTGGCTGAACAATCCGCCGAGGAGTCCCCCCGCAATGCCGCAGACAAGGATCGGGGTCAGGGTGCTGCCGAGCGCCATGCTCGTGCCGGTGCTGCCGAAATAAACATAGTTACCCTGTATGGCGACCACGGTAATTCCGGCTATGAAAACCGCGGTCAGCAGCGTCCCGCTGTTGTGTTCCTCGAAACTTCGGCCCATTTCCTCGATGGCAAACAAGATCCCGGCCAGCGGCGTGTTGAAGGCGGCGGCGATGCCGGCGGCGCCGCCGGCCAGTATCAGGCCACGGTCCATGTAGTGCTGAGGGAAATTTCCGAAGCGTCCCAGGGAGAACATCACCGCGGCGCCAATATGCACCGTGGGGCCTTCGCGGCCTATAGCTGCCCCCGATAACAGCCCTGTCAGCGTGAGCAGGATCTTTCCGAGTGCGATACGAAGTGACAGGACCCTGCTGCGAGTGCTGTGTTCTGTCATCCCCAGGGCGGCAATCGCCTGGGGTATCCCGCTGCCCTGGGAGCCGGGGAAAAAACGCCGTGTCAGCAATGCCACCAGTGCCAGGCCAGCCGGGCAGATGAGCAGGGGCGCATACGGCCATCGGTCGATCAATGCGTGAAACGTGTTATTGGCAATCTCGGTAGCTTCGGCAAAAGCAATCGCCACCAGACCGACAATGACGGCGCCGGCCCAGAAGATAATGCGTGTTTTCCATGCATCCGGCGATACCAGGTTGCGTCCGGTGTGATAGAGGCGGTTTAGCATTATCGAAAGTATCGAAGTGCCGGAAAAAGACTTGCGTCGGGGTCGGAGCGAGGCCGATGGCCCCGATATTGTTAACCAGATGAATTGGAAGCAATTATTTTAAGTTGGCAAAGAGGGAGAGTGCAAGCGCTGCCAGTCAGGCGTGATTCCCGATCGCTTTGCTAATAGTGCCCGATTGATGTAAAAACCCGTTATGACGCTAAAGACAGGTATTGTGGGTGGTACCGGATATACCGGTGTCGAATTATTGAGGCTGCTTGCCGGGCATCCGGATGTTGAATTGTCCATCATCACCTCCCGTTCCGAAGCGGGTCGGGAGGTGGCTGACCTGTTTCCGAATCTGCGTGGTTATCTCGATATCCGGTTTACAGAGCCGGATCCCGGGGCGCTGGCCGGTTGTGATGTGGTGTTCTTCGCGACGCCCAATGGAACGGCCATGGCTATGGCGCCGCAATTGATCGATGCCGGGGTTCGTATCATCGATCTGGCTGCTGATTTCCGTTTGAAACGCACGGCCGAGTGGGAGGAGTGGTACGGAATCCCGCATACCTGTCCCGAGTATCTGGGGGAAGCCGTTTATGGCCTGACCGAAGTTAACCGCGATGCTATTCGTGAGGCGCGGCTGGTGGCCAATCCGGGATGTTATCCGACGGCGGTGCAACTGGGTTTCCTGCCCTTGATCGAACAGCGGGTAATCGATATCGATTTTCTGGTTGCGGATGCAAAGTCCGGCGTCAGCGGAGCCGGAAGGAAAGCGGCCACGGGTACCCTGTTGTGCGAGGCGAGCGAGAATTTCAAGGCCTATGCCGTATCGGGTCACCGCCATCTGCCCGAAATCCGCCAGGGGCTCGAGCTTGTCGCCGGCCAGCCGGTGGGGCTGACGTTCGTGCCGCACCTTACGCCGATGATACGCGGTATTCATGCAACGCTTTATGCGCAACTGCGTGATCCTGATCGGGATCTGCAGGCGCTGTATGAGGCACGATATGGCAATGAGCCATTTATCGATGTGTTGCCTCCCGGCACCCATCCGGAAACTCGCAGTGTCAGTGGCGCAAACCAGTGCCGTATTGCCGTACACCAGCCGCAAAAGGGCGGAGTGGTCGTGGTCCTCTCGGTAATTGACAATCTGGTCAAGGGGGCTGCGGGTCAGGCCGTGCAGAACATGAATGTCATGTTCGGTCTTGATGAGACATCCGGCCTGTCTGGCATCGCGGTGTTGCCATAGCCGGTGCCCTGGGTGCGCATTATTTGTGACCCGTTGACCACTCCCGGTCGTTGATGTTATGCCATAGTTCCTGCAGTCGGTCTGATAGCGGATAACTATGTGGCATAAGTATATGACCCGGGTTGTGGTGCTTTCCCTGGCCGGACTGGCAGGTTACGGGGGATGGCGGCTGTATGATTTCGGAAAGTTGAAGGGTGCAGATGAACTGGGATTATTGCGGACGGAGCATGCCGAGCTGCGCAGGCATTATCGGGATCTTAACAGGAGGTATATCTCACTGAGAGAACGCAACACCATTCTGGAAAGCTCCAGCCGGATCGATCAGCAAGCTGCGAGGGATATTCAGGAACAACTCGCATACCTGCAGGAAGAGTTGCAGGCCGCACACGAGGAAGTGAAATTCTACCGAGGGATAATGGCCCCCGGTGACGTGCCTTCGGGTCTGCACATTCACCAGTTCGAATTGACCCCGGGCCTGCAATCTGATGATTACCATTACGACCTTGTGCTCACTCAGATGAAACAGCATGATCGTATCGTGACCGGTCTGGTCGAGTGGAAAATCATCGGTAATAACGGGGGCGAAATCCGGGAGCTGAAACTGTCCGATGTGACACGGCCGGAGGTTGCTCATCTTGATTTCCGGTTTCGCTATTTTCAGCACCTGACGGGAACTATCAGCCTGCCTGAGGGGTTCCGGGCGCGGACGGTTGTGTTATCGGTCAAGGCCACGGGGAAAGATGCGGTTGAGCCGGTTCAGAAAAGCTTTGAATGGCTGGTAACGGGTTCCTGAATTCGGGAGAATGCATATGCTGGGGCGTGGGAAGAAGGGCAAGTCGGCGGGAGCAAGGATTGATACTATCATCGGGCAGCAGACACAGATAAGTGGTGACCTGCATTTCTCCGGTGGCCTCCATATCGATGGGCAGGTAAAGGGTAATGTCATTGCCAATGAGGATACCGAGTCCGTATTGACGGTCAGTGAGCATGGCAGAATCGAAGGGGATGTACGGGTGCCCAATGTGTTCCTGAACGGGTCAGTAACCGGCGATGTGCGCTGCGAAGAACGTATTGAGCTTGCGGCCAAGGCCAGGGTAAACGGTGATGTCTATTACAATCTGATAGAGATGGTGATGGGCGCCGAGGTCAATGGCAGTCTGTTGCATCAGACGGATACGTCTTCTCCGGAGGGAGGTTTTGAGTATGAGCGGACGGGAATGTCAACTGGCAGCGATCATAATACTTGATCAGAATACTAGGAATAAGCATAATCTACACATCATGATGTTACTGACAGAATGAGGCAGTGCCAATGATTCAAATAGCCACGTCTATAGCCCCCCGGATGATTTTCACCGATGCCGCCGCTGAAAAAGTCAAGCGATTGATTCAGGAGGAGAAAAACCCGGATCTGAAGCTGCGTATCTATGTCACGGGTGGCGGCTGCTCGGGATTTCAGTACGGATTTTCGTTTGACGAGAGCATTAATGAGGGCGACATTGTCATCGATAACACGGGGGTATCTCTGGTTATCGATCCCATGAGCTATCAGTACCTGATCGGTGCCGAGGTCGATTACACGGAAGGACTCGAAGGCGCCCAGTTCGTGGTCCGAAACCCGAACGCAACCACTACCTGCGGATGTGGTTCTTCTTTCTCTATCTGAGTCAGCCGGAATTCGTTGGCTTGTTGCCTGCCTTCTGGCCGGAGTCGGTAACGGGCGATTTTACAGGCGGGGGTGTTGCGGCTGTGTCTCTCGGTTACCTTGCATTGGCAGCGGACGTTAATCGCTGCTTGCGACCTGTATACTCAGGATCGCATCCAGCTTGCCAATCAGGGAAACCGCTTTCTGTCTGAAGTCGGCTAGATCTGCCTTGTTTAGCGGTTCAGCGCCGGGAAGTTTTACCGTCAGAGGGTTATGGTGCACGCCATCGATTCTGAATTCGTAATGCAGATGCGGCCCGGTGGCGAGGCCGGTCATGCCGACATAGCCGATTACCTGTCCCTGCTTGATACTGCTGCCTGTGGACAGGCCACTCCTGAACCGTGAAAGATGGCCATAGAGCGTACTGTACTTGTTTCCATGCTGGACAATGATGGTATTCCCGTACCCGCCTTTTTTGCCCCTGAATATGATTTTGCCGTTAGCGGTTGTCTTGACCGGAGTACCGGTCGGCGCCGCATAGTCCACGCCCTTATGGGCGCGTATGCGATTAAGGATCGGGTGCTTGCGTCCCAGGCTGAAGCCTGAGCTTATTCGGGTGTATTCGACGGGTGTGCGCAGGAAGGCCTTGCGCATGTTTTTCCCGTCCGGGGAGTAGTATTCTGTAACGCCGGATTGATCCGTATAACGCACTGCCTGGTATGTCTTGCCCTGGTTGATGAACGTTGCGGCGAGTATGTGCCCCTCGCCGACCTTTTCCCCTTCCAGGTACAGCTCGTCATAGAGTACTACGAATTTGTCACCTTTGCGGATATCGAGTGCAAAGTCGATATCCCATCCGAATATACTGGCCAGTTCCATCGTTATGTTTTCAGACAGGCCGGCCTTCTGGGCGGCGAGGAACAGGGAACTGTTGATGAATCCGCTGGCGTTGGTAATGTGTCTCTCGGGCGTGTGGTAGGTGGTCGTGATCTCGAAGTCATCCCCGGTACGATGCACTTCCAGCAGGTTCAGTTTATCAATCTGATATTCTAGCTTTATCAGCCCTGATTCTTTATCGCTTAACAGTCGAAGGGTCTGGCCGGGATATATCTTTGTGAGATTGTGTGCCGCTCCGCCGAGGTTCATGATTTTAAACAGTTGCTGCGGGGAAATGCCTTCCCTGGAAAAAATGTCAGCCAGGTTGTCACCGGACTTGATGGTAATCGTATGCCATTGTTCATCCTCTGTATCCGCATACGGATCCGATACTTCGTCAGGTGTAATGGCTGCATTGCCAGCAACGGGCCCGGCAATGCCGGTCTGCACCGGAGAATCATCCCCGCTAAAGGCTTCAATACCGGTGATCTGCAGTGGAAGTTGACGTGTGGCTGCAGCCTGTTCGGGATTGATTCCAAGAAGTACCAGTATGGTGAAAATGACCAGCAGGCTTATGAACAGCCAGTATGCCGGACGCAGGTATCCGGAACGCATTTCATGCGTACTTACCCCTGACACGAGGTCGCGATTAATGAGGGTCTGATAGCTCACTCTGGGCCCCGTTTGAAGTTTGAGCTAAATTAACGACTGGCCTGCACCCGGTCAACTGTTTATTTGACCGGTGTTCAGGTCTTGAGTCAAAGGATCATTTTGCAGATCCCTGTTAAATTGAGTCGGCTCTGTCTGTGGTAATCTTTAATTCTTTTTAGAGGATAGGACGGGGTTCACATGACATCATCAGATGATCTCGGGCTGATCAGGCGTGGCGCCGAGGAGATCCTGGTTGAAGCAGAACTGGTTGAACGACTGAAGGCAGGCCGGCGACTTCGTGTAAAGGCCGGATTTGATCCGACAGCCCCTGACCTGCATCTCGGGCATACCGTTCTGATAAACAAGCTCCGGCAGTTTCAGGAACTGGGCC
>JBAVKA010000226.1:0-6859 GCA_049688075.1 Gammaproteobacteria bacterium
CGGGGTCGGCGCCATAACGGACGAGCAATTCACACAACTCGACATGGCCGAGGCTGGCTGCATAGTGCAGGGACGTGCAGCCCGAGTTGGTTGCGACAGCATCCACCTCGGCTCCACTCTCCAGCAGGAGTTGTACCACATCGCTGTTGCCCTTCGTTGTGGCCAGATGTAACGGCGTCTGGCCGCGGATATTTCTGGCATTGATATCCTTACCTTGCGCGATCAGGCCCTTAGTGGTCTCCGCCTGGCCTTTGAGGGTCGCCTGCTCCAGCGGTTCAGTTGCCGGGGCTCGCGGTGCGCTGGAGTGGAACAGCAGGCGTATCAGGCTATGCAAAAGGTAAGGCGCCAGCAGCAAGGACCAGACCAGCGGATTATCAAATCCTGTGTAGAACTCCCGGTAAAATGAATCAATAGAAGGTGAAGTAAATACAGCAAGGTGGATTCCATGTTTAAAGTTCAGAAACCACAGCAGAGCCGGCATGAACAGATATCCGAGCAGCAGTCCGGTGAGCAGTATTCTAATTTCACGCAACATTTTCTTCCCTCCCATCACCCACTTTATCGGAAATAATAAGCGGCAAAAATGCAAGAAGACTACGTCCGAGGCGTGTTTGCCTGTAGCGCTACGTCGCCGATTATTTATACGAATCAGGTCATGAAGAAATGCCCGTCACACTTGCGGGCCTCGGTTGTTTGGTCCAGGTATATCCTGCCATTCAACGACGTGCAGGAGGCTTATTACCCGGGGGTATTTTATTCGCCCACGCCCGGTAGACTTTCAGGATATGTCCTTACTAACACGATGTATATTGTTCATAGGTACGATCTGACAATAGAACGCCACCAGAATATGGGACTGTACCTCTCTCAATACAATTTTGGTGTTCGCACTGATCTGGTCTATGACAAACTCACACGGGTATAAGAACAAGCGAATGCACGCCAGGGAACACATCTGCAGGAATTTCCGAAACTGCTGTACCATATATCTCCATGTGCGGACGCTTCACCCTACACACGCCGGAGTCCCCAATCCGGGAAGTATTCGACCCGGAGCGGACAGCGCCCCTGGGGCAGAAGCCTCGCTACAACATCGCACCATCGCAGCAGGTTCCGATCATCCGGGACACCGGGGCCGGCCGGGAAATGGTGATAGCAAAATGGGTACTGGTCCCGTATTGGTTGAATGAAGCGAAGACGTAGTATTCCACGATCAATGCACGGATCAAGTCCGTCGCAGAGAAGCCTGCCTATCGCACACCCTTCAAGCACCGGCGTTGCCTGATTCCAACGGATGGCTTCTATGAATGGGAGGTCGTGGATGACCGCAAGATACCTCATCGCATCCGCATGCGTGACAGCGATGTGTTCGCCCTCGCCGGCCTCTGGGATCGCTGGAAAGGCAAAAGGGAAAGCCAGGATAGCTGCAGTATCATCGTCATGCCCGCCAACGACGTGATGAAACCACTACACAAGCGCATACCGGCCATCATCGCACCGGCCTGTCAGGACCTGTGGCTGGACCCACGGGTGACGGACAAGGCCGAGCTCATGATCTATCTCAACTCGGCACCCTCAAGTCAGCTGGTGATCTATCTGATCAGTCCATGGGTGAATGCACTTCCAAGTGAGTGCGCCATGCCGGGAGCACTAAAAGAAAGCCCGCCTAAGGGCGGGCTAATATCTTTCGAACTATTTATTCGCCTCTGGATTCAATAAATGGGTTAATACCAGAATCTGTAGTATGCCCATTCTTCGAGAGCTCCCATGAGCGTTTTGTTGCTTCCGACTGTTACTCCATCACCTTTCGTGTATTGACCTCCGCGCAATTCCTTCATGGCCTCTTGGTCGAGTTCTTTTTCTGTGCCCAGATCATTAATCTTTAACATGATGATTCCCCTTTAATTTCAATGATTGATGAATGATATCAAAAACACCTTAACTCCAAGGTTCAAGTATTCTTGTCTGATACAGAGCAGAAACCATGCCAAGTAAAATGGGCATCGCGTAACAGAGAGATAAGTGGCAGATATTAAGGAACAAATCTATCTGAGAGCCATAGATGGTGGTCTTGCAGATTACCACTACATTTCTGAACGTTTGCAGTAATCCAACAGAAAACTGAAGTTGAGTTAGGTTTTTTTGGACTATTTTGGAGTAGGTTGAAGAATCAATGGATCGCGCACATCACCGACAGCATACCGCCATCTCAACCCCACATCGACAATTCCAGGGATTTGCTGTACCAGAAATGTGCAACAACAAGAAATAACTCGTGATCCGGATCCATTGCGGTTATCCCATCATCACGTATTCTAAGGCGCTTTAACTCGGGACCTCGCATCCATGATTCCGGTATAATTTTTCGGTCTTTCGGCCTGATCCATATTTAATCCCGGCCAGAATTACAGATCGTGCTAAATTGTCATCCTGTATCAGATCGATCATTAAATTGCAGGCAACAGCTTGTGTTTTTCAACCCATCAATCGCTACTACAGCGCGCCTGAATCATCGAATCTACAACCTCAGTGAGAACTAAATATGTTTACGACAGTAAAACGTTTTTTTTGGTTGTTCATCGCTTCCCTGATACTTGTTGTCGCCAGTGCACAGGCTGATGTCCTGGGGGATATTCAGAAAAGGGGTACCATGCGAGTCGGTGTGTCGCTGTTCACACCATGGACAATCCAGGACGATGCGGGTGGACTGTCCGGTTTTGAGATTGATGTGGCAAAGAAGCTTGCCGAGGATATGGGAGTCAAGCCGGAATACAAGATCTACATCTGGCAGGATATCATCCCCGCCGTCATGAAAGGGGAGATTGATATTATTGCAGGTGGGATGGCTGTTACCCCGGAACGTGCGCTCAAGATCAATTTCTCTCAGCCCTACGCTGATTCGGGCATATCGCTGGTGACCAATACCGAGAAGACCCGAGACATCAAACGACTGGAAGAATTGAATCAGAAAACGATAACCATAGCGGTGGTTTCAAAGACAGCAGCCAATGAGCTGGCATCGCGCCTGTTCAACAAGAGCACCATAAAGGTATTTGATACTACTGAAGAGGCGCAGCAGGCTATTCTAAACGGCGAGGTTCACGCCTGGCTGGCCTCCATGCCACAGCCAGAATTTCTGGCGCTGGAACACCCGGAGAAAGTGGATTTGCCCCTGTCAAAACCGGTCCTGCCCTACAAGGCGGGATTTGGCATCAAGAAAGGAGAGCAGGAGTGGCTGAATTTCCTCAATTCCTGGGTGACCGCACGGCAGGCAGATATGTGGCTGTCCACGACCCACAAATACTGGTTCCAGTCCTTGAAATGGCGCAGGGAATCAAAGCAATGATCCTGGCTATGGATCCAGCAGCCGAGGCACGTGTCAGCAGCCTGTGGTTGATCGGGCTGTCAGTGATGTTGTTTTCGCTCGTCGTTTCAGCTGAGAATGCCACCCGGCTCGATATTTTGCCGGCCGATGATGACGACCGTCTGACAGATGAGATCTACAACAGTGCCAATGGATGGCGAACCTCCACGGAGTATGAAAATGAATGGCGACAAGGAACCGAGCAGCAGGCAAGCCGAATTCAGTTTGGCTATGACTCTGCCTACGAAGAGATGAGGGCCAGGGATAACAATTACGGTACGGATACAGGTTTGGGTGGTATAGATCACCCGCAAAATACACAGTTAAAAATAAGCTTTTAGTCCTGTCAGATTTCCACGGAATAGTCTCTACACCATTGGCAACGGCATCTGGAGAGCGATGAGTTTCTTATGGTCAATATTCTGATGATCGATGAAACAAATCCAGTTAAGACGTTTTCTGAAAAGCATGTTGTTTTGCAGCGAAAGATAAACTGGATCTTGCATGACCCGTCCGGGTGAGGGCTTGATCGTTGTTCCAGACTTTACCTCCTTTTCGATTCTGGTGTGTTGCTTTCGATACCGGTCGCGACGCCGTGTCGATGATGTGTCGGACAATCAAGCAGCGCAGAGGTCATCCACGCTCAACACTGGTCTTCATGCGTTCCAATTGAAACAGCGATAAATACGTATTTCTACGTACTTATACCACCGTCTGGACCGGACAATGGTTGATGTGTAGCCACTGATATCTGTTACCGCATCTTTCGTCCGGCCGTGCCACAATAGCCGGACCACAACTCCGTTTCCAATCCTTCTCATCGAACTGGACTTGCAGATTTCCCGCATTCAGCTCCCGGACAGGAAACTCACGTCTTCGCACACGGCACGTTACGCCCCAGGCAATACAGACGTCCGAGACGCAGCGTCTCGTAGAGGTACACATCAGGATATTGCCTACTGCCACACGGCTCGTTCCCAATAGCTGGGAAATATGGTCGATAGTACGATCCTTATAGGAACCGATGACGGTTTCGTATTTTGAGGTTGGCGGGGGCGATCGGATTTTGACAACGATCACTACTGCAGTAAGTGTCGGGAATCCCTATAAAGGCGCCCATTTCTCAATGCGTTACCGGAAAACAGATCTCCTCCGGTAGTGTTTCTGGTCGGCGTGGCTTTCGTTGCCCTGGTGGGTGTGGTCGACTTGCTGCTGGGTTTTGAGCTTTCCTTCTCCAGTTCTTATCTTGTTCCCATCAGTATTGTGGACCGGTTTGCGCCTTTATGGTCAGTCCAGCCACCTCGATTCAAGAGCCGGTAGTCGAGGTGATTCGTGAACAATATCCGCAGTGGTCGTCCGAAGGCTAATCTGCCGACCCGATCTGGCTGTCTTTTGCACCCGCCGTATCGAGAGAATGATTTCCTCGGAACGTGGTGAACTGACGGCGCTGGATGCTGAGGTAGTGAAGAGCCTGCGCGGTTATGAGGTATTGACAAGCAACACCGAACAGACTTTCGAACGCGGCCTGACTGTCGGACAGCGTATGGCCGACAGGGTCGCCGCCTTCGGCGGCTGTTGGGCATTTCTCATATTGTTCGACGTATTCATGGCGGTGTGGGTCGGCAGCAACAGCGTTGGACTGCTGATCCATCCTTTCGACTCCTACCCGTACATCCTGCTCAACCTGATTTTTTCATGCATTGCGGCTGTGCAGGCGCAGGTCATCATGATGAGCCAGAACCGTCAGAAGGAAAGAGACCGGGTGCGGGGGCAGCACGATTATCAAATCAACCTCAAGGCGGAATTCGAAGTCCGTCATCTGCACGATAAGAGGGGCCACCTGCTTTCCCGGCAATGTGAACGCCTGATTAAAATCCAGTATGTGCAGCTCGAACTGCTGACCGAACTGAGCCGCAATGGCACCGACGGGCGCAAATGAAACCGTCCTGCCGTTAATCTGACCGGCATCGTCAAAGATAATCCCACTTACGATTTGCAGGCTTAATGTTTCTGGAATTGCGCGATCAAGAATGCTTGCAGTCAGTCAACCATGGACGATGTCGCAAATGAGGGTGCTTTATGATACAGGTATCATCAATACAACCCCCAAGACATAGCCTATCAAAATGTCCTGAATATGCTGCACTCATGACCTTTACATGAAGATGAGGAACGGCAATTTATGACCGGAAGCCGTCATGAGGCACCCTGTATCCACATGTATTACTGGCGTGTCGGGAATGTCTCATTTTGGGTTCATCCCTGACCTTTCAACATATCACCTGCCGGCTCCATGCAGCGCAAATCATCGTGCTTCGGGGCATTGACCCACGGACTGATCGGATAGGTCACCAATCGGCCGGAGGGTGCCGAGTTGAAATAACCCATGATCTTGACCTTGTACGTCACTCGCGGGGCCAGCCACAGGTCCTGACAGGCCGGGGCGATGATGGTCGGTATACGCTTGTGCAGTGACTTCATCGCCCCGATCAGTGCGGACGCCAAAATTGTATTTAGAGAGGTACAGTCCCATATTCTGGTGGCGTTCTATTGTCAGATCGTACCTATGAACAATATACATCGTGTTAGTAAGGACATATCCTGAAAGTCTACCGGGCGTGGGCGAATAAAATACCCCGGGTAATAAGCCTCCTGCACGTCGTTGAATGGCAGGATACGCCTGGACCAAACAACCGAGACCCGCAAGCATGACGGGCTTTTTTGAAGAACTGATAGATATCGTATAAGCCGCTGTTATTTCGCTGCATTGTCCTGCGGCCGGTGAAGTTGCCATGATTGCACCCATTGAAATGCTGAAACACCAGGATAGGAGCCGGTGTGAGTATGCCTCACACTTCCTGCGAAGCACGGGGGATTGGAGGAGGCTGCAGGCAATGCTGGCCGGTCGCATTCCGGCAAGCGAGGTGCTCAGGCTGGCATTGCACGAGCGCGAGCTGCGGCTCCGGAATACTCAACCACCAGCCTGATTCGGTGTGCCTGGAAAAACGCCAAGAAGTAGATCGCCATAGAGGTTGTCAGGGTTGTACTTGAGGCCAATTCACTGGCCGTCGTGAATTGCGTATCGTTTTAATCGTGGCAAATGATGTTAATAACCTGCCACGCACAAAAATAATTCAGCGCCCCTGATGCTTTGGGGCGCTTTTTTGTTCAAAAAAAACGGCGGCCCGGAGGCCGCCGTGCGGAGGGACGGTGTCGGGGCCGTCACGGTGCGGGGGTCAACCGTCGAGCTGCGAGGCGATCCAGGGCATGGAGACCAGCGCGATGGCGGCAGTGACGATATAGATCTTCATGTCGCCCAGCCAGCCCAGATACTGCAGATCGGGATCGCCCAGGAAGTTGATCGCCATCAGCGCTATGATGATCTTGTTCATGGTTGCCTCCTTCACATTGCTTACCCCTATAAGACCAGTGCTAAGCGCTATCTATTTTCTACAACTTCCAAGCATCCTACTGGGAATGACTTCATCGTGCCAA
>JBAVKA010000227.1:0-39589 GCA_049688075.1 Gammaproteobacteria bacterium
TATTTCTGCTTCCAGGCGCCACTGGCGTCCATGTACCACCAGCCGCCCGGGGCATTGTCCACCCAGCGCCGGGCGAAGATCTGGCGTATGTCCGGCTCCCATTCCGGGTGACCGTTGGCCCGCGCGATCTCGGCATAGAGGGCGCTGCGATCCTGGTCTTCTCTGACAACCAGTTTCTTCACCTGGTTACGGTCCTGCAACGGCACCAGCTTCTGGTCGCGGACAGCGACTTCGCCGTTGCGCGTCATGCCGACTGCTCCCGAGGCGTAATAAGGCGCAAGTTCCTTGTGGCGTTTCTCCATATCGGCCTGCAGCTGCCGGATCGCCGGTGTGTTGACCGAGAGATCAGCCTCGGCATGCGCCACCGGGATGAACCAGTCCAGCAGGGCGTATCCCGCAGGCCGCACGGCTGCGGGGCGGTCGTTCCTGGAGTGCGGTTCGGTTGCCTTCGCCGGGTCTTCACCATAAACATCACGGATAATTCTGTCAGCCGCCTTCTCCGCAGCCGCGGCGGGAAAATACACATTGATCGTCACACACGCTGCGGCGAACAGCACCGGCAGCAGGGTCATGGGTGTACGCAGAATCTGCATCGTTTGTCCTCATGTATCCACGGAATGAATATTCCGAATGAAAGTAAACAGTGTTCGCCCATAAAGAATCAAACTCACCGAAAAGACGCAAGATTCGCGAAGAAACTTATTAAAACAAAACCATTAAACGGCTTTGCGCACTTTGCGTCGTTGCGGTGAAAACGGTGTTTATTCGGTGAACGCAAATAAAATAGACATAATAATCACGGAGCGTCGGCAGCATTGATAAATTCACGGTGTAACCGGGACTGATATGTCTACTTGCTCATGAACTCCTTGTTAACCGACTACTAACGTTTCTGACCGGCACAGGTTAACACCATACCGGATCCCGATCATTGCGTGACGGCGCCACTCTGCCGCCGGGTCACCGCAACAAGCTGCGCGACCAGGCTGCGCCAGTTGACGCGGTCGGCATATCCGATGACATCGAGTCGTGGCGGCAAGAATCGGCTCTTGACGATATAGTAACCGTTTGCGGCCGGCGCGACGCCGCCCATTTCACAGGTCCCGTTTTCCAGACGGCAGCTGATGCCCAGTTTGTCGTAGGGGAAGTCGTCAAAAAAACGCAGCATGCTGCGCGACAGAACCCCGCCGACGCCGCCGCCACCGATGCTGGAGATGTTATCCACAGCCTTCTGGCTGATGCGATGACGCGAGGTATCGCCCGCGGGGGTGGCAAAGGCGGCATTGAAGGCAACCGGGCGCCAGGCTTCCATGTCCAGCCCATCGACGCGGCCATTCAGACGGCCCTCGATCCTGCCGAAGGAAAAGGCCCCGGTCAGCGCTTCAAGATCAATATTGTCCACCCGCGCATCGACCCGTAGCCGAGGGACCGTGGACAAGGGCTGCGACAGCTGCAGGTTGGCGAGGGTGATGTCACCGTCAAATGCCCGCACCAGCAGCATGCCTCCGACCTCGAGCCTGCCGGCGGCGTAGCGCACGTTCGGGATGACACCGGAAAGCTTGCCGGCGAATTCCGGCCAGTCCAGTGACTGGCACAATTGGGGCAGGGATACCGGTGTCAGAATGCCGTCGATGTGCCAGCCCCAGGGAGAATCCGCAGGAAATGCGAGTTCGAAGTCGTCGATCTGCAACTCGCCGTCCAGCACGCTGATGCGCGCGGGTTCCCGCAGACGCAGCTTCGACTCGGCCGATTCCGCGGCGATCTGTCCCCTACCCAGCGGCACCCGGTAGAGATGCCCGTCCCGCCACCGCAGGTCGGAGTGACGGCTTGCTTCCTCCGCAGCCCAGTCGATCCAGCCCTGCAATCCGACCAGTCCGTAACGGCCCTCCCGGTCATCGAAGGAGACATCGTCAAGGTCCAGGCGAATACCGGCAATTCTCCCCTGCTTCCAGCGGATGGCCGCCATGACGGATCCCCCCAACTGCAGATCAGCCAGCGCCGTGTCGTTCAGCCAGGGCTGGAGATAGGTGTCGAACAGGCCGGGGAAGCGCCCCTGCGTGATATCGAGGGAAAGATCCACCAGCCGGGCCGTTCGTTCCAGGCTGAGAAGACCCGTAGCGTGCAGACTGACGGTGCCCGGATGGTCATAATCGAATGAGCGGATCCGCAGCTGTCCGGTGGAGGGCCGCCACTCGAACCCGGCGCTGGCATGGACCGGTCGGGGATCGAGATCGATGAATACCGGCTCGATATAGAGCTGTCCCTGATTGCCGACGAGGCTGCCGGTGATCTGCCATCGATCGGCAACCGGTTTCACCATGGCATCGATGCTGAGCCCGAGATTGACGCCCGACAAACGTCCCTGGGCATCGGAGAACTCCGTCGACTGAAAGCGCGCGGACAAACGGCCAGTTTGCAACCGAGCACCTTCACCCTGCAGCCTGGCGGTAAACTCCAGCGCACCAGCTCCCGACAGGGGCGCCGGCAGCACGCCGGCCTCCACCAGGCGGGCCGATACGGCGGTCAGTTGCAGCGCACTTCCCTGCACGTTCAGCTTCCACCCTGCACGCTCCAGTTCCATGTTTGCAGCGACCTGGCCGCCGTCCACCCGGAGCCTGTCCACGGCGAGTTGCAGGCGACCGCTATCCACCCGGTAGTCAAAATCGACGCGCAGCTGCTGTGCACCCATGTCACCCGGACCAAGCCGCAAGGTGGCTTCATGACAGGTAACCCTCTGCGGCGTGATCGCCAGTTGCGGACATTCGCCGCTCAGCCCGGAGATGCTGCCCAGCGGTTCGGGCAACAGGACCTTTGCCGCTTTCAGCCGCAGGACGGCGGTGTGATCATCGAGCCAGGCAAGTCGGGCTTCTACGCCCTCGAGCGACCAGCCGGCGCCTTCGATGTCACCCAGCGTGAGCTGGATTTCCTCGACGCCATGGCTAACCGGATTGTCCGCCGCCAGCAGGACCAGCCCCAGCAGCAGGGTGCCACCTGCACGCCAGCGTGAAATCACCCGGTCAATCGGGGAATATGCCTGTGGAGAGATAGCGATCGCCGCGGTCACAGATGATCGCGACAATGACGGCGTTCTCCACCTCGCGCGACAGGGAGAGAGCCGCTGCCACCGCACCGCCGGAGGAGATGCCGGCAAAGATGCCTTCTTTCGCCGCCAGCTCCAGCGTAGTGCATTCCGCATCCGCCTGGCTGACCTCGATGGTGCGATCGACGCGTGTCGCGTCGAAAATGGAAGGCAGGTATTCCTCGGGCCAGCGGCGTATCCCGGGGATCGAGGAACCCTCTGTCGGGGTGACGCCGACGATCTCAATCGCCGGGTTCACTTCCTTAAGGTAGCGCGAGGTTCCCATGATCGTCCCGGTGGTGCCCATGGAACTGACGAAGTGGGTAATCGAACCCCCGGTATCGCGCCAGATTTCGGGACCGGTTCTCTCGTAATGGGCCAGCGGATTGTCCGGGTTGGAGAACTGGTCCAGCACCCTCCCCTCCCCGCGCGCCTGCATCTCCAGCGCCAGGTCGCGCGCGCCCTCCATGCTGGCCGCCTTGCTCACCAGGATGATCTCCGCCCCGAAAGCCTTCATCACCGCGCGCCGCTCCACGCTCATGTGTTCCGGCATGATCAGCACCATGCGATACCCCTTGATCGCCGCCACCATCGCGAGCGCGATCCCGGTATTGCCGCTGGTGGCCTCGATCAGGGTATCGCCCGGCATGATGTCACCGCGTGCCTCGGCATGCCGGATCATGCTGTAGGCAGGGCGGTCCTTGACCGAACCTGCCGGGTTATTGCCTTCCAGCTTGACCAGCAGGGTATTTCGCGTGTTGCCCGGAAGCCGCTGCAGACGTACCAGCGGCGTATTGCCGATCATGGATTCAAGCGTGGGATAGCTCATGTCTCAGCCGTGTCGGAGGTACCGGCGGATAGTATACCGAAAGTTGCGTTGATCACCGACAGCGATGCTCCGTATGGATATACCCTGGCGCTTCGACTAGTATCGGTTTGCGTATCGAAGGCATCAGGAGATCAACCGGCATGGACAGTCGACACTCGCAGAAATCGCTTCGTCGCGGCAGACGTCTTGCGATCCTGGAACCGTATGCCGCCGGGCGCGACCCGCGCGATGAAAACCGCTACGACACGCAGACCAGTGCAAACGGTCAGGCGGAGATCGTCCAGTACGGCGACAGGGAATTTGCTGGCACGGTCCCGGCCGGCTTGTCGGTCAAACTGGCCAGCGAACTGTTCGCACGGCTGCTGCTGGAACTGCCCGAACATCGCCGGGACCTCCAGTTGGCTTATCTGAATGGAAACAACGAGCAACTGGAAAGATCCGCACACAAACTGCTGGGTGCGGTGGTCTACTGCGACCTCCCGGAACTGGCCAGGGCGCTGCGTGAATTAAAACAAACGATCAAATCCGGAGATGCCGGACTGACGGGACCGTCCTTCGGCAAGGCTATCCGGCTGATCGATGACCTGCTGGCCTGCAGCGGGTATAGCGGCACCTGACCGGGAGACGGTTTTACATGCGCCTGGCTTCCCGCATCAGCCGCTTCATCTCCGCCACCGCCTTGCCCAGCCCGGTGAACAGGGCGCGGGCGATAATGGCATGCCCGATATTCAGTTCGCGGATCTGCGGGATGGCGGCGATGGCGTGGACGTTGTGGTAATGCAGGCCATGCCCGGCATGCACCCGCAACCCCGCATCCACGGCAAGCCTGACGGATTCCAGTACCCGCGCGAGTTCCACGTGCTGTAACTCATTGGTGGCCGCGTCGGCGTAGTGTCCGGTATGGATTTCAATGCACGGCGCCCCGGTGGCGGTCGCCGCAGCCACCTGCCGGGCATCGGCATCGATGAACAGCGACACCCGCACGCCGGCGGCGGCAAGCCGCGCGCAGGCCTCGCGGATACGAGGCAACTGGCCGGCGACATCCAGGCCTCCCTCCGTAGTCAACTCTTCCCGCCGCTCCGGCACCAGGCAGCAATCCGCCGGCTGCAGTCGCTCGGCAAGCGCGAGCATCTCTTCGGTTACGGCCATTTCCAGATTCATGCGGGTCTGCAGGATGTCGTTCAACAGGCTGACATCGCGCTCCTGGATATGCCGCCGGTCCTCGCGCAGATGCAGGGTAATGCTGTCGGCGCCCGACTGTTCGGCTTCGATGGCCGCCTGCACCGGGTCCGGATAGCGCGTACCCCGTGCCTGGCGCAGTGTGGCCACGTGGTCGATATTGACGCCCAGCAAAATGTCCGAATCAATCGCCATAAGCCCTCTGCCCTTCCTAGCCATCAGCGCCGGTCGCGCGGCTCCTGCGTCTCCCGTCCCGCTGCGGTGAATGTCACCAGCCGCCGCGACACCTCACGTGTTTTGAGCGGCCTCGACCCGAGGTAGATCGACAGCGCCGCCCGCAGCAGGCATTTGGCGTCACGGCTGGCTTGCTGCTCGGCGAGCGCCTCGTGATGCAGGGAGAGCAGACTCGATCCACGCAGGTAAAGCCCCGAATCCGAAGGATTATCGCACCTGACCGGCCCCCGCTCCAGCTGGTAGGCGTAGGTCGCTTCCGGTTCGACCGGTTGGCCGGAATCCGCCGTCCGGTCGAGCAACAGGCCATAACCGAGCTCATCGAGCAGGCGTTTCTCGAAGATCCGCAGCGCCGGTTCTTTGCGTCCGTCAAGTTCCCGCAGCGCCTGCTCATAGGCATCGAAAATTCCCGCGTGGGGATCATGGCGCGCCAGCAGTCGCAGGATTAATTCATTGAGGTAGTACGCGCTCAGCAGATGCCGGCCGGCAAGCATCACGTTCACGCCCCGGGTTTCGAGCCCGGTCAGTGTGCCCAGCTCGCCGCGCAGGCTCCATGACAGCAGCAGGGGACTGAATCCCTGCAGCTGGCCACGCCAGCGCGCCCGAGCCGAACGGGCTCCGCGTGCCACCAGGCCCACCCTGCCATGATGCCGGGAAAACACCTCCAGCAGCAGACTGGAATCACGGTAGGGATAGTGATGCAGGACGTAGGCCGGTTCGAGCACGACCAGGCGTCGGTTGCTCATGCCAGGAACCTGTCGGAGCAAGGAATCATGTTGCTACTGCGGCAACGGCAAGCCGCGCGTACCAAACCGAACCAGGATTAACCCTCATCGGAATAACCCAGACTCTTCAGGGCCCGTTCATCATCCGCCCAGCCCTCCTTGACCTTCACCCACAGCTTCAGGTTAACTCTGCTCTCCAGCATTTTCTCGATCTCGAGGCGGGCCTGCTGGCCAACTTCGCGCAGCACCGCCCCCTGCTTCCCGATGACGATGCTCTTCTGGCTCTGACGCTCCACCCAGATCAGGACATGGATATGTATGGTGTAACGTTCACGGCGGAAATGCTCCACCTCCACGCTCAGGCCGTAGGGCAGTTCTTTGGTCAACTTGCGGAACAGTTTTTCGCGGATGCGTTCGGCCACCAGAAAACGCTCGCTGCGGTCAGTGACCTGGTCGTCGGGAAAAAATGGCGCACCAACCGGTAACAACATTTCCACGCAGCTCTCCAGCTCCGCCACATTATCGCCCCTGAGTGCCGACAGCGGAATAATCTGGGTAAAGACGCGCTTTTCAGAGAGCGCCTGCAGCCCCGGCAGCAAGGTTTCCTTGTCGGCGATCAGATCCACCTTGTTCACGGCGAGTATCACCGGGCGGTCGAGTCGTTCCAGTTCGGCCAGCACCAGATCGTCATCGGGCGTCCAGCGCAGGCCCTCGACGAGGAACACCACGACATCCACATCCCGTAGCGCAAGGGTAGCCGTGCGGTTCATGTGCCGGTTCATGGCGCGCCCGCTGTAGCCGTGCATGCCGGGTGTATCCACATAGACAAACTGTGCGTTTGCGAGTGTCTTGATGCCGATGATGCGGTGGCGGGTAGTCTGGGGACGCCGTGACGTGATGCTGATCTTCTGTCCGATGAGGCGATTGAGGAGCGTCGATTTGCCCACGTTGGGCCGTCCGACGAGGGCTATGTAACCGCAGCGATAATCTCCTGGCATGGATTCAGTCTGCATTTTCCAGTTGTTCGAGCATCCTGCCGGCGGCCTTCTGTTCGGCCTGACGACGGCTCCTGGCGCCACCTTGCGTGGGCGCGAGCCGGCTGTCGCCGACGGTGCATTGCACCCGGAACGACTGGGCGTGCGCATCACCGCTCACCTCGATGACCGTGTACTCGGGCAGCGCCATCTGGCGGGATTGCAGATGCTCCTGCAGGCGTGTCTTGGCATCCTTCAGCGTCTCCGGATCAGCGACAGCCGCAAGCTTGTCCGAAAACAGCCCGAGAATGCTCTGCCGGCAGGCGACAAAACCGCCGTCGAGGTAAATCGCGCCGAAGACGGCCTCGAGGGCATCAGCCAGAATGGAATTGCGGTTATGTCCGCCGCTTTTGCGCTCACCGGCCCCCAGATTCAGGTACCGGCCGATCTCCAGGCCCTGCGCCAGTTCGGCCAGCGACTCGCGCCGCACCAGACTGGCGCGCAGGCGGCTGAGTTCACCTTCCCTGGCCTTCGGGTGGCGGTCGAACAATTCCGCCGCGATGATGCACCCGAGCAGTGCGTCGCCGAGAAACTCCAGTCGCTCGTTGTTCCTGCTGCCGGCACTGCAATGAGTCAGCGCCTGCTTCAGGAGTTTCGGGTCGTCAAACTGGTAGCCAAGCGATTTTGTCAGTGCTTCCGGCGAACTCGTCAACGAGAGCGCACCAGGACTTCCTTATAGAAACTCATCACCACGTCGACATTGGCGAAGATATGCTTGCGCGAATCGTAGTCCGCGATCACCCGGAAATTCGGTCCTGTCGGCTTGATGATCACTTCCTTGGGTTGTATGGTCTCGACGTAGCTGATATCGAAGCGGCGTTCAAGAAGCTTGCGAATCGCAAGGGGTGATTCCAGCTTTTCCTTTTCAAGAGAGTCCAGCGAAGACACCACCTTGTAGTATTCGAGATAGGATGGCAGCATCCTGAGCGTCAACAGCACAAAAAAACCGATTAGCGCAAGCACAATCAGCCAGCCGACGGCCGTCATGCCAGTTTGTCGTTTCAGAGATTGCATACCGATATCCTCGCGTCAGTCCTATTGAATTTTCTTGCCAATCCGGTCCCACTCGATGCCGCCGTTGGCGCTGTCCCAGTTCATCCAGATTCGAAACGCCTTGCCCACCAGGTTTTCCTCGGGCACCGTACCCCAGTAGCGGCTGTCATTACTATTATCACGATTGTCCCCCATGACAAAATATTCATTTTCCGGGACCACATATTCGCCTTCCAGGCCGGGTGTACGCGGCATCACCAGAATCTGGTGCTGCACGTCACCCAGCTGTTCCTGACGCTCGCCGGCGCCCGACATGGAAACCCCGGAGCCTTTACCGACATAGACGCCGGCGGGAACCTGGGCGACCGGCTTGCCGTTGATATGGAGTATCTTGTTATAGTAACCGATACGGTCCCCCGGCAAACCCACCACCCGCTTGATGTAATCGACCGACGGGTCTTTGGGGTACCTGAACACGACTACGTCGCCGCGCTTCGGCTCGCCGATATCAATGATCTTCGTATTGAGCACCGGGAGCCGGACCCCGTAGTCATATTTGTTGACGAGAATAAAGTCGCCCACCAGCAGGGTCGGCATCATCGAGCCGGAGGGAATGCGAAACGGCTCGACCAGGAACGACCGCAGCAACAGCACCGCGAGGATAACCGGAAAAAAGGATTTGCAATACTCGATCCAGGTCGGTTCCTTGAGCACTGCCGCGACCTCCCGGGATTCCGGGGACATCCCCTGCCGTTCGAGCTGCCGGGCTTTTCCGGCGCGGCGCGGCGCCAGGACCAGGGCATCGGCGGCCCAGGCCACACCCGTAAAAAACGTCGCCGCGACCAGCAGGGTCGGAAAATCGAAATTCATAATCGTTGTTCTCGCTCAGTGGGGATTACCGCAGGACTGCCATTATAGGCATGCCGCCGGCATCATTCATTACCAACCCGCAGCACCGCAAGAAAGGCGGCCTGCGGTATTTCAACCTTGCCAAACTGTTTCATGCGTTTCTTGCCCGCTTTCTGTTTCTCCAGCAGTTTGCGCTTGCGCGTGATGTCGCCGCCGTAACACTTGGCCGTGACATTCTTGCGCAGGGCCTTGACGGTGGTCCGCGCGATGATCTGGGCGCCGATTGAGGCCTGGATCGCGACCTCGTACATCTGGCGCGGAATCAGTTCCTTCATCCTGTCCGCCAGTACCCGGCCGCGGTATTGTGCGACGTCGCGATGCACGATAACCGAGAGCGCATCGACCCGCTCGCCGTTGATGAGTATATCAAGCTTGACCAGCGGCGCCTGCTGGAAACGGACAAAATGATAATCGAACGAGGCATAGCCGCGGCTGACCGATTTCAGCCGGTCGAAGAAATCCAGCACGATCTCGCTCATGGGAAGCTCGTAGCGCAAGGACACCTGCTTTCCCAGATACTGCAGACCCTTCTGGATGCCGCGCTTTTCGATGCATAGCGTAATGACCGCCCCGAGATAATCCTGTGGCACCAGGATACTGGCTTCTATTATCGGCTCGCGGATCTCCTCGACCTGGTTGACGGGCGGCAGGCTGGTCGGGTTGTCGATCTGCAGAACCTCGCCCCGGGTCGTCAGGATCTCGTAGACCACCGTCGGTGCGGTGGTTATCAGATCCAGGTCGTATTCGCGTTCCAGCCGCTCCTGCACGATCTCCATATGCAGCATGCCCAGGAACCCGCAACGAAAGCCGAAGCCCAGCGCCTGCGAGGTCTCCGGTTCATAATGCAGTGCGGCATCATTCAGCCGCAGTTTCTGCAGGGCTTCGCGCAGGTCTTCGTAATCGTCCGAACTGATCGGAAACAGACCCGCGAAAACACGCGGCTGCACCATCATGAAACCCGGCAGGGGCTGATCCGTCGGCTGATCGACACGGGTAAGGGTGTCTCCCACGGGTGCGCCGTCGATCTCCTTTATGCCGGCGAAGACGAAGCCGACGTCACCGGCCTGCAGCTGGTCGCGGTCTGTCGGTTTGGGCGTGTAAACACCCAGCTTCTCGACCTGGAAGGTTCGCCCCGTGGACATGACGCGAATCTTGTTGCGCCGGGAAAGCGTGCCGTCCACGATTCTGACCAGCGAGATCACGCCGACATAATTGTCGAACCAGGAGTCGATGATCAGCGCGCGCAGCGGGGCCGTGGTATCAGCCCGCGGCGGCGGTATCCGCTGGATCAGTGACTCCAGCATATCGACCACGCCCTCACCGGTCTTGGCGCTGACACGCACCGCGTCAGAAGCCTGAATACCAATGATCTCCTCGATTTCCTGAATCACGCGTGCCGGATCGGCCGCCGGCAGATCAATCTTGTTCAGCACCGGCACCACTTCAAGGCCCTGGTCGATGGCGGTATAGCAGTTCGCAACACTCTGCGCCTCCACCCCCTGCGCGGCGTCGACAACCAGCAGGGCGCCTTCACAGGCCGCCAGTGAACGCGACACTTCATAGGAAAAATCAACGTGCCCGGGCGTATCGATCAGGTTCAGGTCGTAATCCTCGCCGTTGCGGGCACGGTACTTGAGCGACACGCTTTGCGCCTTGATGGTAATGCCGCGTTCACGCTCCAGGTCCATGGAATCCAGCACCTGTTCCGACATTTCGCGGTCGCTGAGCCCTCCACAGATCTGGATGAGCCGATCCGCCAGCGTCGATTTCCCGTGATCGATGTGGGCGATGATCGAAAAATTGCGGACGTTTTGACGCTCGGTCATGGCAGCTTGGGCAATGTCGGCCGTGGCCCCGTCAGGGTTGACAACAACGGCTGTCATTCCCGCGGGACAGAGAAGGCTCGGTTGATTACGGTTCCGGGATACTGTTAATAAAGCAGGCAGTTAACTGCCTGATTGTGCTTGAGGTTTTTTATTATACACATTCACGTCGAGAGGAGATACTCGCGCAGGCGATCGGTGTCGAGAAAATACCAGCATAGCTCGGTCGCATCGGCCACCAGCACCGGGACCCGGTCACCGTACCGGGCCGCCAGCGCCGCATCCTCATCCACATCCCGCACCCGGTACCTGAAGTCCAGCTCGGACTTCAGGTACTCCAGGGATTGCAGCATGTCTGTGCACAGATGGCAGCCCTGTCGCACAAAAACCGTCAGTTCGCGCGTCAACACGCCAACCGCACGGCTGGAGGGCGCCGGCGTTCAGTTCTCATCCGGCACCTTGATGGCGAGGAAGGTGGGATTCCCCTCGCGCTGCACCAGCACGGCGACGGATCTGCCGGCCGGCAAGGCATCGACCAGCTTGCCGAACTGTTTGGCGTTCTTGACGGTTTCGTTATTGATGCTGAGGATCACATCGCCCTTGCCAATGCCCGACTTCGACGCCGCGCCCTCGACGACGCGCTGCACGAGCACGCCGCCGTCGAGTTCGAGTTCCTGTTTCTGATCGTCGGTCAGATCCGCCACGCTGATGCCAAGCCGGCTGGTTTTTTCAACGGAGGATTTCCTCGCTGCCGGGATGGCGGATGCTTCCTCCGGTAATTCACCCAGTTTGACCTTGAGCTCTATCTGCTTGCGATCGCGGATAATCCCAACGGGAATGTCCTTGCCCACCTTGGTACTGCCGACGATCGGCGGCAGGCTGGCCGATTCCTGGATCGCCTTGCCGTTGAATGACACAATGACATCACCCACCCTGATGCCGGCGGCCTTGGCCGGACTGTCGGGCAATACCTTGGCAACCAGAGCGCCGTGCGGCTGGCTCATGCCGAAGGACTCGGCCAGTTCCTTGGTGATGTCCTGGATCAGCACCCCGAGCCAGCCGCGGCTTACCCGCCCGCTGGTTTTCAGCTGGTCCGCCACATCCATCGCGACTTCTATCGGTATCGCGAAGGACAGCCCCATATAACCTCCGGTTCGGCTGTAGATCTGCGAATTCATGCCAACCACCTCACCATCCTGGTTGAACAGCGGGCCGCCCGAATTGCCGGGGTTGATGGCGACATCCGTCTGGATGAAGGGAACGTAATTTTCACTGGGAAGGCTGCGTCCCTTGGCGCTGACAATGCCGACGGTTGCCGAATAGTCGAAGCCGAATGGCGAACCGATTGCCAGCACCCATTCACCAACCTCCAGATTGGCCGAGGAACCGACCTTGACGACCGGGAGGTCCGTGGCATCGATTTTCACCAGCGCGACATCGCTGCGCTTGTCCGAGCCAACCACCTCGGCACGCAACTCGCGCCGGTCATTGAGCCGCACGATGATCTCGTCGGCGTTGTTCACGACATGATAATTCGTCAGTATGTAGCCATCCTCAGAAATAATGAACCCGGAACCCAGGGACATGGCATCGTGGTAGCCGTGATTGCCCGGTTCCTGATCGAAGAAATACTTGAACAGCTCGCCGAACGGGCTGCCCTCCGGCAGGTCCGGTATTTCGAGGCCTTCCGGCAGCTGCGGCATGCCCGTCTTTACCTTCTGGGTGGTGCTGATATTCACCACGGCGGCGCCGGACTCCTTGATCAGGTCGGTAAAATCGGGAAGCTGCTGTTTCGCCTGAACGCCTGGCGCGAACGCCAAACCGGTGATGATTATTGCCAGGATGTACCCGGGGAACGTGCGAGTTTTGAACATTGTTGAACTCTCCATACTGCGTGTAAACAGGGTATAAGGTGACCACTAAAAATCGGGATTTCTCCCGGAAAACATACAAATCGAATCATTCGAGATCCCCGAAAAATACTTCAAAGTATCTCCTGGGCTGATGGCCGGACCGCCATCTGGTGGCGCAGGATAACCGGCTGATAACGCTCATCCCGGCCGGTGGCCCGGCTGAACCGCTTCAACCAGGCGAGCCCCGCCGTGAAGCCGGCCGCCGCACCCAGCAGGTCCCAAAGATCGGCATACCGGTGTGTCCCACCGTCGCCAAGGAAGTGGCCGGCCAATGCGCCGATAAACAAACCCGCGAGCGGCACGGCATACACGGCCAGGGAACCACGCAGCAAACCGGACTCCGATATGCCGATTACCACCCGGTCGCCGGTCACCGCACCGATGCTGTTTATGACACGCACTGGCGCTTGCCGCTGACCCAAAACACTGGCCAGCACCGAGGTACCGCAACCCTTGCGGTCGGCGCATCCACCGCACGCGCTCGAGCGACGGGTTTCAACCCAGACGATGCCGTCGTCCCCAACCTTCACTACCTGGCCATTTTCTTCAATCATTCGTAACATCCCGGCGGCTGCCAATGGACTGCGCCATCATTTCCACGGTGACTGCAGGGACCTCACCGACCACCATCACCTGGTGGCCATCCACGATAGCCCCGTAGGCATTCATGGCGCCCATGCTGGAAAGGCCCGTCAGTGGGTTATCGTCAGCCGATGCCATTTCCACATAGACCGAGACCGTCGCCAGTCCGTCGCTGTAGACGAGGTGCTCGGTTCCTTCACCACCGGGCCGCATCCGCTTGCGCTGATAATTGGTGAGGCTGAATCCTTCCGGCAGCCGGTGCACCACCCAGCGGGGTTCGCCCGGGTCGGCCGTGGCCGTACCGCCGATATCCTGATGATGCCAGGCAGGCGCATCTTCACCGGGCGGGGCCGGCATGCCCTCTTCGGAAACCTCGTTCCCGATCCCCAGATGGGTAAACATTACCTGCTCGATAGGGACGCCGTGCACACCGACAAGATCGGACTTGAGCAACAGTTTGCTGTCCCTGGCTATCCAGAAGCGATATCCATACCGGTAGACATCCCTGGGGGTAATGGTGACCACTTGCGACATGAACCCGGTCATACGGTCATCTCCGATGTTCTCGAAGCGATAATATTTCTCGATGGAATCGAGGTCACGCGGCACCACCGGGAAGGGTTGTCGCGGACGGCTGCGCCCCACCATGACCGATTTGCTGTCCGGCATGATGCAGGTCACCGACTGATTATCACGGATCACCTCCCGCGCGCTCCCCGTCAGGGATACCAGACGCTCCTTCTCATACTCGCCGTCGCGCTGATGGATAATGCGCATGGCCTCCAGTTTGCCGTCATGGAGATAAACAAAGGTACCCTCGTAATCGAGGTTCTGCAGGGCCACGGACATGTCATCCAGCCACTGGCGCGCCGTATTCCCGGCATGAACCGGTAGAACCGCCGCGACCAGCAGCAGCAGAAGCGACGGCTTCAAGAGACTATTCCCGGACACCGTGATTCATTTCATGTCCCACGATACGCACGTAGGGCAGCATGCCCTGCATTCCGCGATTGACGGCATATTCGTTGTGGTTCACCAGGTAGATATCCAGCTTCCGGTCAACCGACGGGTTGCCAGGTTCGTCACTGACGCGCACATAATCGCCCGCAGGAGGGGGCGCACTGGCCACAACCTCCGCCGGTGAGGGCGTTCCCTGCTGTACTGACTGGAGGCTCATGACCGCCATCACCGCCACCGAGGCAGCTACCGCCAGGCCGGCTGCCGGTCTTGCCAGCGTGGCCAGCCGGGAATAACCGGACATGGCCGGTTCAGACCGCAACAGGACTTTTACCCGGCGGGAAAATGCCGGGTCGACACGTTCCGGCAAATGACTTTGCAGGGCATCGCTGATCAATTGATAACGCGACAGGCGCTGGTAGAGTTGTTCGTCGTTTTCGATGCGCCTGAGCAACATGTCATGCTCGGACCCGGGCAGTTCGTCGTCAACCAGCGCAGAAAGTTGTTCATTTAAGCTGTATTTCATTGTCGACTCATCCGGTAAATTATTTGAGCAGCGGCAGCAGTTTCGAATCGATGGCGTCTCTTGCCCTGAAGATTCTGGACCGCACCGTCCCGATCGGACACTCCATGGTCTGGGCAATCTCTTCGTAGCTCATGCCTTCCAGCTCCCGCAGCGTGATCGCCGTGCGCAGATCATCGGGCAAATCCTCGATGGCCTGTGTGATGGCCGCATGGATTTCATCTTTCAGCAGCAGGCGCTCCGGTGTGTCCTGTTCCTTGAGACTCGTTGCACCCTCATATTGTTCCGCTTCCTGTGCATCAATATCATCATTTGGCGGCCGCCGGCCGGAGGCCACCAGATAATTCTTCGCCGTATTGATGGCAATCCGGTATATCCAGGTGTAGAACGCACTCTCGCCCCGGAAGCGATTGATGGCGCGGTAGGCCTTGAGGAAGGCCTCCTGGGCAACATCCATGGCTTCGTCGGGGTCGCGTACATAACGATTGACCAGCTTGATGAGCTTGTGCTGGTATTTGAGAACCAGGATGTCAAATGCCGCCTTGTCACCCTGCTGTACCCTTTCCACCAGCGCCTGATCGATATTTCTCTCACTCATCCGGAGCATGTCCAGCCATCCGGAATACACGCTATGCGCCGGATAGACAACAATGGATACAGATAGTTCGCCCTTCTTGATATAAAGCTGATATCTTTCAACGGATACTCCGGCCTGCGCCGCGGCAGAATTTCCGGCAACTGTAACACCGGTCCAGGGCGGCGTCAGCCGGGCGCAACATTAACCATAAATCCTTATTGGCTCAAGAGATGGCGCCAGCCTTTAATTTTGATGTCCTGGTCATTGGAAGCGGTGGCGCCGGTCTGAGCCTGGCGCTGCGCCTGCCCGCGCAGGTTCAGGTTGCGGTGCTGTCCAAGAGCCGGCTTGAGGAAGGCTCTACGCTCTACGCCCAGGGCGGAATTTCCGCGGTAACCGACCCGGGGGATTCGTTCGAGGCACATATCAGGGACACCCTGATCGCGGGTGCGGGTCTGAACCGGCCGGAGGCTGTGCGTTTCGCCATAGAAAGGGCTCCCGATGCCATCCACTGGCTGATTGGCCTTGGCGTCCCCTTCACCCGGCATACCAATACGCACGGTAACCAGGACTACCATCTGACGCGTGAGGGCGGTCATTCCACGCGCCGGGTTCTGCATGCCGCGGATGCGACCGGCAGGGCGATCGAGAATACCCTGGCCATACAGGCGCGGGAACAGCCGAATATCACGCTGTTTGAGAACCATATCGCCGTCGATCTGATCACCGGCGCGAAGCTGGGACAGCAGGAGAATCGCTGTCTGGGCGCCTATATCCTCAACCGGGAACTCAATCAGGTCGAGGTGTTCGCCGCGCGTTGCGTCGTGCTTGCTACCGGCGGCGCCAGCAAGGTCTATCTCTACACCAGCAACCCGGACACCGCCACCGGCGACGGTATTGCGATGGCCTGGCGCGCCGGCTGCCGCGTCGCTGACCTCGAATTCAACCAGTTTCATCCCACCTGCCTGTATCACCCCAAGGCGAAATCCTTTCTGGTCACCGAGGCGGTACGCGGCGAGGGTGGTCATCTGCTGCTGCCCGACAAGACACCCTTTATGCACCGTTTCGACGAACGTGGCGACCTGGCCCCGCGGGACATCGTGGCGCGTGCCATAGACCATGAAATGAAACGGCTCGGACTTGAGTATGTCCTGCTCGATATCAGCCACAAACCGGCGCCGTTCATCAAGGAGCATTTCCCGACTGTCTTCGCGCGCTGCCGCGAACTCGGCTACGACATGACGCTGGAACCCATTCCGGTGGTGCCGGCGGCGCACTACACCTGCGGCGGCATCGTGACGAATCTGCAAGGATGCACCGACCTGCCCGGACTGTACGCCATCGGCGAGGTCGCCTGCACCGGCATGCACGGCGCCAACCGGATGGCCAGCAATTCGCTGCTGGAGTGCCTGGTCTTCGCGGCGTCAGCCAGCGAGCACATTTCCGCCGGGCTGGCTGCGACACCGCAACCGCCGGCGCTCCCCGAATGGGACGTATCGCGGGTCAGGGATTCTGACGAGGAAGTGGTCGTCAGCCATAACTGGGACGAGCTGCGCCGCTGCATGTGGAATTACGTGGGCATCGTGCGCACCAGCAAGCGCCTGCAACGCGCCGCCCGGCGCGTGGAGCTGCTGCAGCAGGAAATCCAGGAATACTACAGCAATTTCACCATTTCCAATGACCTGCTGGAGCTGCGCAACCTGGCGCAGGTGGCCGAACTCATCATCCGCTCGGCGCAACTGCGCAAGGAAAGTCGCGGTCTGCACTACACCCTCGACTACCCGGAACCCGACACCAGCCATCCTCCGGCCGATACCGTGCTCACACCCGATGTGCCCGCCAGCGGCGGGATGAAAGACTGAACGGTTTCATACGATCTGGAAAGTCGGCGGTGAGGCCGCCGCGTACGACTCGCACTGCACGCTGCTCACTCGCGCACCCGGCGGACCGTCGGACAACCAGCTGCACAGGGCGGCAACGGCATCGGCGGAACCGCAGGCCAGCACTTCGACCCGACCGTCGCGCAGATTGCGTGCATATCCGGTCACTCCCAGCGACAAGGCGCGCTCACGCGTCGAGGCGCGGAAGAACACCCCCTGCACATGACCGCTCACCAGGCACCGTCGGCAGGCCATGGACGTGGTATGACTAGGGAGACGCGCTTGACAGACTCATCGGCCCGGAGGTGCTCTGCGATCCCCGCATCTGCTGCTTGCGTTCCAGAAACGCCTCGATGGCTGCTCCGGTAATCGGCCCTACCTGGCGGGCAACAGGTTCGCCCTGCGGGGAAATGATGTACGTGGTCGGCAGACCGAGCACCGGACCGAGCGGCGTTAGCGGAACCGGATCCATGCTCAGCACGGGGTAGGTCATGAAATGCTGGTCGACGAATTCGAGCAGGTGTTCGCGGTCGGCTTCTTCGAAGTCGATTCCAAGCACCACGGCGTCCTTGTCCTTGTGCTTTTCGTGAAACTCGATCAGGTCCGGAATTTCATCCAGACAGGGAGGACACCACGTCGCCCAGTAGTTGACAATCACCCATTTGCCGCGGAATTCGGAAAGCGAGCGCGGCTTGCCGTCAACATCGTTCAAGGTGAAATCCACCGGGTCCGCAAACGCCGTTATTGCCGCAAACACCCCCAAAAGTAATAATGCCAGCCGCATGTGATGCTCCTCTGTAATCAGGCGTTATTGTACATAAAACTCTGACAACGCGTGCCGTATCGGGTTCCCGGCCGCGAACGGGCCTGATTCAGGCTAGAATTCAGGACACAGGTTACTCACCCGGCATTCAGGCAGACAGGCGTTCCACCATGGCGACTATTACCAGACAGGACTTCATCGACAGCATACGGGATGCGTTGCAGTACATCTCCTATTACCACCCGCCGGATTTCATAAAGGCGATGTACGCAGCCTACCAGACCGAGCAGTCCCCCGCCGCCCGCGATGCCATGGCGCAGATCCTGATCAATTCCCGGCTGTGCGCCGAAGGGCATCGCCCCGTCTGCCAGGACACCGGAATCGTCAATGTCTTCCTCGACATCGGCATGGAGTTATGCTGGGATACGGACAGTGACATCGAGACCATGGTCAACCGTGCCGTGCACGATGCCTACACCGACCCGACAAATCCCCTGCGCGGATCGGTCGTCGCCGATCCCGCCGGCGAGCGGCGCAACACCGGCGACAACACCCCGGCGGTCGTCCATATGAAAGTGGTCCCCGGCGACCGCCTCGGGATCACGGTCGCGGCCAAGGGCGGCGGGTCGGAACACAAGTCCCGATTCGCCATGCTCAACCCCAGCGACGATCTGGTCGCCTGGGTACTGGAGCAGATACCCGCCATGGGCGCCGGCTGGTGTCCTCCGGGCCTGCTCGGCATCGGCATCGGGGGAACCGCCGAGAAGGCGATGCTGCTGGCGAAGGAAGCGCTGCTGGAACCCGTCACGATGCATGAACTCAATTCCCGCGGACCGTCGAACCGGCTGGAGGAACTGCGTCTGGAAATTTATGACAAGGTCAACGCCCTGGGAATCGGCGCGCAGGGCCTGGGAGGACTGACTACCGTCCTCGATGTCAAGATCCGCGATTACCCGACACACGCATCCTCGAAGCCCGTGGCCATCATCCCGAACTGCGCCGCCACCCGCCATGTGCATTTCACCCTGGATGGCAGCGGCCCCGCGCGACTCGACCCGCCCGACCTCGACGACTGGCCGGTCATCGAACGCGACCCGGGCACCCGGGCGCGGCGCGTACATCTGGATGGACTTGATCGCGACGCCGTCAGTCAGTGGCGCCCCGGAGAGACGCTGCTGATCAGCGGCAGGCTGCTCACCGGCCGGGATGCAGCGCACAAGCGCATCGTCGACCTGCTGGAGCGGGGCGAGGCGCTGCCCGGCGGCCTGGATTTCAGGGGACGCTTCATCTATTACGTGGGACCGGTCGACCCGGTGGGCGACGAGGTGGTCGGACCGGCGGGTCCCACCACGGCTACCCGCATGGACAAGTTCACCGAGATCATGCTTGACAGGACCGGCCTGCTCGGCATGATCGGCAAGGCGGAACGCGGTCCGCAAACTGTCGCGACCATCGCCCGCTACGGGGCCGTCTACCTGATCGCGACCGGCGGTGCGGCCTACCTGGTTTCCAGGGCCATCCGCGCCGCACGGGTGCTGGCTTTTGCGGAACTGGGCATGGAGGCGGTGTATGAATTCGAGGTCGAGGACATGCCCGTCACCGTGGCCGTTGACGCCCACGGCAACTCCATACACGAAAGCGGTCCACGGGAATGGCGCATGCGCATCGGCAAGATCCCGGTGGTAACCCGGTAGTCACACGTCATCTGCGATGGATTGTCAAACATGGCAAACGCTTGCACGATCAATAGCGTGGTTCGCTGCAGGAGCAGCCCAGGCTGAGAAAGTTTGCCGATTATCGGCGTTGTCCGCGGGCAAAGCTTCCGTGTCCTGCTCACGCCACTCGCCTACTTCCATGTAGGCGAGCCCGCTCCTACAATGGGTTGCCAAGCCACCGAAGCAGACAAGGGACAGCGCCCATGACCAGCGACGTCACGATCTACCACAACCCGCGCTGCAGCAAGTCGCGCGCCGCTCTGGACCTGCTGCGGGAACAGGGCCATCAGCCGCATATCGTGGAATACCTGAAGAACCCGCCGAGCGAAGCGGAACTGGCCGTCATCCTGAAACTGCTGGGCATGGAACCGCGCGCGTTGATGCGCCACAAGGAGGAGGAATACACCGAGGCGAATCTCGACGATCCCGGACTGTCGCGCAAGCAACTCATCAGGGCGCTGCACGATCATCCGCGGCTCATCGAACGGCCGATCGTTCTCGCCAACGGCAAGGCCGCCCTCGGGCGCCCCCCGGAAAGCGTACTGGATATCCTGTGACGTCCGGTTCACCGCAGAGACGCAAAGATCGCAGAGAAATTCTCTAACGAAAACAATAAAACACTTTACGTTCTTTGCGCCTTTGCGGTGAGCTTGTTTATTCATGGATGAACACTATTTGAGGATCCTGTCCTCATTGGTTATTCATAGGAATGATTTTCTCCGCGTTCCCGGCGTCTCTGCGGTAATCTTTCGGTCCTGTTTGTCCATTCAATCCAGGGGTGTATCGTAATGATCGAGATACTGGTGCTTTATTACAGCCGCTACGGCGCCACCGCGGACATGGCACGGCGCATCGCCCGCGGCATCGAGGAAGCCCCCGGCTGCCAGGCACGCCTGCGCACCGTCCCGGCGGTTTCGACCGTCTGCGAAGCAGTGGCCGGGGAGATCCCCGGGGAGGGTCCGCCCTACGCCGGTCTCGACGACCTGCGTGAATGCGCCGGACTGGCACTCGGGAGTCCGACCCGCTTCGGCAACATGGCCGCACCCCTGAAGTATTTCATCGACTCGACCAGCAGCCTGTGGCTATCCGGCGCGCTGGCGGGAAAGCCCGCCGCAGTGTTCACCTCGACATCCAGCTTGCATGGCGGTCAGGAAAGCACCCTGCTCTCGATGATGCTGCCGCTACTGCATCATGGCATGCTCTTGCTGGGACTGCCTTATTCTGAAGGCGCCCTGCTGAAAACCACCAGCGGAGGAACACCCTACGGACCCAGCCATACCGCCGGAACGGACAGCAAACAACCATTGACGGAAGAAGAAAAAGAACTCTGTCGCGCCCTGGGCAGGCGTATCGCACAAACGGCAATGGCGCTACAGAAATAATATCTGACAAGGAAACTTGATTGCGCTTGCCATCCCCGCAAAAGCGGGAATTACTCGTTACAATATATTTAATTATCTAATAGTTATAAAACATTTGTTATAATATAGTGTAACTTATGCCGCGGCCGCAGTTTCTTTATGCCCTCATCCTTACCGGTTACTTTGGCACGCTGACACTGCTGGTTGCCTGGTATGGCTGGGCGGCGCCCTCCAGCCTGCTTCCCGTTTCCCTGGTGCTGCTGGTTCTGGTGCTGCCACTGTTCACCCCCCTGCGCGGCCTGCTGCACGGGCGCCGCTACACCATCGCCTGGAGCTGTTTTCTTGCGGTGTGCTATTTCACACACGGCGTGGTGGAATCCTACAGCTCGCCCGTGACGCACCACCTTGGCTTGCTTGAGGTCGCACTCACCAGTCTGTGGTTTCTGGCGGCAATGGCCTATATCCGCCTTGGGAAAGAAATCTGATTACCTCAATGGTACCTGCCTCCGCCGGGTGGCGGAGCCTGTGCCGGGAACCGGCCCGAGTCATCTTGTGGCTGCAGCGGCGACAAGGATATTTTGACTGAACCCCGGCGGTAACGCATAGTAAGGCTTGAAGCTCGCAGGGCAACACGTAACAACCGGCACCGGGGGGAGCCGCATGAAACACTCAACAGGATTCGCACTCTGTCTCGCCGTCATCGTGTTGACCGGCATGGTCACGGCATCGGTGGGACTGCTGCTGTTCAAACAACAGGATGTCGCCGCGCTGCAGCAGCGCATCGTCGATCTCCGGAAAGAAAACCGGTCGCTTCGGGCCCGGCTCGAGTCGATTACGCTGGCGGAACACGCGCAAATACCCGGCGAGTCCGGCGCTCCCCCGCGGCCATAGCCGGTACCGCCGGCACGGCGGCCGCTCGATATCCGCGTTATCCCGATTCTCCTGCGAGGGCCGCCTTGACGAAGGGTATGGTGAGACGGCGCCGGGCAATCAGCGAGGCCTGGTCCAGCCGGTCCAGCAAATCACACAGCGAGGCCAGATCACGCGGGAAACGCCGGAGCAGGAATCGGGCGGTATCCTCTGGCAACTCCAGACCCCGCGAGCACGCGCGGTAGGTAACGGCGGCGAACAGGGTTTCCTCGTCCAGCGGCTTGAGGACATAGGTCACGCCCCAGCACAGGCGCGAGACCAGGTCAGCCAGCTGAATACCGTTCTGCTCCGGCCGCTTCCCGGCCGTCACCAGCAATGTTCCGCCAGACTCGCGCAGGCGATTGAACAGATCGAACAGAGCGCGTTCCCAGTCGGCGCGGGCAGCAATGGCATCCACATCATCCAGACAGACGAGATCCATTCGCTCCAGCCCCTCGAACACGGACAGCGACAGACCGCTCAGGCGCCGCAGCGGCAGGTAAACGACCGATCGCCCGGCATCCGCCGCCTGCTGGCAGGCCGCCTGCAGCAGATGCGTCTTGCCCAGCCCGGTCGCGCCGGCAAGATAGACCAGCGCGTCACCCTGGCCCTCGGCGGACGCACGCAGGCTGTTCACGGCCTCCTCGTTCTGCCCGGGGAAGTAGCTCGCAAAGCGCGCGCTCTCTCTGAGCGTGAGTCCTAACGGCAACTGGGGATGCTTCATGCTACGGCGCGCGCCGCAGCCAGGCTCTGCGTCCCCAGGTCCAGACATAATCGAAACCACTCCAGAGCGTCAAAATCAGCACGCCGTAGATCAGTGCATGCATCCAGAAGGACGGCAGTGGCTGGTAGGCCTGCGAGAACATGACGGCCAGAACCAGCAGTATCTGCGCAACGGTATTCAGCTTGCTGACTACGCTGGGAGCGGCTTCCAGCTTTTCTATGCGCATGTTGTACACGATCGCGCCGGTCACGATGACCACATCCCGCAGGATAATCACCCCGACCAGCCAGACGGGTATCAGGCCGAGCCATGCCAGGGTCACAAACCCCGACACCAGCATGAGTTTGTCCGCGAGCGGATCCAGCAGTGCGCCGAGACGGCTGGTCCAGTGATAGCGTTTGGCGAGGTATCCGTCGAGTGCGTCCGAGAATCCCGCCACGGCGAACACCAGCAAGGCGGCGTCGTAGCGGCGATCAAGCAGCAGCAGGACAACCGGCGGGAGCAGCAGGAAACGAATGAACGTTATGATATTCGGCAGATCGCTGGCCTTCACTGTCGCATCCTGTAGGCGCCCGGCGCACCACCGGGGGAAGGTTCCAGCACCGTACCGATGGCAATGCTTTGTGTCAGCCCGTCCAGGGACCCGGCAAGTTGCAGCGCGTACTGGAGGGTTGAACCGTCAACCCGCTCAAGCGCCAGGCGCCGGACTGTCGTGAGCGAGGAAAGATAATCATCGACACGCGCGAAAGCCGCGAGGGTATTGACGTCCTCCACGGTAATGCTGGTCATACCGGTCACGGGGCCCGCCTCCGCCACCGCAAGCCCGGACGCCAGCCGCTCGGATAGCGTATCGATGCCAGCCCGCAACACATCGCCGAGCCGATCGCCGTTGCCGCGCCAGGAACCGCTATCGCGGCCATCGCGCATGTTCCAGCGCGCCTCCCATCCCCCCGAGGTATCACGATTTAGACGACCGATCATCACGTCGCCGGGCTTGTATCGGGCGGAAGCGGCCAGGAGTCCATCGAAGAATCCTCCCCAGACATCGGTGAACCGCACCCGGCTCTGGTCCTCCAGGTCCATCAGGGGAAGCAGCAACGGGATACCGCGCTGCCGGGCCGCCGCCTGCAGTTCCCGGGCAGCGTCACTGTTATCATGCGCCGAGACAATATAGCGCGTGCCGCTGTCCTCGACCGCGAGCCAGAGGAGAATCTCCGGCCTCTCGGTTTTACCCCAGTAAGCCACCCCCTGCTGTCTGAGTGCCTGCTGGATGGACCCACCGTCAAAATTCACCCGCAGCATCAACCGGGGAGGCGTACTCTCGGGCACGGTATAGTATCGGTATTGCTGCACGAACTGTTCGGGACTGTCCAGCATCGCTCGCACCGAGTCCCGCCTCAGCACATCAGGCTGACCGGTCACTCGCACCAGGACCTCCTGCAGGGCGGTCTTCATGTAAGCACTGCGCAAATCAGGCTGCTGACCGGCGACCGGCACATCGGCCTCAAACAGGTTATCCATGGCCGATGCGCTGCCGGATACCGACAACAGGCACAGGATGGCGCCGATCACGAGCAGGCGTGTCAGCTCAGGGTAGCTGATATCCATAAACGGGTTCATTCAGGCTGGATGCAGATGCTGCCAAGCATACGGGCATCAAGGGATTTTGGCCATATCAGACCGGGTTTGCACCGCCAGCGGGCGAAAGCTACCATTAGCCCAGCTTTCATTGGGAGTCGATACGTGGGCGCGCAGGATAACAATAAGACTTCAGAGCAGCTTTCCGATTCATTGAGTTACCAGGATGCCGGCGTCGATATCGAGGCCGGCAACCGCCTCATCGAACGGATCAGGCCGGCGGTGGCCCGCACCACGCGCCCCGGCGTACTCGCGGGGCTGGGGGGATTCGGCGCCCTGTTCGAACTTCCCCTGCACCGCTACCGCCAGCCCGTGCTGGTCTCCGGCACGGACGGTGTCGGCACCAAACTCAAGCTGGCCATCGATACCGGCCTGCATGACACCATCGGCATCGACCTTGTCGCCATGTGTGTCAACGACATTGTCGTCCAGGGGGCCGAACCCCTGTTCTTTCTCGACTATTATGCCACCGGCAAACTCGACGTCGATATCGCCACCCGGGTGATCGGCGGCATCGCCCGCGGCTGCGAACTCGCCGGTGCGGCGCTGGTCGGCGGAGAAACTGCCGAAATGCCCGGCATGTACGCTGCAGAGGATTACGACCTGGCCGGATTCAGCGTCGGCGTTGTCGAGAAGGAGGCCATCATCGACGGCAGCAAAGTGAGGATCGGGGACGCCCTGATCGGACTGGCCTCGTCGGGCCTGCACTCCAACGGCTATTCACTGGTGCGCAAGATCATTGAACGCACCCACAGCAGGCTGGACGATGCGCTCGATGGGAAACCCCTGGCGGAGTGGCTGCTCGCCCCGACCCGCATCTATGTCAAACCGTTGCTGTCCCTGTTCGGCATGGTCACGGTCCATGCGCTCGCCCACATCACCGGGGGCGGACTGACCGAGAACCTGCCGCGCGTAATGCCGGCGGGAACCTGCGCCCGCATCGACACCGGCTCATGGCAACGCACCGCCGTTTTTGACTGGCTGCAGCGCATGGGAAATGTCGATCGCGCCGAGATGTTCCGCACCTTCAACTGCGGGCTCGGCATGGTGGTATGTGTCGCCGCGGCCGATGTGGACCGCACGCTGGAACACCTCGATGCGCAGGGCGAAACCGCCCGGCACATCGGCTGCATCGAAGCCGGTGACGGGGAACCGTCCGTAATCCTGGAGCCATGACCGGGAAGCACCCGATCTTGTGCCACGCCGCCCCGAAACGGTCGTCGCCATGAACAAGCCACTGCCCGTCGTAGTCCTGATCTCAGGGCGTGGCAGCAATCTCAAGGCAATTCTCGATGCCATCGCCGACGGCGAACTGCCGGTCGAGATCCGCGCCGTGATCAGCAACCGCCCCGACGCCCCCGGACTGCAACGCCCCACCCTGCTCGGCATCCGCACCATCGTGATCGATCACGTCCGCTATTCCAGCCGGCGCGCGTTCGAATCGGTGCTGCAGACAACGATCGATGCCCTCGAACCGGGTCTGCTGGTACTGGCCGGATTCATGCGGATACTCGCCCCGGAATTCGTGACTCACTACCGCGGGCGCATCCTGAACATACACCCCTCGCTGCTGCCCGAGTTCCCCGGTATAAACACCCATCAGCGGGTGCTGGATGCAGGCAAACGGGAAAGCGGGGCAACGGTACATTTTGTCACCCCGGAAATGGACGGTGGCCCGGCCATTCTGCAGGCGCGCGTACCGGTGCTTGCGAACGATGACGCCGGGTTGCTGGCCAGCCGGGTACTGGAACAGGAACACCGCATACTTCCCATGGCGATCCTCTGGTTCGCCATGGGGCGCCTTCGGCTGGATGCCACCGGAGTCGTCTTCTTCGATGGCGCTCCGCTGATTCGGCCCCGGCTCCTTCTCCCTGGATCGCAGGAGCCGACTTGAACCGACGCGGGCGTCATGCGCTTCTCGGCGCTGGCTGGCTGCTGGCCTGTGTGCTGGAACTACCCGCGCTGCAGGCGGCATCCCTGCCGTCCTTCACCGCGACCTTCAAGATCATGCACGACAGTCTGCGCCTCGGCACCAACGAGGTTGCCCTCACGGTGGAGGAAAACGGCGATTACCGGTACGAATCCCACACCTGGCCGAGCGGCTGGATATCCTGGCTGCTGAAGGAGGATTTGCGCGAACTGAGCCGGGGCATCATGGACCAGGCGGGAATCCGCCCACTTTTCTATCATTACCTGCGCAGTGGAAGACGCGCCACACGCACCGCCGAGCTGACCTTCGACTGGAAGACCTCGACGGTCGTGAACGACGTCGACGACAGCCGGTGGGAAATGACCATACCGGCCGGGACGCTGGACAAACTCTCGACCCAGCTCGGCATAATGCTGGAACTGCAGAACGGCGCGACCGGGAAAACCTTTGCCGTGGCCGACGGCGGAAAACTCAAGCAGTACGCCTTTCGAGCGATCGGCACGGAGATCGTGGAACTGCCCGCCGGAAGCTTCGAGACGGTCAAGCTCAAGCGGGTCGGCGACAGCGCGAAAAAACTGACCTACATCTGGTGCGCACCGGAACTTTATTACCTGCCGGTGCGCATCTTGCAACGCAATGAGGACCAGAGCGAGTACCGGCGAGAGCTGGAGGACTTCAGCGAATCACTGCGCGTGGAAAAGTAATACGGATGATCGGCTGGAAACTCACCGGGATCCGCGTTTCCCCGGCACCGCAACGAGCGTCTCTTCCCGCTACCCTGCGCGCCCCTGTGGTGCAAAACCCGAGGCCTGTCGTATGCCGGCCGGCTGCAGGTGTCTGGAGATGCCAGGAGCAAGGCGGCGCAAGGCTCGCCTCAGACGATTGGCGGTTCCTCTTCGAGCAGCGGGTCAGGATCGTTCAGATGTTCGGCCTGAAACTGTTCCACCGCGGCTTCGGCGGCCCTGGGCTGTTCGAATCGGGCGATATGGAACAGGGCGTCACCTTCATGCACCAGCGGGATGTTGGTACGACCGATGATGATGCCGGACGCGGTGCTGCAGACATCGACCTCGCGTTCGCCGAACGGGTCGGCGACGATACCAAGCCGCGCGCCCTGTTTGACGCGCGCGCCCAGCACGACCGTCGCACGCAGGATGCCGCTCTGCGGCGCGCGTACCCAGGTGCTGGAACGCGCCACCAGGGCTTCGGATCGATTGGGTGACCGTTTGCTGCGCGGCAGCATACCCAGTTCGCGCATCACCGACGTCACGCCGCGCACACCGCCGCGGATGCACAGTTCATTGAAGCGCAGCGCCTCGCCAGCCTCGTAGAGCAGGGTGTGCACACCCGCTTCCATGGCGAGTTTGCGCAGCGAGCCGTCAACCAGCCCGCCGTTGAGTATCACCGGTGCACCGAAAGCATGCGCCATGCGCTCGATCTCCGGGTTGTCCATGTCGCCGCGCACCTGCGGCAGGTTGTCGCGGTGAACGGCCGCGGTGTGCAGGTCGATGCCGTGCGTGCACTTGGCGACGATCTCCTGCAGGAAAATATTGGCTACCCGCGCGGTCAGTGATCCGGTCTCCGAACCCGGGAAGGTGCGGTTCAGGTCGCGCCGGTCGGGCAGGTAACGCGACTGGTTGATGAAACCATGCACGTTGACGATAGGCACCGCGATCAGCGTTCCGCGCAAACGCTTCAGCGCCGGCAGCTTCAGCACCCGGCGGATGATCTCTACGCCGTTGATTTCATCACCATGCACCGCGCCGCTGACGAACAGCCGCGGTCCCGGGCGCTTGCTGTGGATCACATGCACCGGAATGGTGACCGGCGCATGGGTATAGAGCTGCGTGACCGGGATGTCGATATAGACATTGGTCCCGGAAGCGACGACGGAACCGTTAATCTGCAAAGATGAACCGTTGGTCATAATCCCCTGGCTGCGCATGTACCGGGCGTTCTTCTCCCGCCACGTCGACAGTATGCCATGTTACGGCGGATCCGGCAGCAGGCCGCGACACACGGCGCTTCGACCTCAACCCCTGCCGCGGGTGCGCGTCTTGTTGGGTCTGGCTTCCTTCGCGATGAAGTCGATGATCATGCCGGCGATATCCTTGCCGGTGGCCTTCTCGATGCCTTCCAGGCCGGGCGAGGAATTCACCTCCATGATCACCGGCCCGTGATGCGATCTCAGGATGTCGACACCGGCCACATTGAGCCCCATGGCGGCGGCGGCACGCACCGCAGTAGAACGTTCCTCCGGGGTGATCCTGATCAGCTCGGCGGAGCCACCGCGGTGCAGGTTGGAGCGGAACTCGCCCTCCTTGGCGCGGCGCATCATGGCGGCAACCACCTTTTCGCCAATGACGAGGCAGCGGATGTCGGCGCCGCCAGCCTCCTTGATGAACTCCTGCACCAGGATGTTCGCCTTGAGGCCCATGAACGCCTCGATCACGCTTTCGGCCGCCTTTTGGGTCTCCGCCAGCACCACGCCGATACCCTGGGTGCCTTCCAGCAGCTTGATCACGACCGGCGCGCCGCCGACCATCTTGATCAGATCCTCGATATCGTCCGGCGAATGGGCAAAGCCGCTCACCGGCAGGCCGATGCCCTTGCGCGACAGCAGCTGCAGCGAGCGCAGCTTGTCGCGCGAACGTGCGATGGCGACCGACTCATTGAGCGAGAATACGCCCATCATCTCGAACTGGCGCACCACTGCTGTGCCGTAGAAGGTGATCGAGGCGCCGATACGCGGGATTACGGCATCGAAACCGGTCAGATTCTCGCCGCGGTAGTGGATCTCCGGTTTGTGGGAGGTGATGTTCATGTAGCAGCGCAGGGTGTCGATCACCTGAGCCTCATGGCCGTGCTGCTGCGCGGCTTCGACCAGACGCCGTGTGGAATACAGCGATCGTTTGCGCGACAGAATGGCGATCTTCACTAGTGAACTCCTTTGCAGCGTCGTTGCTGCTGGTCAGCAACGTATTGTTTTAAGGACGTGCCCGTTGCCCCATCATGGTATATAAAGAAGCATAACCCATGCATCACACCAGAATCCACCGGATGAAAAACCGTCGCGTTCTCACCGTGAACCCACGCGCCTGATTCTTTACGAATGGTGCTGCTGCGTTGCGAAACCTGTTTCAGGTCTTGGGAAGGGTGACGCCTTTCTGTCCCTGGTACTTGCCGCCGCGGTCCCGGTAGGAGGTCTCGCAGACCTCGTCGGATTCGAAGAACAACACCTGCGCCACACCTTCGTTGGCGTAGATTTTTGCCGGCAGCGGCGTGGTGTTGGAAAACTCGAGGGTGACATGGCCCTCCCATTCGGGCTCGAACGGGGTGACATTCACGATGATGCCGCAGCGCGCATAGGTCGATTTCCCCAAGCAGATGGTCAGCACATTGCGCGGGATGCGGAAATACTCAACGGTGCGCGCCAGCGCGAAAGAGTTGGGAGGGATAATGCAGACATCCGCCCTGACGTCGACAAAGCTGTTGGCGTCGAAATTCTTCGGATCGACGATGGCCGAGTTGATGTTGGTGAAGATCTTGAATTCATCGGAACAGCGAATGTCGTAGCCGTAGCTCGAGGTGCCGTAGGAGACGATCCGCCCGGCCGCGCCCTCCCGCACCTGACCGGGCTCGAACGGTTCGATCATGCCGTGATCCCTGGCCATGCGGCGTATCCACTTGTCCGACTTGATCGACATCAACGGCCTCGAAAAATTTAAACCGAACCTGACGGCAGTAGCGAGCTCTTGTGCCCTTCAGGGTATGCTCGCAAAGCTGTTGATCTTGGATCGCCGTGTTCGCGGGCAAGCCCGCTCCTGCAGGAAAAAACTCGATTTACTGAGGCAGCCACGATTCGATCCGCCTGCGTTATCCGCCTCAGTCGTTCTGGATCACGATCTGGGGGAACCGCGCGGCGTAGTCCTTGCTCTTGAGCGACAGCCTGGCGGCGGTGCGCCGGGCGATCTCACGGTAGATCATCGCGATGCGGCTGTCCGGCTCCGCCACCACGGTGGGCCTGCCGGCGTCTGTCTCCTCGCGGATGCGCTTGTCGAGCGGCAAAGCCCCGAGAAAATCGACATTATACTGTTCGGCCATGCGCTGACCGCCGCCCTCGCCGAAGATGTGTTCCTCGTGGCCGCACTGGCTGCAGATGTGGATGCTCATGTTCTCCACGATGCCGAGCACCGGCACCTCCACCTTCTCGAACATCTTGAGTCCCTTGCGGGCATCCAGCAGCGCGATATCCTGCGGCGTGGTGACGATGATCGCGCCGCTCACCGGCACCTGCTGGGCCAGCGTCAGCTGGATATCCCCGGTACCCGGCGGCAGGTCCACAATCAAATAGTCGATATCCTTCCAGTTGGTGTCATGCAGCAGCTGCTGCAGGGCCTGGGTCACCATCGGCCCGCGCCAGATCATCGGCGTTTCCTCGTCGATCAGGAAGCCGATGGACATCGCCTGCAGGTGATAGCTCACCATGGGCTCGAGCGACTTTCCGTCCAGCGACTCCGGCTTGCCGTGCACGCCGAGCATGCGCGGCTGGCTGGGACCGTAGATATCGGCATCCAGCATGCCCACGGTGGCGCCTTCGGCCGAGAGTGCCAGCGCCAGGTTAACCGCCATGGTGGATTTGCCCACCCCGCCCTTGCCGGAAGCCACGGCGATGATGTTCTTGATATTGTCGAGGTGCTTGACGCCTTTCTGCGCCGCATGGGCGGCGATCTTGCTGGATACCTTGACGTTTGCCGTGCGGATGCCGTCGATCGACTCGACCAGCTGTTTCAGCATGCCCGAGAGCTGCTCGTGGTAACCGCTGGCCGGAAAGCCGAGCACCACATCGACCATGGCGGCATCGCCGCTTACCGCGATACTCTTGATGCATTTGGCGGACACCAGGTCGCGCTCCAGATAGGGATCCACGTAAGTGGCCAGTTTTGCTTCAATCTGGGATTGGGTTACCTCAGCCATTCGTCAACTCCTTGGTGAAACGACAGGGTGCGGATGGCACCCGGCATTCAGGTGAAAATTGACCGGCGATTGTACACGAACTTCGTCGGAGCGTCCCCTGTGAAGGTTCCCGCTACCGCACGGAAAGCGTGTCTATGGCATACTAGTGAGCGGATTATCTACACAAGCAACAAGGTTTTAACCGGGAAACGGCTCGATGGATCTCAACAAGCGCACACTGCTGGTCACCAGCGCCCTGCCCTATGCCAACGGGCCGATCCATATGGGGCACCTGGTCGAGTACATCCAGACCGACATCTGGGTGCGGTTCCAGAAGTTGCGTGGCCATGATTGCCTCTATGTCTGCGCCGACGACGCGCACGGCACGCCTATCATGCTGCGCGCCCGCCAGGAAGGCATTACATCCGAGGAACTGATCAAACGCATCGGGCGCGAACACCGTGCCGACTTCCGCGACTTCCACATCGCCTTCGACAACTACCACAGCACGCATTCCCCCGAGAACCGGGAATTCGCCGAGCTGATCTACCGCCGTAACTTCGAAGCCGGCCACATCACCACCCGCACCATCACCCAAGCCTACGATGCGCAGCAGGAGATGTTCCTTCCGGACCGCTTCATCAAGGGCGAATGTCCGCGCTGCGGCGCCGCCGGCCAGCACGGCGACAGCTGCGAGGCCTGCGGCGCGACCTATGCGCCGACCGATCTGAAGAACCCGGTCTCCGTGCTATCCGGCACCACTCCGGTGGCGCGCGAATCCCTGCATTACTTCTTCAAACTCGCGGATTTCGAACCACTGCTGCGCGAGTGGACCCGGGCCGGGCACGTGCAGGTGGAGGTCACCAACAAGCTCGTCGAATGGTTCGAACAGGGCTTGCGGGAGTGGGACATCTCTCGCGACGCCCCCTATTTCGGTTTCCCGATACCCGGCGCCGCCGACAAGTATTTCTACGTCTGGCTGGACGCGCCGATCGGCTACATGGCGAGTTTCAAAAACCTCTGCGCACGTACCGGCCGCGATTTCGACGCCTACTGGGGCAGGGACAGCACGGCCGAGCTGTATCATTTCATCGGCAAGGACATCATCTACTTCCATGCCCTGTTCTGGCCGGCCATGCTGGCGGGCGCCGGCCTGCGCACCCCGACGGCGGTGTTCGCGCACGGCTTCCTCACCATCAACGGCGAGAAGATGTCGAAGTCACGCGGCACCTTTATCAAGGCGCGCACCTACCTGGACCACCTGAATCCCGAATACCTGCGCTATTATTTCGCGGCCAAGCTGGGCAGCGGCGTCGATGACCTGGATCTGAACCTGGCCGATTTCATCCAGCGCATCAACAGCGACCTGGTCGGCAAGGTGGTCAATATCGCCAGCCGCTGCGCCGGGTTCATCGGCAAACGCTACGACGGCCGGCTCGCGGACAACTGTTCGGAGCCGGAACTCTATGCGGAGTTCGTGGAGGCGGGTGATGACATCGCCCGCGACTTCGAGGCGCGGGAATTCAGCCAGGCGATACGCAAGATCATGGCGCTTGCCGACCGGGCCAACCGGTACATCGACCACCACAAACCCTGGGCACTGGCCAAACAGCCGGGGCAGGAAATGGCAGTGCAGGCGATCTGCAGTACCGGCATCAATCTCTTCCGGGTGCTGGCAACCTATCTGTCGCCGGTCTTGCCGGCCATGGCCAAAGAAGTGGAGTCGTTCCTCAATATCCCGCCCATGACCTGGGATGCCATCGGCGCCCCGCTTGCCGGACATACGATCAAACCGTTCAAACCCCTCCTCATACGCGTCGAACAGGACAAGGTGGATGCCATGCTGGAAGATTCGAAACACAGTCTCGGAAACAGCGAGCCAGCGCAGCAGGGGCCGCTTCAGGATGATCCCATTGCGGAAACCATCAGCTACGACGAGTTCGCCAGAATCGACTTGCGCGTCGCTCGCATCGACAAGGCGGAACTTGTGGAAGGCGCCGACAAGCTGCTGCGACTGGAACTCAATCTCGGCGGGGAAACCCGCAATGTCTTCGCCGGTATCCGCTCCGCCTACCCACCGAAATCGCTCGAAGGCCGCCTGACGGTGATGGTCGCGAACCTCGCGCCGCGCAAGATGCGCTTCGGCATCTCCGAAGGCATGGTACTGGCGGCCGGGTCCGGCGGAGGCGATTTGTGGATCCTGCAGCCCGATGACGGCGCGCAGCCCGGAATGCGGATCAAGTAGCAGCGCCGCAGCGGTGACCGATATGACCGAACTCGCCCTGATCCTGGTTAGTACCGTACTGGTGAACAATTTCGTGCTGGTCAAGTTTCTTGGCCTGTGTCCGTTCATGGGCGTCTCGCGCAACGTGGATACCGCCACCGGTATGGCGCTCGCCACCACCTTTGTGCTCACCCTGTCCTCGATCTGCAGCTACCTGGCCAACCAGTACCTGCTGGAGCCGCTGGGACTGGAATACCTGCGTACAATCACTTTCATCCTGGTGATCGCCGCCGTCGTGCAGTTCACCGAAATGGTCGTCCACAAGACCAGCCCCCTGCTCTACAAGGTGCTCGGCATCTTCCTGCCGCTGATCACCACCAACTGCGCGGTGCTCGGAGTGGCCCTGCTCAATACGCAGGAAAAGCACAACTTCCTGGAATCGGCAGTCTACGGATTCGGCGCCGCGGTCGGCTTCTCCCTGGTGCTCATCCTGTTCTCGGCCATGCGCGAGCGCGTGGCCGCGGCCGACGTGCCGGTGCCGTTCCGCGGCTCCGCCATTGCGCTGGTAACCGCAGGACTGATGTCACTCGCCTTCATGGGTTTTTCCGGTCTCATCAAGGGCTGACCGGCACACGATGATCTGACTACTCCGTTGCCTTGCCTTCCATCATGCTGACCGCGCTGCTGACACTGGGTATCCTCGCTGCACTGATCGGCCTGATACTGGGCTATGCCGCGATCCGTTTCCGGGTCGAGAGCGACCCCATCGTCGAGCAGATCGATGCCCTGCTGCCGCAGACGCAATGCGGCCAGTGTTCCTTTGCAGGCTGCCGTCCCTACGCCGAGGCCATCGCGGCCGGTGAGGCCGATATCAACCAGTGCCCGCCCGGCGGTGAAAACACCATTCAGGCGCTTGCCGATCTGCTCGGGCGCGACCCCAAGCCGCTCAATCCCGAACATGGCGCACACACCGATAAAGCCGTCGCCTTCATCCACGAGGAACTCTGCATCGGCTGCACCCTGTGCATCCAGGCCTGTCCTGTGGACGCCATCCTCGGCGCGCCCAAGCAGATGCACACCGTGATCGCCGCCGAGTGCACCGGTTGCAAGCTGTGCCTTCCGCCCTGTCCGGTGGAGTGCATCGAAATGGTACCGGTCCCGCAAACCATCGGCAGCTGGGTCTGGCCGCTCCCGGAAATCGACCCACTCGCCCCGGTCGCGGGCAAACTGGCCGGGGTGAGGCACGGCTGATGAACACGGAAGGCGACCTCACACCAGTGAGCGAAGACATCATCAATCCCCGCGATCAACTCTACCGTTTCCACGGCGGGCTGGTCCTGCCGGGACACCGCGAGGCGGTGGCGTCCCGGCCGGTACAGGTGGCGGGAATTCCGCCGCAGCTGGTGCTGCCTCTGAAACAGCACATTGGCGAGGCGGCCGAATGTCTGGTCATGCCGGGTGAACGGGTACTCAAGGGACAGATGATCGCCGCACCCCGTGGCGCCATCAGCATGCCGGTGCACGCCTCCAGTTCGGGCACCGTCATCGCCGTCGAGGACCGTCCCGTACCCCATCCCTCCGGCCTCACGGCGCCCTGCATCATCATCGAGACCGACGGCAAGGACGCATGGGAGGAAGCGGGCACGCCCTGCGCCGATTATCAACAGGTCCCGGTCGACCGTCTGTTGCAGCGCATCCGCAAGGCCGGGATCGTCGGCCTGGGCGGGGCCGGGTTTCCGACCCAGGCCAAGCTGGCGCACCGCCCGCCGGAAGGCATCGACCTGCTGGTGATCAACGGGGTCGAGTGCGAGCCCTACATCTGCTGCGACAACCGGCTCATGCAGGAGCGCGCCGGCGAGGTGCTGGAGGGCGTCAGGATACTGCAGCATATCCTGCAGCCGCGCCATTGTATCATCGCCATCGAAGACCATATGCCGGAAGCCGAGGCCGCGATGCGCACGGCGGTCGGCGCAGCCGCGACAGGAAACCTGCGCGTCGTCCGTGTTCCGGAGATTTATCCGACCGGCGGCGAGCGCCAGTTGATCAAGGTACTGACCGGGCGGGAAGTACCCAGCCAGGGATTCCCTGCCGACATCGGGATAATTTGCCAGAACGTCGGTACGGCCGTCGCGGTCTACCGGGCGATCGTGCGTGACCAGCCCCTCATATCACGCATCATCACGGTCACCGGGGCAGGTGTACGGGAACCGCGCAATCTCGAAGTTCTGCTCGGAACCCCGTTCAGGTATGCCGTCGAGACCTGCGGCGGCTATGGCAGCGAGGTCGACCGCCTGTTGATGGGTGGTCCGATGATGGGCTTTGCCGTCACCACGGACGAGGTCCCCGTGATCAAGACCACAAACTGCATCCTGGCGATCACCCGTGAGGAAATGCCCCCGCCCGCCCGCCCCCTGCCCTGCATACGCTGCGGCAAATGCACCGCGGTATGCCCCGCCGACCTGCTGCCACAGCAACTCTACTGGCACGCACACAGCGGCAACCTGGATGCCGCGCAGGACTACAACCTGTTCGACTGCATCGAGTGCGGCTGCTGCGCCACGGTGTGTCCGAGCCACATCCCGCTGGTGCAGTACTACCGCCACGCCAAGGCGGAGATCTGGACCCAGGAAAAACAGAAAAAAGCATCTGATATCGCGCGTCATCGCCACGAGGCACGCATCGCACGCCTGGAACGCGCCCGGCAGGAGCGTTCCAGGCGGCTTGCGGAGCGCAAAAAGTCCCTTTCCGGCCCGGCTGATCGGGCAGTCGATGCGAAGCAGGCGATCATCCAGGCCGCGCTGGAGCGTGTCCGCAGGAAAAAGGAGGAAGCCGATAATGCGCCAAAAAACACGGACAATCTCACACCCGAGCAGCAACGTATGATCAGCGAGATCGAAGCACGCCGCTCCCGCAAAGACCGACCCACGGAACATTGATCCGTGATGGCATTCCATAATTACAGTTCGCCGCACCTCGGCCTGCCGGACAGCGTATCGGTGATGATGCGTCACGTTCTGCTGGCGCTGGTGCCCGGCATTGCCTGCGCCGCCTGGATATTCGGATGGGGCATCATTGTCAATTGCGTGATCGCCTGCCTTTCAGCCACCGCCGCCGAGGCCGCCATGCTCGCCATGCGCCGGCGCCCGGCAGGCTCGACGCTGATGGACGGCAGTGCGCTGGTGACGGGCGTGCTGCTGGCGCTTGCCCTGCCGCCGATCGCTCCCTGGTGGATACCGGTCATCGGCAGCGGTTTCGCGATCGTGGTCGCCAAACAGCTCTATGGCGGACTCGGCTACAACCCGTTCAATCCCGCCATGGCCGGTTATGTCGTCCTGCTGATCTCCTTTCCCCTCGAACTGGGACGGTGGACACCGGCCTTCGAGCCACTGGGTTTGCTGGATACGCTGGCACTGGTGTTCACCGGCACACTGCCGGCCGGCATCACCATCGACGGCCTGACCCAGGCAACCCCCATGGACGCCGTCAAGACCCAGCTCGGTCTCAATTTAACAATCAGCGAACTCAGCAGCCATGGCCTCTTCGGCCTCTTCGGCGCGCGCGGCTGGGAGTGGATCAATGTCAGCTACCTGCTCGGCGGGTTATGGCTGCTCAAGTCGAGGGTCATCCAGTGGCAGATCCCCGTAGGCACCCTGGGGGGACTGTTCTGCCTGGCCATGGTGTTTTACACGGCCGATCCGGACACCTTCGCCTCGCCGGTATTCGCGTTGTTCAGCGGCGCATCCATGCTGGGAGCCTTCTTCATCGCCACCGACCCGGTCTCCGCCAGCACCACTCCGCGTGGACGGCTGATTTTTGGCGCCGGCATCGGCATGCTGACCTTCCTGATTCGAACCTGGGGCGGCTACCCGGACGGCATGGCCTTCGCCGTGCTGCTCATGAACATGGCCGCACCGACCATCGACCACTACACCCAGCCACGGGTGTTCGGTCATACGGGCAAATGAACCGTGAACTACCGCAACAGCGTCATTACCGCCGTTATCCTGTGTGTGTTCGCCATCGCCGGAACGGCGATCGTCGCCTTCACCTATGACAGGACCCGTGACCGGATCGCCGCCAATGAGCGCGAGGTGCTGATGCGCAAGCTCAATGTCCTCATTCCTCAGGACGACTATGACAACAGTTTGTTCGAGGACACTCTGCAGGTCCGGGATGTGAAGCTGCTCGGCACTGACGAAGCGGTCACTGTCTATCGCGCCCGCCGGGAAGGGAAGCCGGTTGCCCTGGTCATGACACCGGTCGCCCCGGACGGCTACAGCGGCGCCATCAAATTGCTGGTCGGCATCGGCTATGACGGTACGCTGACCGGTGTACGCGTGAGCGCGCACCACGAGACGCCCGGCCTCGGAGATGCCATCGACGAAGAGCGTTCCGGCTGGATATTCGGTTTTGACGGGAAATCCCTCGTTAATCCGCCGCAGGACCGCTGGAGGGTAAAAAGGGACGGCGGGACATTTGACCAGCTGACCGGCGCCACCATTACCCCGCGCGCCATCGTCAAGGCGGTCAAAAAAACCCTGCTATACTACCGGGACCATCGCGCTGCCCTGTTTGCCGGGGCCATGCAGTCCGATACAATGGCGCAACCCGTACAGGGCCCCCAGACCCCCGGCAGCAGCGAAGGAAACAGGCAAAGCGGAGCGGCGCAACCATGAGCGATTCCGGCTACACGAAAATCATCAGCGACGGTCTCTGGAACAACAATCCCGGCCTGGTACAACTGCTCGGCCTCTGCCCCCTGCTGGCCATCACCACCTCGGCCATCAACGGCCTGGGGCTGGGACTGGCGACCACCCTGACGCTGGTCACCACCAACGTCACCGTCTCACTGAGCCGCAAACTGATCCGCCCCGAAGTCCGCATACCCGTGTTCGTGCTGCTCATCGCCTCCGTTGTCACCACCATCGAGCTGGGCATGAACGCCTGGTTTCACGGCCTCTACAATGTCCTGGGCATCTTCATTCCACTGATCGTGGTGAACTGCAATATTATCGGGCGCGCCGAGGCCTTCGCCTCAAAGAATACCGTGGATCGCGCCCTCCTGGATGGCCTGGCCATGGGCATCGGGTTCACCCTGGTCCTGATCACCCTCGGCGGCCTGCGTGAACTGATCGGACACGGCACCCTGTTTGCCCAGGCCCAGCTCATGTTCGGTGAGGCCGGGCGCGCGCTGACACTGACGCTGATCGAGAACTACCGTGGCTTCCTGCTGGCGATACTTCCGCCCGGCGCGTTCATCGGGCTCGGACTCATGATCGCTGCGAAAAACCTCATCAACGCCCGCAGCGAACAGCGCGCGCACGCCCACGAACTGCCCGTCGCCCCGCCCGCCAGTGCCTGACGGACTTCGGGCACGCCGTGAACCGCAGCAAGCGCCGGGAAATCTTCGAACGCCTGCGCGCTGCCAACCCCCACCCGACCACCGAACTTGAATACGGCAATCCCTTCCAGCTGCTGGTCGCTGTGGTCCTCTCCGCCCAGTCGACCGATGCCGGCGTCAACAAGGCCACGCGCAGCCTTTTCAGAACGATTAAAACGCCGGCGGCCATGCTCGATCTGGGTGAGGATAGCCTCAAGCAATACATCAAGACCATCGGCCTGTTCAACACCAAGGCCGGCAACCTTATCAAGGCCAGTGACCTGCTGGAGTCACGGCATGGCGGTGTGGTCCCCGAAGACCGCGAGGCGCTGGAGGCCCTGCCCGGCGTGGGGCGCAAGACCGCCAATGTCATCCTCAACACCGCTTTCGGGCAGCCAACCATCGCTGTCGATACCCACATCTTCCGCGTTGCCAACCGCACCGGTATCGCACCCGGGAAAAATGTCACCGAGGTCGAGACCCGCCTGCTGCGCCTGGTTCCGGAAGAGTTCAAAAGAGATGCCCACCATTGGCTGATCCTGCTCGGGCGTTATACCTGCATCGCGCGCAAACCCCGCTGCACAACATGCCTCATTCAGGACCTGTGCGAATACCGGCACAAGAACCTGGACCAGGAGCCTGTCCGGAAAAGTAATGTCGACCGCCTCAATCGATGAGCGGCCGTGATCGCGAACACATTGGCCGCTACCGGAGAAAACCCGACTACCCAGGCTAACTCTACGTATAACTACGTATAC
>JBAVKA010000228.1:0-3500 GCA_049688075.1 Gammaproteobacteria bacterium
TATTCTCGACCACAGTCCAAAACTAGACCACAAAACATCATCTGGCAATGTTTGGATTATTACGTATCTATTTGGCAATCATGTATGCGCTTGTAAAAAAGCAAATGGCTAGATCGTTGCTGATCCCCATACGGCACCTAAAGGTTTCAGATCGTTCTGGTCATCCAGGCTGACAAATGCTGGATGTCCGTTCAGGATTGTAGGTTACCTACCGGAATCATACCGGGAAATGACTGCTTACAAACACGACATGAAGCCCAAAACGCTGGATGACCATTCAGGGTCGACTCCCGCTGTTTAACGAAATCTTATATATAAGCGTCTCGTGTAGGACAGGGATCGCTAGAGTCGAGATGTGGCGCGGTGATCCAAGGCTCGGCCTATCAGTTGCCGCCCCATTCGTCTGGCGGTGCCTCACTAGCCGTACCATCACTCCGTTTCCACATCCCGTTCATCAAACCGGACATGCAGATTTCCCGCATCCGGCTTTCGGACTAGGCCTCGCGCCTTCGCCCACGGCACGTTGCGCTCCAGGCAGGACAGACGAACGAGACCCAGCGTCTCGTAGAGGTATACGTCAGGATAAGCCGTGCCCCCGCTACGTCTGACCTTGTTTTTGTTGCGTAACCACCGGCGCAACCGCATCATGGTGTAGCTGTCGAGCGCACGGTATGCGCGGTTGACACTCCCTACCTGAAAGTAGTTCGCCCAACCCCGCAACATGCGGTTCAACTCGCCCACCAATGCTGTGGTCTCTTGCCATACACTCGCTTCGGTGATCAACACATGGATCTTTCTCACCATGTGCTGGATACTCCGCTTCGACGGCCGGTAGCCAAGACGAGCCTGCCCCGTACTCATCGAATACAGCCGTTCTAACGTAAAACCCAGAAAGTCGAACGTCTCTCCGGTACCCTGCAGACGCGTGTCTTCTCCTCGTTGACCGTGAGCTTCAGTTGTCCCATGATCTCACGCATTCGTTGCAGGGCCTCCTCGGCCCGGCCGCGTTTGCACAGGATCACCAGATCGTCTGCGTAGTTCACGATCCGGCTGCCAAGGCGTTGCTCAAGTCCCCGCTGATTCCATGCCAGCAAAAACCGGCGCATGTGCAGATTCGCCAGCAGTGGTGAGGTGGGGGCATACCACCTGCACTACGCCATGGGACTTCCCGTGTTGCGCGCGTCTCCCTTGTGTACATGCTGTCGCCACTACCCCGGCACAGCGTCTGGTTGCATACCTCGCTCACTTCACCAGACGTATCAGCCTTCCCCGTAATGGCGGACAGGTCGGCCTGTGCAACGACCTTTTCGAGGCTTGCTCAGCGTTCACTCGCGTTACGGCCTGCACACTCGCTGGATCATCTAACATGACCCGTTGCATCAGAGGCTCCAGCCATTCGTTGCCTCCATGACTGCTCCGATTGCTTCCGGCTGGAGCGCTAGCCGGGCGGGTCTCTCACCCACTGGGAAACGCCGCCTTTGCACGGCGCACGCCATGAACTGCCCTTCACTCTGATCAACTCGAATGACCGGTATTGCATGTTTCAGCCAAGCGGCTGCATCATCGTTCGCTGACTGAGGAAGGCGCCACCATGAGTCGGAAGCTGGCGATGGATCGCCGCACATAGAGGAGAAAGAAATGATCATTCAGGGAGGCTGCCACTGCCGCGCCCTTCGCTACGTCATCACGCAGGACACGCTCATCGACGTAGCTAATTGCCATTGCAGCATCTGCCGCCGCACCAGCGGCGGCACGTTCGTGACCTGGGCAACGATTCCCCTCGAGGCCTTTCGCTGGGAAAGAGGCGTGCCGAGCGTATACCAACCAACGCCGCAGTCAGAACGATATTTCTGCTCGACATGTGGCGCACAGCTTGCGATGCATACGTCCCTCGCCCCCGAAACGTTGGACGTAACCGTGGCGACTTTGGACAAACCTGAACTGTTTCCGCCGAACCGGAATATCTGGGTGGGAAGCAAACTATCCTGGGTGATGCTTGAGCCAGAACTTCCGCAGGAAATCGAAGAGGTCTTATAGGACAGCGAGACACAGAGGCAGAAGGCTTGTTCACCCAAGACCCTGGCGCGCGCATGGAGAACGTCAGCTTGATTCAGGACATTACGTCAGGATGCATGAACTTCTTTGTTGCCGGCTCCCGCCGTTTTACGAAATCTTATAATAGCGTCTGGTGTAGGACCGGAATAGGTGTCTCCGGTCCTTCAGCGTTTTCTTATCCAGTCATTAGTCCCGCCTGGCAGAATATTGCCGCCTGCCATCCCTCACTTACGTCATGTTACCTTCACGGATGGCTATTGCGGGAAAAGGGCATTACTGCGTTACCGGCAATATAAAGGCTATTTTGGTGCTTTGATCTGTATTTCTCGTAATCATTCTTTGGGCCAAAAATATCAAAGCGTATTTCAATAGAATGCTTGTTATCGATCGATATTGATTGCAGCCGTGCATTCACTTTGTCTGCCATTTCTGTAAGCATAAGCTTCTTCGCAATATTGGCTGGGACATATCCAATATATTTGCTAGTTTCAAAGAACCACCCTTTTGATTTACCAATGACTCGAATTGCTTTTGGATCATCCATTTGATCTGAGATGCGTTCTAGACAAATTTTTCTTTTGCAGCGTTTCGCAAATTTCCTTGCAGCGTGGCCGTGCTTGTTTAGTTCTGCCACGTCTACGCCATTCTCGAAAATCCGCATACCCGTCGGGATGCTCGACTTGAATATTGTCAATGTTGACATGATCTTGGCGTCTAAAGAATAAACACCCTTTGTGATTAACATATGGGTGACCCGCAGACTTGCAACGCCCGCTGGGGTAGGCAAAAATAGAGCGGCGCGTCAGAGTCAACAGTTCACAGCTACAGTTAATAATAGGACAGGATGCGAGTCCTAGCTAGATGGGAAACTACTGAATTGACTACCTGGCCGCCTGCGCAGGCGCGGCGATTATGGGCGAGGTCATGGTGAGATGGGTCTGGCTACGCTGACGCCCGCTCCCAGGCCGCGTCGACCTATTATGCGATGGACCGATTCTGCATAGCACTGAACGCAGCTTGTTTTTTCTCATAGATGTGAGAACTTGGCTTGTGGTGCCAGTTTCCTGGCTGGAATCGAAGGTCTTATTAGTGCCACTATCAAGACCTTAAAGCAAGGACGCTAAACTTCCGGAGAGGGTCGAATGTTGCCGATCCGCACCCAAACCGTAAACGGCAACCTTCAGTACTTCTAGGACATGCCCAGGCAAACCAGAAATGTCTGTTTGCCCGAAAGAAGACATTTCCAACCCCGTAGGGTGCAAAAACCAGAACACGTACATTCAAGTTGCTTCACGATAGTAGAAATTGAGCAAACCGCCGCCGTTCACGGCAACGAATTGGCTCATCGTTTGAACTGTACGTGGAACCGGACGTTCACATCTTGCAATAATGCTTCGTCTGTCGATTTCCGGACGTTCATAACGCAGCAGCTGTAAAAAAACGTG
>JBAVKA010000229.1:0-3745 GCA_049688075.1 Gammaproteobacteria bacterium
CTGAATCAACACAATAATCCCTGACTGTACCGAAGAACTCCTGTTCCAGGATATCAGTAAGTTATTGATTCTACTGGCCCTGAAAATCCCCGTGTCGGCGGTTCGATTCTGTCCCTGGCCACCATACAAATCAAAGGATTACACCCGTAGTCTTTGACGACTCCCTCGAACCCTCAACTTTTGGACGCCATGTAGACGCCACCCCCCTGACAGCAAATATGCACCTATATTAGAGATTGCTGTACTGTCGAGAACGACCCGGCTCAGAAGTACCGGATTTCGGCTTTGACGGCAGGAACGTACTTAAGTCAGACCTTCAGGTTCGAGCGTCGTTCGTTAAACTGGATGGGTACTATGTAGTCACACGTAAGTAGTTGCACGTATTGACTTTCACTTCTACCGTTTCTATTTTCTAACGTGGCCCGGTGTCGCTCCTTGAACGGAGATCCGCATTCGGGGTGTGGGACGGGTCGCCATGTACGCGGAGGTTTTGAATCAGGAGCGCTCAGATGAAGCTTTCCGGTGTGCTCGAAGAAGACGGTGACGAGGGTACGATGCTCACAGTCACCAGGGAGGAGAAGAGGAACGTTGAAGTGAATAAGAGGCAACATTCCATACAACAACCGGTCGGCGGCGGCATCCGCCGCGACAAGTGTGATAGTAGTCTTGTGGTGGTGAACGTCGTTGGCGGTAAGGTTCTGCTGGAATATGCCAGCGGTACCGTCAGCAGCGTTGGCGCCGGGAACTGGCAGCAGCTTCAACCACAAAACGCCGTCTACTAGGGGACGGCACAACGAGAGGAGACCATAACAATGGTGGAGAGAAGAAATATAGTGGACAGACGCGTGAATCCCTCCAAGCAGGGGCTACCGTTTGATTGCACCCGTCATATCGCGGATCGACGGCAGAATAATCTACCCACGGTGAGGAAGCACTGGACGGAGGTTGATATAGACCTCATAACTCGTTGCTTGACTGACAACCAAGTTAGTTAGCACCGCAGTCACGGACGGCACATATCGAGAGTGTCAGATCGATCTGTCTACGGGTTACCGACCCACAGGTGGTTGGCCAGGAACCCGATAAGCGGACAACTACATAGACGATGCACAGGGAGGTGTGAATATCGCGAGAGGATAATTTATGGAGATTCTGCCATGAATAAATCACGCCTGCTGGGCGCAGTATACGCTTTAACTCATGCAGTTCTTTCAACATCCGCTAACGCGTCATTGATTTGGACTGGTGACGCATTATGACTTACTTGCTCCTCTTGTTGATGGCGGTAGTTTTTGTGGTCGCTTTCTGGCTATGGCAACATCGCGCAAAGATTAATTCATTCTCCCGTGTAGCAGCTGACAGCGATTCAAGTAACTATCACTGTGTTGTAATCACCTATGGTAAAAACCCGTGCGATGCGGTGAAACGCCTGGAAAGTAAACGGTTCTTGTCAACCGAGGCGCCCGCCTTGAAGTTGCCCGGGTGTACCGCAGATTCCTGCCAGTGCCGTTATGTTCACTATGAGGATCGCCGTGAGGAAGAACGGCGCAACCCTTATGGGAAATACAGCAGCACTTCAGTTTTGATGGGGCAGGAACGCCGCGAACAAACAGGTCGTAGAAATAGCGATGTAATGGAACTGGATGATATCGGACACATGGGCATGTCTGAATAATGGTCCGTCGCCGATAACCCCAAACCAGCGCACCACACCACTTAGAGTCATTGCGCTCTAATAATGTTCGTAATCCTGCGTTAGTAATCGTACTCATTTCAGAGGCGGGCCTACGGGGCCGTATTCATACTGGGATAAATATCGTGGTTGTCTGACAGACGCATCCCGATTGCAAGATGGGAACGTCCGAAGTTGATTGCATAGTTGCCCTTCGCTGGCCGTCCGTGCAGGTCAGGACTGGACTGATGGCAGACAGCTTGAAGTCAACCGTGCTTGGGAGGAAACGTTCGGCTATACACGTGAAGAAGTGTCCGACCGATTCATCGGCAATTTTCACGTACCCGGACGAGAGGCGATACTGCACAATGGACTCCATGAATTTCCAAGCCGTGATTCTGTATCGGGAATGAAATTTGAATTCCGCTGCAAGGATGGAACACGCAAGTTGATGTCCGTAAGCGGCCGCATTGCCCGAGACAACCAAGGCCGGTTCTTGCGCACTCACTGTATCCTCAATGTCATCACCGAACGCAAGGTGATTGAAAGAGCTCTAGTGGAGAACGAGGAAAAATACCGTCTTGCCATGGAAGCCGCTCAGGATGGAAATAGTCAACGAATGATCCGCACGCGGATTTGACAGCACCGGCGAGCAGGCGGCGGATCGGCCACTTCGCGATTTTGTGCCGCTCTCGGTTGCAGGCAAGCGGCAGGAATATGCACAGAAGGTGATCACGTGCGGGCTGCCGGTTCGCTTCGAGGACTACTGAGCGGGATACTGGTATGACAATAACATGTGTCCGGTGCTGGATGATGAGGGGAATCCCCAAGCCGTTGCAATTTTCGCCCGCGATATCACCGGGCGAGAAAAATGGAAGAGGTGCTGACCAAGGCAAAAGAGGCAGCGGAAATGGCCCGGACCTAACGACCGGTTCCGGTGCCCGTTGGCTCTGTTCCACGCCAGGGGTACTGCGTCCCCGTTAATTGCCCCGGGTCTGTCGACCTGCACAGGAAAGTTTGCCCGGTTTTGCCACTCTACCCGTGCTGCAGGGCATCGGCATCCCGTCCTGTTGTGGACTGCCCAACGAATGCATGGATTTCCTGTTGGTGCGCACACCACAACTCTGGCTCAAGGAGCCACGCCGGTGAGGCCTGATTAATCTGCATAGAGAGAAAAGTCTTTTTGGTCAAAGACCTGTAATCAAGTTGCTGCCGGCTGCCGTGAGCTGGTACACATGATGCATTGTCCCTGGTGACAGCAACCTGATGCCAACAGCCAGCGGAGGCAAAACATCATGTACGAGATCCACGACAACACAGAGCGTTACCATCATGAAGTTCTGTTCGATTTCGAGCAGGACTCTCCTGAAACACTCAATCACTGGACGCTGCGTGACTTCGCAGACATCGTTCCGCTCGCAAGCTATGCGTCCTGACGGCTGCAGGCTGATGACCTGGTGATGGCATTCATACCGGGTGTCGGCATGGCGGTCTGAGCGACGCCGATTCGTCCCTGGTGATGAACTGGCAGATGGTCCGTCTGTTCGAACCGCCGCAGAACGAGCTGAAACGGGAAGCGAAAGGGCGCGTGATGATCTATGACGGGTTGACCGAAAAGGACGTGGAGCGCGCGCTGGACGAACAGTTCGACCGGCTGGTATACATGATGTTTATCCGCGTCGTCGTTACCGAAAGCGACGACGGATGCAACTGACCGTGGCCTCATGCCATAACGCTTCCCACGCCCGAACGGCTGCGGTAAAGTCGGGGCGTAACCGCCGGGCCAAATGGCGATACCGGCGCGGATCGGAGGATGCTGCGACCGGATGAAGAATGAGATAAAAGAATTGTACTGGTCCTCGGCATCCCGGACCGACGTCGGCATGGTGCGCAAGCTCAACGAGGATTCGGTACTTGACCTGCCCGAACTGGGGCTGTGGATGGTGGCCGATGGCATGGGCGGACACGCCGCAGGGGATTTCGCCAGCGGCGCCATCGTCGCCGCTCTGGCCAGTATCCCGCCGCCGGCCAGCCTGGGCGCCCTGCTCGGTGAGGTCCGCCAGCGCCTGCAGA
>JBAVKA010000230.1:0-10706 GCA_049688075.1 Gammaproteobacteria bacterium
TGGTGGACAAGGAGCAGGGCCTGCTCAAGGTCAGCGCCGACCAGCGTGAATATTATCGGGCGAACCGCCTGTTTCAGGAAACCGAACTGGTTCTGGATGCCACCTGCGAGGCCTGCGGGCCGGTCGAATAACCGGCCATGAAAAAGCAGAACGGCGGCAGTTTTCTGTCCGGCATGCTCCTGGGCGTGATTCTCAGCCTGATGACGGGCCTGGTCGGTGTCAACCTGCTGATTGCGCTGGACATCGTTTCGGTATCCGTGGTCGACACGCCGGTGTTGCAGACCGTGAGCGAGTGGACCCGACGCAACCTGGGGCTGTCGGTCCTGCCATTTACCATCACCCTTGGCCTGTATGTTCACAGCCTGCGCACCCTCGCCAGGCGCCTGGATGACAGCGCACCCCAGAATGAAATTGGACAGCTCGAACATCTGACCGACATCTGGACCAGTCTGTTCTTTGGCATTGGAGTGATCTGGACCGCAATCGGTATGCGCAGCGCCCTGCTCTTTGCCCTCGGCGATCCGGTCGCGGCGGCGCAGTCCGGGGCCTTTGCGATCCTCACCCGACTGGTCGACGGGGGCATCCTCACCGCGCTGACCACCACCATTGTCGGTGGCGTCGGCGGTTACCTGATGCGCGTGATCAGGAGTTCGTACCTGGGCACCCGACTGAGCTGCTATTACGAAGAACAGGAGCAACGACATGCCGCGCGGGTCGAACGCCTGCTGTGCGAGATCAGGGAGTCCATTGGCTGTCTTCCCTCAGCGTCCTCACCCACGGCGTATGATCTGCCTGAAGAGAAATGATCCCACGTCGCAACAGCCGATACGCAGCGCAAACCGGCGGCCCGGGCGGCGATACCGACGCCCTGCAAACCGATGTCATGCGCTTCATGTCCATCCTCGGCCTGTGCCTGATGGCCCTGTTCGCGCTGGTACAGACTATTCCGCTGCAGGATACGGAGCGCACACGGCTGGAGCCCGAAGCAGAAAAGCTGCATCAGGCTATTGCCGTCCAGCAGCAACGCGTAGAGCTGCTCCAGGCCGACCTGAACCGTGTCACGGCGCAGCTGCGGGAGGCAACCGGGCATAACAGCCGCACCCGGCGCGCGCTGACATCCGCACAGCAGGAACTGACGCTGCTTACCGGGCAGACGGAGCAGGCACGCAGCGATCGGGATCATCTGACCGACGAGCTGAACGTTCTCAAGCGCCAGCTGGCACAGGGCCGCGACGAACTGGCCGGGATTCAGCTCGCGGCCGTGCAGAAAGCGCAGTCGCTGCGCGAACTCCAGCAGCGCCTCGAGGAGGCACAGAAACGCCTCGATGACATCGCTCGACAAACCACCGCACTGCAGGTCACGCAGGCGCCGTCACGCGCTTCGCCGGTCACCGATAAACCCACGCCGCCGGCACGCAAAGCCGAAAAGCAGGGCTTCACCCTCAGGTTTGCCTCCATCGAAGCGCTCGAACGCCTGGTCGCTGCCGGAACAGTCAGCCTGTACGCCATGGCCGGAAAACAGGCCTGGCGCCTGTCGCTGGCTGGCGGCCGCCCGGTGTTCACGCCTGACGCATTCCCGGCGTGGTTTCACGAAATGGCAGCATCAACGGTACCGGTCGACTACGTCCAGAGCCTGGAGAAGACCCTGGGCGAACCGGCGCGATCACCGCTGGTCTGGGGTGTACAGCTGCCCGCCGCAACCAGAGAGGGGATTGCGTCCCTGACCCGTGATCACCGGGGTGGGAACCTGGTGATAGGGGCCGACGGCCGGTTGACGCTGGAGCCGGGGTGAGGTTCGCATGGACAGCGTACTCCTCCTCCTTCTCACCCTGGGCATACTGCTGTCGGCAGGCTGTGCGCCGCAGCCGACACGACAGGCTCCCGGCGAGGGGTCGTCGCTGCAGCGCTGGCTCGACGCGGAGCTCGCGCCCTATCTTGCCGACCAGCTTGGTCGGCAACCCCGGTTCAAGGGCGAGTCAGTGATACTCGTGAGTCTGGAAGGTTCCGATATTCAGCCGGACATAGACGGTCTGACCCGCAGCCTGCGCGAGCAACTGATGGACGACCTGCTCAGCGACGCCGCGGTCACGCTGCCATGGCAACCACAACAGCCGCCGGCGCAGCATCATCGCCGGCTGGATCACGCGAGTTGCGAAAGAATCCGCGACGCGGACTACTACATCGGCATCGAGATCAGCCGCACGGGGACGGCGCAGTATCGGGTATCGGTGCGCGCCCTGGACGTGCGCGCCGGCGAGTGGGTCAGCGGCTTCGGCAAGAGCTGGTCAGGCGCGCTCACGCCGAGCGAACTGCACGCCCGGCAGGAACGCCGTACCGATGAATCCCTGCGCGGTCTGCGGGTGCTGCCATTCAGCTCCGCACATCCGGACCTCGCAGCCAGCTATCTTGCCAACAACCTGAGTTGTCTGCTGGTTCAGCAGGACGAGGAAGACCTGGTGATTTACGTCGAATCGCTGCAGTCAGACCAGCCCGGGCTGCGCACGCTGCTGAGCCTGGTCGGCAACAATCTCTCACGCTACCACGAAGTGCGCGTCACGGATGTGAAAAAGGAAGCGAACTTCGTCCTGCGCGGCGAGGCCCACGAGGTCCAGCCGCGCCTCTATCAGGTATGGGTGGTGTTGCACCCGAAAAACTCCGGAGAACATCTGCTCGGCATGGACACCGACACCTATGTGAGTATGTTGCTGGCAAGCGAGCGCCGGGGACACGTGCGGCTCGCAGCCGAGACGCGCAGCGTCAGACCGGCCATCGCCGCGATGGAGCTTGTACGCCGGCAAGACACCCGCGGTGACACGGACAGCTGCACCGGACCACTCGAGACCCGATCCGGCGACGCACAGCGTGTTGACGGCTGCCCGGTGCTGGAGCTGACCGTCGAACGGGCTGATCGGGTATTTGTTTTTGTGCACGGGTCCAGAGACGGTATGAGCCGCCTGTCATCCGGCGCCTGCAGTAACGGTGGGGAGAACGCGGCGGATGTCCCCGGGAAAAGAACCTATCGGTTCCCCGCGGGTCGTTTTCCAGACACCGACTGGCCCACCGTCTACGCCATCGCGGTCAGCGGGTCAGAACTGGCACGACAGTTCACGGGACTGTTGCAGGCCCTGCCCGATGCCTGTGGCAACGCATCGGGCATGCGCGCGGACGACAACAGCATGGAACAGTGGCTGGACAGGCTTGACCGCCTGATCGCTTCAAACGGCGACCATGCGGTCTGGACAGCAAGGCGCATACCATGATGAGAACAATCGGCTTCCTGTCAGGCGTTTGCCTGACCATCGCGGCCTTCCTGCTGGTGGTGCACCCCCGCGAGAGTCAGCCGCCGGAAACCGTTGCGGTAAGCCCCTCGCCTCCCCCACCGGAAGAACGTTCACGGGTGGTCGCGGCTATCGCCGAACAAGTGGATACAGACCCCCCCGCGAACGAGTCTGCGCAGGCAGCCCCTGCGCCGCAGGCAATCGGGACTACTGACAGTGAAACGCCGAGCGGTGACAACGCATCCGCGCCGGAACCTGCACAACAGATGGACGTTCAAGCGACGGCCCCGGTCACGGCTTCCGACCGGGAGGACAGCGGCGAGTCCGGCAGTTTCCTGTTCTGGAGTCCGTTCCGCAGCGTGTGGGCAGCTGAAGGTTTCGCCCGGCGACTGACCTCCGCCACCCAGGTACCCGTCGAGGTGGTCGATGCAGGGCCGGGGGAATACCGGGTGGCATTCAGCTACCAGGATGACACCGAGCGGCTGGCGCGCATCAATCGTATCGAAACCATCACCGGGCTGAAACTGGAGTCACCATGACGCGGCTGAAAGTGACGCTGTTCGCCTGTGTTCCATTACTGGTTGCCGCCGCGGCAATTGCCAGAACCGACGCTGCGATCGACGGCAACGCGCTGGAGGCCAGGTGGCGGACCTTCGCGAAGACCGCCGAACAGCGCCAACCGGCAAAGCAGTTTCCTTATGCCGACTGCTTCAGGCACGCCGCCGTGGCCAATGAGCTGCCCGAAACGCTGTTGCTGGCCGTTGCCAGGGGTGAAAGTGATTTCGAACCCGCAGCCCGGTCGCAGGCCAATGCCTATGGACTGATGCAGATACTCTGGCCCGGCACCGCAAAACACCTGGGGCTGAACCACCTCTCCGACCTGCTGGACCCCTGCACTAACGTCGAGGCAGGCGCACGCTATCTCAAGGAACTGCTCGAGCGCTACCAGGGTAACCTGCACCGTGCGCTGGCGGCCTATAACTATGGGCCGGCGCGGATTCCGGTATCCGGCGGTGAGTTGCCGGACGGGGCTGTGTGGTATAGCGGCTACATCCTGCGCCATCTCGATTACGTCCTGAACGCCGGCGGCAAACGCCCGTCTGCCGCACCGCCCGGGCCCTATGAGGATGAAGACAGGTTGTTCGTTATCCGCTTTGACCGCCCGTACCGGGCCGCGGCGTTTGTCGATACGCTGCAGCCCGGCTTCGGCGATATCCGCCTGGACTGGTTCCGGCGTCCGGAGGGAGGATTTGACGTGGTCATGCTGTACAGCAGCGAACAGGAGAAAAACCGCGGGCAACAGCTGCTCTCGGCCCTGGGGTTCTAGCCCGCTTTTCTCACCGGGCGGCGTTGCAAGATCGTATTCTCTTGAGCCAATTGAGATCGCGTTGAACATACAAGAGACAGTGCTATTTTTGAGATTGCCTATCCCGGAAATGCGGGCCAGTCCTATGCGACGCGCGATGCAGATGCTGGTTCTGGTGTGTGTCTGGAGCGTAATGCACGAAGCGGCGGCGGCCTTTCGCAGCTACGCCACCGTGGTGGACGTGCAGCCGATCGTGGAGACCTATTATGAACCCGTTACACGCACGGTCTGCAGCGAGCCGGACGCCGCCGCGCGGGAGTTCACCCAGGTCGCGACCACCATCGGTGAGGATATCCGCGGCCAGATTCGCCTGTGGCAGGCGCATCGCTCCTGCAGAACCCTTACGGAAAGCCAGCCCCGGGAACGGGTGACCGCGTATCGCGTAACCTACCGCTATCGCGGCCACACCGCCACCACGCAGCTGTCTTATGATCCCGGTCACCGGCTGCCGGTCAATGTCAGCCTGTCACCCCTGCCCTGAGCGGCGCCTCAGCGGCCCGAGAATCAGGTTGAGCGTAGGAGCCTGTCGGACTTAGGATAATTCTACTCGGCAACTGCTCCATGCGTTGCTCTATCTCCTGCATCCCTGCAGTCGTGCGGCGGCGGGAGAGCGGCCCATGGCCCCCTCGCTGCGCTCTCCCCCGATTTCTCGTTGCGTAGAATGACTATGCGCCTCGAAATCATGACGATTTGTTCTCGCTCTCCCACTCGCCTCGCTACGAATCCCTAAGTCCGACAGGCTCCTAGGCTACGGGTTTTCCACACGGCTCAGATGGCATCGCCCTGCTGTCAGGCATCGAAGTGGACGCGCACCAGAGCACCGCCCAGGCCGCCGGAGCCTATAGTCAGCTCGCCTCCGTACACGGCGATGATTTCACGGGCCATGCTGAGACCGATACCGTGGCCAGGAACCGTCTCATCCACGCGTTTGCCGCGTTGCAGAACCGTGTCGATCATCCCGGGATCGATGCCGTGCCCGTCATCCTCGATGCTGATCTCGAGCCCGTGACCCGAAGCGGACTTGCTTTCGCTGCGCACGCACACCCTGACCTGACTCGAACAGTACTTGTAAGCATTGTCGAGCAGATTGCCGAGCGCTTCGGTCAGGTCCGCTTCGTCACCGTAAAAGGTCGCGGCTGGATCGAGATCCCGACTGACGTCCACCTGTTTGTCGCGGTACACCTTGTCCAGCGACCGCAGCAGGCGCTCCAGCACCGGCTGCAGCGGCACTACAGAAGCCAGCGTCGCGCGACCCGACACCGCTGCCCGCTGTAACTGATGCTCGATGATCTCGTCCATGCGTTCCACCTGTTCCCTGACGAGCCTGTGCTCCTGACCGCTCTCCGCAGAGGTTCTTTCACTGAAAGACTGCAAGAGCGCGAGGGGGGTCTTCAGGCTGTGGGCGAGATCGTCCAGGCTGTTGCGATAACGGGTCTGTACCCGTTTGATGTGCTCGATCAGGGAATTCAGACTGGACGTGAGTCCTGTGAGTTCTTTTGGATAGATGCCGGTGAGGTGTTCCGCGCGGCCCTGCTCTATGCGCTGCAGGTCGGATTCGACGGTTCGCAGTGGCCGCAGCCCCCAGCGCAGAATCAGCCCCTGGGCCAGCAGCAGGACCACGGCCATGGCGCCGAGCCAGCTCCACAGGGTCTTGCGAAAGCTGTCAATCTGTTCCTCAAACGCAGCCGTATCCTCCGCCACAGCGAAGGTATACAGTTCCTCCGCGCTGGCAGAGTCCACCCAGGCGACGCCAAAGGAGATGGCATACAGGTCCGTGTCGGCCCGGGTGAACTGGCGAAATTCGCGCTGTCCCGGGGCCTGCTGTTGCACTATATCGACGCTGCGTCCGGCCAGGGAGACGGAACGCCAGAGCGGCCCCCCGTCCGGGCCGGCGATCACGGCGTAGAGTCCGGAATCCGGTTTCGAGAAGCGCGGCTCCGGAATTTTCCGCGGCGGGACCATCCGGCCGCGCTCATCTTCGCCGGTGGCGGCCAGCAGCGCGTAGATATAAGACTGCAGACGTTCCTGCATGGATGCCCTGGCACTGACGCGAAAGGCCTTGTCGAGTGTCAGTCCGGTCGCACCGATGAAACCCGCAAGCACCAGCGTTGCGGCCAGCAGCAATCGCGTATGGAGTGAGCGCATCAGAGCCTCACTCCGTATCTGTGCCCCGCCTGAATCGATAGCCGCGACCGCGCAGGGTTTCGATGGGATTGATCCGGTTATCCGGATCCAGTTTACGCCGCAGACGCCCAATGAAGACTTCCAGTACGTTACTGTTGCGATCGAAATCCTGATCATAAATGTTGTCGGTCAGCTCGGCCTTGGACACCACCTGCCCGGCGTGCAGCATCAGATACTCCAGTACGCGGTATTCGAAGGCGGTCAGTTCCACCGATTCGCCCGCGACTGCGAGGGTCTGTCGGCCGGTATCGAGTGAGATCGGGCCGCAATCGATGACGGGTTTCGACCAGCCGGAGGCGCGACGCAACAGGGCGTTCAGACGCGCCTGAAGTTCTTCAAAGCGAAACGGCTTCACCAGGTAATCATCGGCCCCGGTTTCCAGCCCTTCGACCTTGTCCTGCCAGCTGCGTCTGGCGGTGAGAATCAGGATGGGGAAGTGCCTGCCGTTCGCGCGAAAACGGCGTACCAGGTCGAGGCCGGAGATTTTGGGCAGGCCGATATCGATCACCGCCAGGTCGAGGGGGAATTCCTGGCCGTAGTACAGGCCTTCCTCGCCGTCGGCAGCCACGTCAACCACATAACCGTAGTTCCGCAGGCGATCCTGCAGGTCTTCCCGCAGGCGTGTTTCATCTTCGACAATCAGGATGTGCATTGCTCATCGCCCGCGCGGTGCAGGTCGACCGGTATCGGCATCGATGTCCACACGGCTAACGCGTCCGTCCCGGCTCAGGACCTTGATGCGGTAAACGCGCCGGCCGTCATTGCGGACAGTCTCTGCCGAAAGAATTCTGCCGTCCGATTGCCGGCGCACGCGCGACACCGCCTCGTCCAGACTGATACCCCTGTTCTCGGTGTGTGACGGGTGGGCGAACTGGTTGACGAGATCGCCGGAATCGAAAGGCGCGGCCACACGCGGACAGGCTGCCAGCAGAATAATCCAGCCGCAAATAATCAGCCGCCCGTCAATCATGGCACTGGTGATACGCGGAATCAGGTGCCGTCAACCGGATCCACGTCAACACGCACCCGGATGAACCTGCCGGGATTGCCACGGGTGCGGGTGGTAAAGGTCTGTCCCTCATAGCGGTAGTCTACACGATAGCCGACGAGTTGTTGTCGCGGCTCATAGCGGTTCACAGTCCGACAACGTCTCACACTCGCCATGGCGGGTGGTCTCCGGAACGCCGCGCTGACCCCCTGTCCAATGGCAGCCCCGATCAGGGTACCCGCCACCGTCATGGGTGTTCTCCCTCGACCCCGGATCAGCTGGTTACCAAGCACACCGCCAAGGATTCCGCCGACAACCGGTCCGGCGTAACCGCCCTGTCTCGGGTTACCCTGAGGAACCCTTTCTGTCCAGCATTCGTTGACAGGACGCGCGACCTGAACCGCCTGGTACAGAGGTTCCACCTGGATGACTTCGGCGGTATCGACATAGCCCGGAACAGCAGGGCCCGGGGGGATCGTACTGCAGGAGGCCAGCACGGTCATCCCGATCGTTACGGCAAATAGGGTGCGTCTCATTGTTCCCCCTGGCGTTATCTGATTATCATTTTTCGAACAGCATCCGGCCGCCTTTCTCCCATGATTCCTGGTAAATGTTAAGTTATGCTCCCTGAATCAACGCTGAATGAGACCGGGCGACGCCTGCAACCAGCGCCGCGTAGGTGTGCCTTGCGAATTGCTGATTTTCACCTGAATACGGACACTTAACCAGTCTTGTTCATGCAGGCAACCTTCTCTACCCTGCTCTGCCATGGATCTGCTGGTACTCCTCGCCCATCTATGATCGCAACCGCCAAACTCCTGGGATCCAACGGTGCGAAGACCGTCGTCACCGACAGCCTGTTCATGAAACAGCAGCTCTTGTTTATCAATCGCTCCCAGCGGCACGCATCCAATCTCTCGGTACCCGATCGATTTCTGATCGGTTCCTGCTCACTGTTGCTGTACCCGCACCACATTCAGCAGGCTGCTTTGATTATTAGGCCTTCGACGCTGTTGAAATTTCACAACTTGCTCAAGCTACGCAAGTATCGACAACTGTATACATCCGTCCACAAAGGCAAACCTGTCCTCAAGGGTCCTTCGCGGGAACTCATCCAGGCAATTGTTGAAATGAAGCGACGCAACCCACGGTTTGGCTGCGCACGTATCGCACAGCAAATCAACAAGGCATTCGGCATCGACATCGATAAAGAGGCGTGTCCTCGTCACACATTACCGGCCTGGTTCCTGTAACGGCAGGCCGTCATGGCTGACCTTCATTGTGCATACGAAGAACAGCCTATGGAGCATAGACCTTTTGTTTAAGAGCGAATCCATCCGTTTAAAGAGGCACTGGGTACTGCGGTCATGGATCAGTTCACACGGCGTTTCATCGGTTTTGGCGTCCAGGCTGGAGATGTCGATGGGGTCGCCCTTTGTCGCATGTTCAACACAGCTATTTCTACCCAGAATGTTCCGTACTATCCCAGTTCTGACGATGCCCCATTATTTCGTTACCATTGTTGGCAGGTGAAACTTCGCGTCCTGAATATCCATGAGATCAAATCCAGTCCCTACGCACCATTATCGCATCCCGTCGTGAACGGCTGATCGGGACCATTCGTCCCGAACACCTTGACCATGTACTCTTCTGGAGCTCCTGTGACATGGAGCGAAAAAGTGAACTTCCCCATATCTCCTGGCAATCCCAGCCTCAGTCAGTCCGCAAGTTACAGTTTTCATGTATATTTCAAGCACACAAGAACCAGCCCAGGAATTATTAACAGGTAATTATCAGGGAACAATGCACTGCATTATCACCGCTTTTTGCAGCATGGTTTTCCAATCCACATACCTCTCGTCTGCTCCTTGCCTAATCACGATGCGGCCCTGATCCTTAGACACACGATTGTCGGCCCGACCTTGTTTGATACTGCGAAAACACAGCCTTCACGATGATTAGCTGTTAAATTCCAGCGCACGTCGTTCAGCTGATACCGCCCGTCTTAAGGGCCTGGAGCGCATCGGCCATCAACTCATTCACGCTTTGAAAGTAATCATTCACGACTTCAGGCACGTCATCCTGCCCCAGGAGATTACGCACCAAAACCAGACGGTTGTGCATGGTTTGGTGGTTTCTGACCGACTCCCAGCCCATTGCCTCATCGATGTGGAATAGCACCCGCTCCCAATTCGGAAATCCAGCTTCCGCGACCACCTCATCGCGCAGGTTCTGCCACGCCCCCTGCAGATCGGAAAGCACGGTCTTTTCATAGCCGCCCGGTTCCTTCTCAAATGCCATTAAGCTCATCCGCCACATTCGTGTGAAGTCGATGCTGGAGATTGGTCAGGCGCTTCATCGAACCGATGCGCTTTACGGCCATGGCCAGGGCCTTCGCCTGACCAATAACGACGACCAGTTTCTTACCGCGGGTCACCGCCGTGTAGAGCAGATTTCGCTCCAGAAGCATATAGTGCTGCATGGCCAACGGGATCACCACCGCCGGATATTCAGAACCCTGACTCTTGTGTACGCTGGTGGCATAGGCCAGCGAAATCTCGTCGAGCTCCCCGGGTTCATACTCGACGGTCCGGCCATCGAAGTCGATGCGTACCACGCCCTCCTCCTCATCAATTTCCGCCACCCGCCCGATGTCACCGTTAAAAACCTCCTTGTCGTAGTTGTTCAGCGTCTGAATGACCTTGTCATTGGGTGCGTTGGTCCAGCCGAATCGGCTAATTCTGGGATGTCCGTCGGGATTGAGTCGCGCCTGAAGATCGATATTGAGCGAGCGGGTGCCGAGCCCACCGCGGTTCATGGGAGTCAGAACCTGTACATCGTTGATGGGATGCAAACCAAAGGAGGCAGGTATCCGTTGTGTGACCACGTG
>JBAVKA010000231.1:0-3939 GCA_049688075.1 Gammaproteobacteria bacterium
CGCCGACCTCACGGTGCGTCGCGGCCAGGTGCTCGGCACGCGCGCCTCGGCCAACGGACAACTGATCATCGAATCGCTGGCGCCGCTGGCGGAACTGAGCGACTACGCGAGCAAGTTCAAAGCCATCACCTCCGAGCAGGGCGCCTATACGCTGGAATTCAGCCATTACGAAACCGCTCCCCCCAAGCTCCAGGCCGAGCTCGCGGCGCAGTGGCGGCCGAAGGCGGAGGAGGAGTGATCGGGGGAGACCGTCCTTGCCTGAAAACCCGCGAGAGTCGGTTGCCGCAGGGAAAGGCCTATTGCCCGAAGCCGGATTGTGCAGACTGTGTCTGCAGGCCGGCCATCTGCCAGGCTTCAATACCGCCGCGGTACCAGAGCACGTTGGTGTAACCCAGGTTGATGGCGCGCAGCGAGGCGTTGTAGGACATCCAGCAGTGTGACGACTGGCAATAAAAAACCAGTGGCGTTTCCTTGTTACCCTTGGTCACCCGTTGCAGAAAGGCGCCGAAGTCCTTCTGGATCCGGTCATTGAAGCTGCCGGCCTGGTGGGCGTGAACGGCAGAAATGGCATTGGGTAATTTTTCCGGTCCGCCCAGCACGTCGAACAGTAAATAGGGCGCCTGCCCGCCCTGCACCAGTGAGACGAGACCTTTGGTGGTGATCACCTGACCGCCCGGAATACTGGCCGGTGTTGCGCCGTGCATCGGTTCCGGATGGAGACTTTTCACCGGCGCGACGCCAAAGTCCTGCCGCTCCATCTGCATTAGCTGATCGAGGTCGACGCCGCCGCCGCGGGGTGCCGTCTGCGGACCGGCATAGAAGCCCGGCTGTTGCGGCTCCGCGGAGCCGGTATTACCCCCGTACGGCGCGGAGCCCTGCGGTGCAGGCGGCGATTCGCCCTGTTGTTGCGACGGGTAGGCGGGCTGGCGGCCGCCGTCGGGCGGCGCGCCGAAGCTGTCCTGCGCCGAACGGGCAGGGCCCAGCTGCAGCATTGATAGCACAACAGCGCCGCAAAGAGTCCTGGGCGTAATCATTGTGTCGCCTCCAGCTGTCGTCCATCCTGCCCGAATACACTGTAGGGCTTGAAGTCGGGGTCATCGGTCAGCACATAACTGCCGTCGTTGAGCTGCCAGGCGTGTTCGTAGGTATTGTCGAGCTGAACGGTGTCGCCGTTGTAGGGGTCATTATAGGTTTCCACGCCACGAATGGCTTCCGAGGTCTCGCGCGACATACGGTCGCTGCTTTCGTTGTAGCGGCGCCATGAGTCCGCCTGCATCTCGCGGATCTCCTCGCCGGTCTGCGAAATGATCCGCGACCGGTCGCGCGCGCCCTTGATGCGGATACCGGCGATGGTGGCGTTGTGTTGTGTCACCCGCGCCGTCCATTGGGCATTGGGTCTGGCCGACTTGCGGATCATCTCCGCCAGTTTGAAATCGAGCTGGCCGTCGGGCGCGCGCATCGCAAAGCCGGGGAAAGTCGAAGCGCTCAGGTATTCCGACCCCGGCATACCGGCCAGCGACTGCATGCGCATGTGCGTGAACATAACTGCGCTGGCGACGGTCTCGCGCATTTCGATGCCGTCCTGGCTGTAGCCGATAAGCGCTTCGCCGGCTTCCACCCAGGTGCGCGTGTCACCCAGCGGCATGGGCGTGGTGCGCTCCTGCTGGCCCAGTTCTTTTTCGATGTCGGGACGCCGGCGGTAGTCGAGCATGCGCGCGCCGGGCCTGGCACGTTGTACCAGGTTTTCGATGTACTGCTGCACGGAGCTAACCTGTTGCGACCGACAACCCGGCATCGTTGTGCTGCCGGTGCTGTTCCATTGCCATTGTTCCATCGGGAAAAAGTGAATGGCGGAAACACCGTCCGGCGAGGTCGCCTGAAAATCGACGTTGTAACCGGATCCCCCGCACTGCGACGCCTCGCCGCCCCAGACGATGCCTCCCTGCGTCGTCCATCCCGCCGGAATCAGTACGGTCGAGGCGACCATCGGTTTTTCGAAACCGTTCGGGTCGATGATGTCGGCTCGCTGCACGCGAATGGCGCCCGCAGGCATGCCGCCTGTTGCCTCGCGCCGGCCTGACTGAGGATTGTAGGCAGCGTCATGTGCAGCAAAGGCACCGGACTGAAACGGTGCAGATTCACCGGCTTGCGGACCGGTCTGGGCATTCTGACTGTCACCATAGGCAGCCGTGGCGAGAGCCAGCAAGGCGATAACGGTCGATTGTCGCGACATGTCTGCCCCCGGGTGCGAGTTGAAGGTGGCGTAGTACTGAAGGGTAGCCGGAACCGGGGTGTTTTTCCAAGGGCGTATGGTGAGAATATTCGAACGTGCCCGTAGGATATTGTTATCAGACAATATTGCGGCTAATCTTTTCGGGCAATGACGCCTGTCATACAACCCTTCCACCTCCTCGCAATCGCGCTGGCCGGCTGGCTTAACCGCCAGCAACAGGCAATCATCGATTATCTCATCGAAGAGAACCGTGTGCTCAAGGGGCAACTCGAAGGACAGCGGCTCCGGTTCACCGACGAGCAGCGGATACGCCTGGCCGTGAAGGCCATGGTGCTGGGTCGCAGGGTGCTTGATGAACTCGAGACGCTGGTGACACCCGAACGCTGCTCGCCTGACACCGTAAGCTCATCGCGAAGAAGTGGACCTATGCCAGGAAGGGACCGGGTCGGCCCCGTGTTGCGCAAGAGATCACAGATTTGGTGTTACGCATGGCGCGGGAGAATCGCTCGTGGGGCTATGATCGAATTCAAGGCGCACTCGCCAATCTCGGCCACGTCATTGCACCGAACACGGTCAAGAATATCCTGAAAAGGCATGACATAGAACCGGCACCGGAGCGGGAGAAACGCACGTCGTGGAAGACGTTCTTGAAAACGCACTGGGAGGTGATGGCTGCCACGGATTTCTTTACGGTCGAGGTGTGGACACCCCGCGGGCTGGTAACCTACTACGTGTTGTTTATCATCCATCTTTCAACGCGTTCCGCACACATCGCCAGGGTGACCACGGCCCCCAACGGTGCATTCATGAAGCAAGTGGCCCGCAACCTGACAGACGTGAGTGACGGTTTTCTTTTAAACAAAGCATTTCTCCTCATGGACCGCGATACAAAATATACCGAGGAGTTCAGAGACTATCTGGATCGAGTGGGCGTGAAGCCCGTTCGATGCCTGGTGCGAGCGCCCAACTGTAACGCTTTTGCAGAACGGTTTGTGCGTTCTATAAAAGACGAATGCCTGGATCGCATGATTCTCTTTGGTGAGGCATCGCTTCGTCGAGCACTCAGAGAGTATGTTGCACATTATCAGACCGAACGTAATCATCGGGGGGTAGGGAATCGATTGCTGGAGCCACTTGCCTCGGTCCGTTTGACCGATGAGCCAATTCAGTGTCGTGAACGGCTTGGCGGTATGCTCAATTTCTACTATCGCGAAGCGGCGTGACCGATGAATAATTGCACCCTACGGGCTTACGACCCGTTGTTGACCTTCGCTCAGAATGCCGGAACGGCAGGAACTGAAAGTAGACGTTCACTGATTAGGTACTGCTTAGCGGCAAACGCCATTTCCCCTATTGCGCTACAGTTTTTATGATGTTAAAAGATTACTATAAGAATTAGCGAAGATTCTTGATACTAATAATGAGTAGTTGCAGGAGGAAGCCCGATGCGATTCGGGTAAAGGTATTCAAACGTTTCCAGAATCAGACTATCGTTTCATCATAGTCATACACACTTACCGAACCGTATGTCGCCTCAGGAGTTAAAGGGTGACCTAGAAAGGCTACTATTGCCCTGAATAATAAAATGGTCTTTTTGTTTGTGTCCTATTGTGAAATAAATCAAACATGCACAAAATTGACGTTGACTTCGAGGTTTACAAACAGCTCACCGCTCGTCGGCCGACAGAAGAGGTAACATACAACGA
>JBAVKA010000232.1:0-8977 GCA_049688075.1 Gammaproteobacteria bacterium
TACGTGGGTGTAACCCTCCGCCAACCCCGTCACCAGCAGCGAGAGCTCCTCGGCAAGCGCGTGCTCATACTGCGGATGATCCGCCACCAGTACCCTGCCGATGCCTGGCACTTTGGCCGCTTTGTCAGCGGCCCGGGAACAACCATGACCGGCCACGAGCAGTTCAACGTCCCCTTCCAGTCTGGCTGCAGCCGCAACCGTATTCAGCGTGGAAGGTTTCAACTGTGAATTGTCGTGTTCAGCAATTACCAGAATCGTCATCAGATCACCTTCGCTTCGTTGCGCAGCTTTTCGACCAGTTCGGATACGCTTCCGACCCGGATGCCAGCCTTCCGCCGGGGCGGCTCGCTCACCTTCATGGTCATGAGGCGCGGCGTGAGGTCCACACCGGTACCCGCGGCATCGATCACGTCCAACGGTTTCTTCTTCGCCTTCATGATATTCGGCAGCTTTGCGTACCTGGGCGTGTTGAGGCGCAGGTCTGTGGTTACTACCGCCGGCAAATTCAATTTCACCGTCTCCAGGCCGCCATCGATTTCACGGGTGACTTGCATCTCACCATCACCCAGTTCCACTTTCGACGCAAAAGTCCCCTGGGGCCAGTCCAGCAGTGCCGCCAGCATCTGCCCTGTCTGGTTGCAGTCATCATCAATCGCCTGCTTGCCGAGAATGACCAGATCCGGCTTCTCGCGCTCCGCCACAGCCTTCAACAGCTTGGCCACCGCCAGCGGCTCCAGGTCCTGGTCCGTCTGCACCAGGATGCCGCGATCCGCGCCGAGCGCCATGGCGTAGCGAATGGTTTCCTGGCAGGCGGAGGTACCAATGGAGACGGCCACGATCTCCGTTGCCCTGCCAGCCTCTTTCGTTCGCACCGCCTCCTCCACGGCGATCTCGTCAAACGGGTTCATGGTCATCTTGACATTGGCCAATTCCACCCCGGTTTGGTCCGCCTTGACGCGGATTTTAACGTTGTAATCCACAACGCGCTTTACTGCAACCAGTACTTTCATCGCTCACCCTTTGTTCGACTCTGGTATCGGGGCCACGGCGGAAGCGCCGACAAATAGTGCATAATGACCCGTATTCCCGACCCGCTTCAATGGCGTTGGACGTCATCGACGCAGGCTCCGCTCCGACCTGCATATCATAATGAGTCGGGCAATGAAACGCGATGCTATGGCGGCCGTACCGGCCGCTTTTCAGGCAGGTGACACGGCCTCGGAGTGCCTCAGTCCCCCGTTGATTCATTTCTCCAAGCTCATTGAAACACACTTCGCCGGGGATGGAGCTGTGTTGACAGGGGGCTCTCCAGGCAGAAAGCTCGTTGCCTGTATATGCCGTTGGTGCTTGAAGACTGGCTAAAGTAGGCGTATCTGCGGTCCGGAGGCTGAATTTTCGAAAAATGGAGTGGGAAAGCGGCCGATACGGGAGGTCAGGATTATGTCAAACGGGGGGCTTGCGACCCGGTGGCGGTCTAAGCCGCGATGCTCGCTGAAAGCGAGGCCTTACTGCCATATTATGTCTGCCACTCTGCCATGTTAGGATAGAAAGCGGTTGAAAGATGACACTTACTGCACGGATTATGCGGACCTATTTGGTGCGACAGGCGATGACTTCATCCCTGTACGCTGGGCTGCGGTATGCTTGCGGCAGCCGAGCCTGCCAGATCGGGTCCGCCTGCCCCCAAATAGACGTGGACGGACCGTCAAACGCTGGCGGAGTTTCACCCATAATCAGAAATTTCTATCCCTAGATGCCCGCTGAAAGAAAGTTCCTGTCCCCCGCCGTCTAGATGCCAGCCCGCTCCTGGAGGAAAAAGTGATGGAAAGAGAAAGTATGGCATACGACGTCGTTGTTGTCGGTGGTGGGCCTGCCGGCCTGGCAACAGCGATTCGGCTCATGCAATTGGCCGCGGAGAAATCTCATGAACTCAGCGTCTGTGTACTGGAGAAAGCTGGAGAGATCGGTGGCCATATTCTCTCCGGGGCAGTGCTTGAATCCAGAGCACTGGCTGAACTGTTTCCGGACTGGAAGGAAAAAGGGGCGCCCTTGAACACTGAGGTAACCGGCGACGAGGTCTATCTGTTCACCGGACCCGAGAAATCAGTTCGAATACCCAATGCCTTGGTGCCGCGACCCATGCACAACGGGGGGAACTACGTCGCCAGCCTGGGCAATCTTTGTCGTTGGCTCGGCCAGCAAGCCGAAGAACTGGGAGTGGAGATATTTCCGGGTTTTCCGGCGGCCGAACTACGCTTCGACGAAAACGGCCGGGTCAAAGGCGTGGCTACGGGAGACATGGGCGTAGATCGAAACGGTGAGCCCAAGGACGGGTTCGAGCCGGGCATGGAACTGCACGGGAAATACACAATTATTGCGGAAGGTTCCCGGGGTCATCTCGGGAAGCAACTGATAGAACGGTTCAATCTGGCGGAACAGGCCACGCCCCAACATTATGCCATCGGCCTAAAAGAACTCTGGGACGTGGACGCTGACAGGCATCGCCCGGGCCTGGTAATCCACGGAGCGGGCTGGCCACTCGGAAGCAATGGCTCAGGCGGGTCGTTTCTCTATCACTTCGAGAACAATCAGGTTGGGGTAGGGCTGATTGTGGATCTGAACTACTCCAACCCCTATCTGAGTCCATTTGAGGAATTCCAAAGGTTCAAGCAGCACCCGCTTCTTCGGCAGTACCTGGAGGGTGGCAGGAGGGTCTCTTACGGCGCCCGCTCCATAACCAAAGGAGGCCTCAATTCCCTGCCAAAAATGACCTTTCCGGGCGGGCTGCTCGTGGGATGCGATGCAGGTACTCTGAACTTTGCCAAGATCAAGGGAACTCATACGGCTATGAAGTCGGGCATGCTCGCTGCGGAAACCGTCTTTGCGGAACTCAGCGGCGCCGGTGAGGGCGGCAAGGATCTGAAAGAATTCGACCAGGCTTTCAAAGAGTCCTGGCTATTCGACGAGCTGCACGGCTCCCGCAACTTCGGCCCCGCTCTGCACAAGCTGGGCACATCTCTGGGCGGTTTCTTCAATCTCGTCGACCAGAATATTCTTCGCGGAAAGCTGCCCATCACGTTGAAAGACAGGAAGGCGGATCACGCAGAGCTCAAACCGGCGGCGCAATGCACGGAAATTGACTATCCGAAACCCGACGGCGTGATCAGTTTCGACCGGCTTTCTTCGGTCTATCTGTCGAATACCACCCATGAGGAAGACCAGCCGGTACACCTTCAGCTAAAAGACAAAGACATACCCATTAAGGTCAATTTGAAGACCTATGCCGCCCCCGAGCAGCGCTACTGTCCGGCCGGTGTGTACGAGATCATAAGCGAGGGCGATGAGGCACCGTATCTTCAGATAAATGCCGCAAACTGCCTGCACTGCAAGACCTGCGATATCAAGGACCCCACGCAAAACATCATCTGGGTGACCCCTGAGGGGGGTGGAGGGCCGAACTATCCAAACATGTGACATGTCCAGACGTCGAAGAAATATTCCACAAAACCGAAGGCCATCGCGATCCTGGCTGAGAAGATGGTAACTACGGTCCACCAGTATGGCTTCGCGCAGCTGCTGCACTGTCCGGGCCGCAATTGAGCGGGTTGGCTGTAGTGCCAACGCATGAATAAAAAAAACGATATAAAATCATCACCTTGCTGTAGTTTTGGACGGCATGAGGTTGTAAGAGTCGGTTGTTTCCTTCGTCTTGAAGTTTCACATTTCGTCGGGCAAACTCCCCTTGCTGCGCTCAGTTCGTTCACAGCGTTGCTTGCCGGGCAAGATCACTGCGCGTGCCTGCGCTCCAAAGTCGTGTCGCGTTGCCCAGGTGCGGACGCGTCTTATTACATCACCAGAAGGTATTGGGTAGTCAATGGAAGCAACGTCAATGAAACCCATCCTCGAAGGTATGCGAGTGGTGGAAGGCTCCGCGTTTGTAGCGATGCCTCTCGGGGGTATGACCCTGGCGCAGATGGGCGCCGATGTGATCCGCTTTGATCCTATAGGGGGGGGGCTGGACTACAAGCGCTGGCCCGTGACTGCCGATGGCAAACGCAGCCTGTTTTGGGCGGGTCTCAATAAGGGCAAGCGGTCTATTGCTGCTGACATTCGCAATCCTCGCGGCCAGGAGCTTCTTACCCAGCTCATCTGTTCGCCCGGCGAAAATGCCGGGCTGTTTGTAACCAACTTTCCTGCCCGTGGCTGGTTGGACTATAAAGCGTTAAAGGCCCACCGGGACGACCTGATCATGGTCAATCTGTTGGGACGGCGTGACGGCCGCTCCGAGGTCGATTACACAGTCAATCCCCAAGTGGGCTTTCCATTGATGACCGGCCCTGAACAGTGGCCGCATCCGGTCAACCACCTGTTACCAGCCTGGGATTGCATCGCCGGCCATATGGCGGCGCTAGGCTTGCTGGCAGCTGAGCGGCATCGGCGGTTAACCGGCGAGGGCCAGATGGTCAAGTACGCTCTGAAGGATGCCGCCTTGGCGATGCTGGGTAATCTGGGCTTCATCGCTGATCTGACACTCAACGACAACAATCGTTTCAAAGATGGCAATTATCTGTACGGCGCCTTCGGCCGCGATTTCGGCACTTTGGACGATAAGCGAGTGATGGTGGTGGGGCTCACTCCTGCGCAATGGTCGAGTCTGCGAAAAGCCACCAAACTCGGTGAAGAGCTGGATGAGTTGGGTAAGAAACTGGGTCTCGACCTCACGCAAGAGGGAGATCGCTTCCGGGCACGTCGACAGATCGCCCAGGTGCTGGAGCCCTGGTTCAGCACCCGTAATCTGGCAGAAGTCCGTGAGGTACTGGATGAAAATCGGGTTACCTGGGCCGAGTACCGCAACATCCGCCAGGTTGTCGAACATGACGAGGATTGTTCGGAACAGAGTCCGATGTTTAACATGTTGGATGATCCAGGCATTGGATCCTATCTGGCACCGGGCTCGCCTTTTGACTTTGGCGGAGCTGCCCGCCAACCTGTCAAACGCGCGCCGGTACTTGGAGAACACACCGACGAGATTTTGCTGGATGTTCTTGGGTTGAGCGAAGGCGAAGTCGGTAGCCTGCACGATGATGGCATCGTGAGCGGGCCGGGACAAGACGATCCCGTGTAAGACTGTGACCATGGGGGGAGATTGTCCCGCCCACGTCTGCTTCGCCAGGCATAATCCAGCACGAGCTATTCTTCGATTGGGTATAGATTAGGTGCTACAAGATGGAAAATATCAATTTGCAAGATTGGGTGGGCAAGACTGAAGAAATTGAAGATCGTATTTATACGACACCCATTAAAGCGCTGGCACTGACTCTGAATTACAAGGATTTTGAAGCAATAGAAGGGAATCCGCTGCCTGAGATCTGGTACTGGCTGTATTTCTTACCCATGGCTGCCATGTCGGAAGTCGGTCCAGATGGTCATCCTAAACGCGGTGGTTTTTTGCCTCCCATTACCCTGGAAAGGAGGATGTGGGCCAGCAGCAAGATAAGATTTCATCAGGATTTAGTCATCGGCGAAGAAATACATAAGACCTCTGAAATCCTCAAAATATCGGAAAAGGAAGGCAAAGCAGGGAAGCTGGTATTTGTCACCGTTAAGCACCTGATTCAGTCGGCAAGGGGAGTCGCGGCAGAAGAAGAACAAGATATAGTCTATCTCCGAATGCCCAAGTCATTCGTCGAAGCTAAGCCTAATCCCGTACCTGGGGATCTGGACTGGAAAGAAGAATACCCAATCGATCCAGTCCTGCTATTTAGATTCTCGGCGCTCACCTTCAATGGACATAAGATACATTATGATTGGAGATATGCCACTGAAGTAGAGAAGTATCCAGGTCTCGTAGTCCATGGACCTTTGCAGGCGCTTTTACTGTTGGAATCTGCCAAGCACCACAATCCAGGAAGAAAGCCGGCCAGTTTCCACTTCAGAGGCGTTCGGCCTATCTTTGAATTTGATAAGGTACACATCTGCGGCAAGTCCAATTCCGACGGCGGTCACGATATCTATACCGCTAACACGGATAGCAACATCGGAATGCAGGCAACTGTAACCTGGAGATAAGCATGGCCGAGAGATTAGAGCGCTCTGTCTTACTGGCACCCGCATCCAACTGGAAGATGCTGCAAAAAGCGGCCGCTTCTCCGGCCGACGCTGTCTGTATAGATCTGGAAGATGCCGTGGCAGTGGACGAGAAAGAGGCCAGCAGAGAAAACATCATCCGGGCCTATACAGAATTGGACTTCGGTAACAAATTGAAGATGTACCGAATGAATGGGCTGGATACAGGTCTTGCCTATCGGGACATCATTGAGATCGTCGAGGCTGCCGGAGATGGTATCGACCTCATCGTAGTACCAAAAGTAAACTGCCCGGAGGACATATATTTTGTCGAAACCCTGCTAACGCAGATTGAAAGTTATAAGAACATTAAGCGCCCCATCGGAATAGAGGCACTGATTGAGACGGCAGCAGGCTGTGTCAATATCAAAGACATTGCGGCTTCCTCGGTTCGATTAGAAGGTTTCATCTATGGATCGGGCGATTATGCCGCCTCCGTGCAGATGCCAATGGAATCCATCGGTGAATTGGACGAAAATGACAAAATATATCCTGGTCACCGTTGGCATTATGTGATGCATGCGATTGTAAGCGCGGCCAGAGCTTATCAAAAACGAGTGATTGACAGCCCGTTTGCCGGAATCAAGAATCCTGAGGGCTTGAAGCAGGCCTGTAAAGTCGCACGGGCTATGGGATTTGACGGTAAGTGGTGCATTCATCCGAGTCAAATCGAAACTGTCAATGAAGCCTTTGTTCCTTCTGAGAAGGATATTCAGTGGGCGCAGGCAGTTTTGAGCGCGTATGAGGCGGCACTGAAGGAAGGTAGAGGGGCGGTTAGTGTCAAGGGCAAGATGATCGATGTGGCTTCGCTTAAAATGTGCAACACGATTGTAAACAGGGCTAAACTCGCTGGATTATTGGGCTGACGTAACATCGGGTGTGGGCAACCAGTGCTGCCCGGCCTCTTATGGGGTGTCACTTGTCAACCCCCGTCCGTGAAGAAATGATTCAACCGCTGATACTTACAGCCATTGCATGGAATGGCAGCGCTGAGGTAACCCGGACGGTGTCGCCAGTCACGTCATCACCAGCGCTGAAATTCCGGTCTTCGTGGTCCACTGACGCGACATGCCAGTCGGGCGCGGGGGCGTACTAGGGGGTCACCTTCAACACGATTTTGCCGAAATGTTCGCTTCGTTCCATTGCGCGGTGCGCCTCGGCTACGTCGTCCAGTGAATAGGCTTTGTAAATGAGGGGGACCAGTGTCCCGGCGGCGAACCTAGGCATGACCGTCTTGGTGAACTCGGCGATGATCCCGGCTTTTTCTTCCACGGAGCGGGAGCGCAGCACGGAACCGATGATCCGCTGACGCTTTACCATCATGAGCGCGAGGTTGAGCTCGGCCTTTACACCACTCATTACCCCGATGATGACGAGTGTGCCGCTAACCGCAAGGGCTTTCATGTTAGGCGTTAAGTAATTGGCGCCGACATGGTCTAGAATGACGTCGGCCCCTTGCTTGTTGGTACAGGCCTTAACCTTTTCCGCAAAGTCCTCGTCCTCGTAGTTAACGACGAAATGCGCACCGAGTTGCTTAACGCGCTCTATCTTTCCAGCGGAGGCGGTGACGATGATCTTTACGTTGGGCGTGAGGGTCTTGCAGAGTTGGATGGCCGCCGTATTCACGCCTCCCCCACCACCGTGAAGAAGGACGTACTCACCATCCTTCAGCCCACCGATCAGGAATATATTCAGGAATGCGGTAATGTAGGTCTCGCATACACATGCGGCCTGTTCAAAGCTCATGGATTCCGGGGTTCGGATCAGGTGTGTGGCATAAGCGACGGCGTATTCTGCATAACCTCCTCCACCCACCAGCGACATTACCCGGTCTCCAGTCTTCCATGCAGTAACGCCCGGCCCGACCGCCTCGATGACTCCGGCAACCTCCAACCCAAGGATGTCCGACTCACCTTTCGGCGGCGGATAGTTGCCTTCGCGCTGAACTATATCTGGACGATTGACGGAGGTCGCCGCGACTTTGATGAGTACCTGTCCTTCGGAGAACGACGGCGTGTCCGTTTCACCTATCTTGAGAACCTCGGAACCTCCGAAACCGTCGAGCAAGACTGCCTTCATAGGGCATTCGCTCCCTGACAAATCGTGTTGGCTTGTTAATGCGCGCAGATCTGCTACTAAGAAATGGATTATAACGAGGTGTTCCTGTTGTAGTCACGTGCCTCCGGCGGTGACAAATTGTCACGGGAAGAGGGCAGAGCAAGGGCGGTGCGCTTCTGGGATATTTCACATCGCCAATCGCAGACCACTCCGGGGTGCCCGCTCATGGCAATATCCCACAACGCCGTAGAAGAAACGACACACGCCGGTGCGCTGGAACGTTCGCCGATCCGTTCCTGTGGTCAGGCCTTCAGGACATCACCGCGCACGTGGATTTCACCGCGCTCGCGGAGGCCGGCGTCGCGGCGGGACTGGAGGTTTCCGGCTATACCAATCAGACCTGTTTCCTGCTCGACTGCGGACTGGATCGACTGTTGCTGGCGGCCGGGCCGACGGATTCGCCGGCCTATCTGCGCCTGGCCCGGGAGGCCAAGACCCTGATACGACCCGGTGAGATGGGAGAGCGCTTCAAGTGCCTCGGGCTGGGGCGCGGCCTGGAACAGCCGCTGCCCGGCTTTCGAAGCCATGATTTCCGTTACCGCCTCTGAGGGGTCCAGCCCCGCTGATCCGGGCCTGCCGCGAACTTCGACCGGCCCGGATTGTCATCGCTAGTCGATGCGGTAGCTGTCCTCGGTCAGCGCGGCCTGTGCCGCCGCCAGCCGGGCTACCGGCACCCGTGGCGGCGAACAGGACACGTAGTTCAGACCGATGTGGTGGCAGAAACGGATGGAGG
>JBAVKA010000233.1:0-4076 GCA_049688075.1 Gammaproteobacteria bacterium
CTCCCGATCTGCGCATCATCAACCTGGAAACGGCGGTCACCCGCCGAGGCGTGCCCTGGCCGGGTAAAGGTATCCAGTACCGTATGCACCCGGACAACAACATCCCCTGCCTGACCGCGGCGCACATCGACTGCGAAGGGATTACCGGGCATGCCCGGTACCGGGTCGATCTTGCCCTGCTCTACCTGGTGACGCTGGATCGGACGACGGGTGAGCTGCGGCGTCTGAAAATGATCCCGATGCGCCGGCAGCGGTTCAGGCTTAACACGGCGCGCCGCGAGGACGTCGACTGGCTATGCGCGACGCTTGACCGGGAGAGCAGGCGTCTCGGAACCGGCGTCTCATGCCCGCTTGACGGCAGTCTGTTGCTGGACTGGACGTGAGCACCGTGCACGCTTGCAGGCGTTCAGGTCAGTTACCCCCTGGAATCAGTGAGAAGTCCGATGGAGGATGGGGTAAAACAAAACCTTCGCATGCGGCTGGCAACCTGATTACTGGGGTGTATACGTTCTGACTAGCGAATGGCGCACGCTGATTAACGCAAAAAAGGGCGTTGCTGACACACTGGCCATGCTGGCGCCTGGATATTAATAATCCAGATGCGCAGGCTGCGGCTCGGCGAGGCCGCCAGGGCGCGATTACCCCGCAGAAACAAAGCTGCAACAATACCACCCCTGCGGCATACGCACCTGAAACATACCGCGCCTAGGCTATTAACCATGGGGGGATGACAGACGGTTGCACATCCCCGATCATGAAAACATCCAGGAGGTGCGCCATGAGTGCCAGTGAACTGCAAGTCCAGGCATACCGGGAATGGAGCCGCTCTAACGAACTGCAGTACCGCTACCACACGTTCGACTATTACTGGTCGGAAAGGTACGCGCGTGTCTACCGGTTGCCGGTGCGGATCGCGCCGGTTAGGCGGCGGCTGCACTGAGTGGAAGTGACACACTCCTCCCGGGCATGGAGGACCGTGCGCAGCCTGGCGGTGCCGGGGAATACGGATGCCGGCCAATCCGCCGCGGCAAGTCAACTTCTTGGTGGATACGTATTCAATTACCCTGATATGTCCTCTGCGGCATTCGAGACCTTTACCGGGAATACGATTTTGTCTTGATTTGGCCGACAGTGGTCATGGCCGAACTCTTAACAACTATGGTTTGTGCTTCCACTGAATGACCGGTTTCGAGCGTGCTCCAGTCCTGCAGTCACTCGTTATACAGGCAATGTTTAAACCAGAAAAAATAACTTGCATACGATATCACCGGGTATTGTTACAGCATCGTGACATCCTGATAAATTAAATAAGTAGTACATTCCCTTCCCAACACTCGGTTCATGGTCTATACCGATTACACAGGTCTGATTACGTTCGGTGATCGTGAAGATGCTTCACCATTCTGAATCAGTTTTATAACCGCCAGTGATTTGAGAAGACGCCATGACTACAAAGACTTATGGAATAAGCATGCTGGTCTTGTTGCTTCTGTCCGCCATACTTTCGTCGGCACTCGTATTCTTACTTCGAATGCTTCAATAAATTGACACGTATAGTCTTTATCTCAAGAACACCCAGACCTGAAGCAGGTTTTCCTATACAAGATCAGAAAGGATTAATCAGTCCGATACGTGCTCCTACTGTTACTCGTTACTCTGTGCTGCTTGCCACGTGTCGTGTGAACGCCAGGATCTCAACGCTAGCGGCACGAGAGACGCGGATTAGACTATCAGCAGTAAACAATAGAAACAGTGTGAAGTGCGTAGGTCACGAAATGAAGGAGGCTTACAATGGATCAGGCGATACATCATATGCCTACACTTGATGAGTCAATGAATGCGGTAGAAATTGTAGTGCATGTTTCCGAAAACCTGGAGGATATGCAACGTACTAATCTGGTAGCGACACTGGAACAAGACGATGGCATAGTTTCTGCTGAATTCTGTTCTTTGCGTTACCATCTCATGCTGGTGAGGTACGATAGGGATCGGTATCCGCATACTGATAAGGCTGGGCAGGCAAGGCCCGCAGTGCCGGCTTGTCCAGTTGTTCGAACTGGCTGAGCCGCGTGCCGGGCAGCTTCTTGAAGGGGCGTTGATTGAGATCATCCAGCAACACGCGGATGGCTTGATTGAGTGCGGCCAGGGTGAGGAAGCTCTGATGGCGCAGTCTCGCCATGATCCAGCGCTCGACGATCTGTACCGCCACCTCGGCCTTGGCTTTATCCCTGGGTTTATACGGACGCGCCGGCACGATGACACACTGGTAATGGGTATCTATCCCAATGTTTACCTGGACGATATCATGCTCAAGATCCGCCAGGACAAACGGGTAATCAATAAGGCCATCTATCTAGCGCTGGGGATCAATCTGGAGGGTCACAAGGAACTACTGGGCCTGTGGCTGGCCGAGACGGAGGGGGCCAAGTTCTGGCTGTCCGTGCTGACCAGGCTACAGAACCGGGGACTGAAAGAAATCTTCATCGCCGCCGTGAACGGGTTGACCGGTATTCCGGATGCGATCAATACCGTCTACCTGCGTCAGCAGGGGAACAAAAATCCATTCCGCCTTCAACATCTCCACTTCCTCTCTGCGTTTCTTTTTTCATTGTGAGCATGTTTGTTTGCGCTAGGGCCAGTCTTTGGACCCCGGTTCTCGGATATGTACATCCATCCTCCGGAACCGGATGTAGCCCAGCACAATGACCAACACGGATGCCAACACGAGCGCGAATCCGAGATACAGAAAACCCGTTTCGTGATACAAAAGCTTGATCAGCGTCACGCCCGATGCCGCCAGCATGATTGCTGTTCTGGCGTAGGCGAGCAAGGTCCGCTCGTTGGCCAGCAGCGTACGGATGCGGGCCATCTTGTCGCGCATGTAGCTCGTCTCTGGTGTCGTTTCTTCCATCACTCCTCCCGCCAGCTGGCAATGCCGTGACCCATGCGTGTCATGATGCGATTGCCTGCCATATTAGTGTGATATCGTGCACGAAGCTGCTGATCTTCTCTCAGCAGGATTAGAGGCGTTCTGTTACAAGGCTACATATGGTAACGGCATCTGACAAGCGAGTGACTCTGACCATACCTTGTCGTCAGAGTTTTGCATACGCGAAAGCTGTGTCAGCTGTGGTCCACTTCATATCTGGGCGTTGGCTACAACGGAATCTGTAAATGCACCAAGTACTAAAGTTGTGGATAAGCTTAACGATCGCAATAACTATGATTGCGGCACACAGTATGGCATCTGCTTTTAATAATTTTGTCACGATACGTCTGCCTAAGGGGGTGTCCATCGAGTTACCGAAGAGCTGGGTGGTGCTCTCTGGGAACCAACGTATAACATTGGATTCTGCTGTTAAATCCGGTCTAGATTTATCTGGAATTGAGTATGTGAGCTCAGAGTTCCCTTTTACTGCAAATTACTATGATGAGAAGGGTGCTACTTTAGGAATCGTGAATATTCGGTACTACCCGCAGATTGCGCTTACTCAAGTCGATGCTGAGGCAGCAAGTTCACAGGATGTTAAAGAACTTGATGCAACTTTCAAAGAGGACATGCTTAAGTCTACGAAGCCATTTGGTATTACGGTTACATCATGGATCGGTACACATAAAACATCTATTAATGGAATTATTGTATTCACTACTGATTATCGAACAAATTCAATAAAAGATACTGGTGAATTCAGGACAAGGCTTGTACATGTGTTTTCCGGAGACAAATCGTTCACTCTCACCGTGTCATATCACGAGAAGGCGTCTTTTCTCTTAAAACCAATTACAGATAAAATAATAAACTCGCTCGACATGTAATAAGTTAGGAAAATCAGGGTGTCCTAGGCGAAATCTGGTAGGAGGTAGCCTGCAGGCTACCCTGTGGCTGGCGAATTCGTAATTATCGCCTGAAAACGATAACTTAGACAGTCTTGTCCCTGAAAGCATCCTTACCTACCCTGCTCTACCATGAAGGATCTACTGATACTCCTCGCACATCTATTGGCCACGATCGCCAAACTACTCGGACCCGGTGGCGCGAGAGCTGTCGTCGCTGACAGCCTCCTCATGAAACAGCA
>JBAVKA010000234.1:0-5061 GCA_049688075.1 Gammaproteobacteria bacterium
ATGGCGCCAGGGAAGCGATCGCGGCCTGCATCTCTTGCACTGTATGAGCAGCAGTGAGCGCGTCTGCGTCGGGGGAACCCAGACTGGCATGGAAGGCGGCGGTTGGAATCACGAACCATTCCGGCACGGGCAGGCCTGCCCGGTCGAGCTCGGCGAGCGCGCGTGCCTTGCCTCCCACCGGGGTATCGGACTGTATCTGCGCAGGCCAGAGCACGAAGCTTGCCGCTGTCGTCATGCGAGTTCTGTCACAATAGCGCACTGATGCCCAGGCCGAGAAACAGACCCAGGGTCCACAGGCCGGAGAGCGTGTTGAATCGCCCGCCAGCGGCGGGACGTGGATGGCGCACGAAGGTCGTCGAGGTCGCAACTGCGATCATAAGCACCAGTGTCGTAACGATTGCCATCGGAAGGAAGGTGTCGAGCCCGGCGGCAGCGAGCATCGCCAGGCTGCCACTTGTCGCCATGAAACCCAGCCAGGCCGTCACTGCACCACGCACTCCCCAGAGTTCAGAATATGTTTCCACGCCGTGTTCCTCATCCGCCGGCGAGCGTATCTTGCGACCCACCTCGATCACGCAGAACGTGAAATAGCTGCTGGCGAGTAACCAGCCCAGGTCGGGTGCACCGAGGTTCAGCGGCAGCCAGTGGCAGGCCGCCATGTAGGCGGCGATCATGGGGACGATCACTATGTGGCTCAGCATGTAGACGAGGGGCTGGGACTTGAGCCAGCGGGGGATAAAAAATTCTACCCCCATCAGACCGGAATAGCTCCAGATCACAAGCAGTCCCCACAACAGGTGTGCGTCCAGCAGCAGTGCGCCTGCCACCTCCAGGGCGGCGGCGATGAACCACAGCAAGCGCAGTGAGTGCAGGGACACCAAACCCCGCGGCACGGGCCGATAGGGTCGCCAGCGGGCGTCCTCCTCGAAATCCTTGAATTCATCCAGGATGCGCAATTGCAGGATGAGCAGGAATGCCGTGGCAAACGCGACAACGAAACCTGTACCCGCCGGCGGATGGTAAGTAGACGCCACGCGTGCTGTGTAGGTGAGCACGCCGAAGGTGAACGCAGCGATCAGCACACCATGTTGCAGGGGAGGGAAGCGTTCGGAAAAGTAGGTGTTCCAGCGGCGGAAAAAGCCCGGATGTTCCACGGGAACGGGGGATACGGTCACGTGTGGCGTCCCCGGGCGAGTCTCGCGTGAGCGCGGGTGAATTCGCCGGCGCAGATTGCTCCGACGATGGAGATCTCACCGGCCATACACAGACAGGCGGTTACCTCCGCCAGAGCGCGGGCGTGGCCTGGCCCGGCGAGACCCAGAATATCCAGGCATCCCTGCTGGCTGGGCAGGCTGGTGCCGCCGCCAACGGTGCCGACGATGAGGTTCGGGAGGGTGACGGCGACATACAGATCACCGCCCGACGTCACCTCCATGCGTGTGTTTCCCACAGCCGCCTCGGCGACGCAGGCTGCATCCTGCCCGCAGGCAATGAACAGCGCGGCGAGGCCGTTGGCGAAGTGGCCCTGGATGCCGATGGTGCCGGACATCGATCCGCCGATGGTGGCGATACGCCCATACTCGACCATGCGTTCGGGCGAGGTGTGCAGTCCGTCGCGCACCAGCGCGGCCGGAAGGGTGACCTCAGCCGTGACCTTCTTGCCACGCACGCCCTGCAGGGATTGTGCGCTGGCTTTCTTGTCGCCTGAGAAATTCGCCTCAATGAAGGCCGTGCGCGGCTTCACCGGGGTGTTTTCCAGAACCCAGCGCAAGGCGGCATCGGTGGCTATGGTGGCCATATTCTGGCCTGCGGCATCTCCGGAACTGTAGGTCATTAACAGGTAGAGATGGTTGCCCTCCACGCTGATTTGCAGGTCGATCAGTTTGCCGAAGCGGGTGGTGCTTTCCGCGACCCGCTTGATTTCATCGTGCCGGGTCAGCAGCCAGCTGAGGAAGCGGCCCAGCTGTTCGATGCTCTCGAAAGTGAGTGCAGGAGCTCTGGAGACCCCCTCGTTGAGTATTGCGGCGGCGGCGCCGCCGGCTTCCGTGATGAGCATGGATCCCCGGTTATAGGAGGCGACCAGGGCGGCTTCCGTGGTGGCCAGTGGTACATAGTAATCGCCCTGGGCAAACAATCCGTTGACCCTGAGGGGGCCGGCAATGCCTATCGGCAGTTTGACGGTACCGATGAAATTCTCGATATTGTGCTGATAGCTCGACATGTTTGTCGCAGTGTGCGCATCGAGAAGTTCCGCGAGGGCATCCATCGCATCACCCAGGAGTTCCCAGCGTTGCCGCACGAGATCGGGTGAAATGACCGAGCCGGCGGGTACGTGTGGGGCCTGTGTGCCACTCTTTGGTTGCAGGCGCTTTGCCATGTCATCGAGACTGTATTTCGCCAGCAGCGTGCTGAAGTAGTCGGAGGCATGGCGGTTGCTAGCAGTCATTAATGAAACCTTCCTTAGTTTTATATAGGTAATATTGCAACAAAAATTGTATGGTTATCCTGTCGGGCATTATATAGTACGCACGGCCATTCAGCGGGGCTGATTTTCACGCCGGTGCCCTGCGCGCAGTTCCAGGGAGGAAGGGGGTAAAAAAAATGGGCGTTTTGTACAAGGGCGAGGGGGTTGCCTTCGAATACCGGCTGGGAACCCAGGCCGTGCAGGCGCTGATCGGCGTGGACATCGCTATTGAACAGGGTGGTTTCTATTGCCTTGCAGGACCGTCCGGGTCCGGCAAAACCACCCTGCTTAATCTGCTGGGTCTGATCGATGACATGCAGACAGGCCGTCTGCTGTTCGATGGTGTGGAACTTGCTGAAATATCCGAGGCGGAAAAGAACCGTATCCGCCGTTTCCGTATCGGTTTCGTGTTCCAGACCTTCAACCTGTTTCCTGTTCTGCGTGCCGATGAAAACGTTGGGTACTTCCTGTATCGCCAGGGCCTGCCGCGCAGCGAGATTCGGCAGCGCGTGGCAGAGACGCTGCACGCTGTCGGTCTGTGGGAGCATCGACACAAACGGCCCGCGGAGATGAGCGGCGGGCAGCGCCAGCGGATCGCGATTGCGCGGGCCCTGGCCAGGAAACCGGACGTCATTCTCGGTGATGAACCCACCGCCAGTCTGGATCAGGAAACCGGCAAGGGCATAATCGAGACCCTCGCCAGTCTCGCCGGCGGTGCGGGTGTGACGGTTATTATTTCCAGTCACGATCCCATGGTGCTGACGCGGGCAAAGTCCGTGATCACCCTGCGCGACGGGAGGATTATTTGATGTTGCTGCGACTGGCTTTGCGCAATCTGCTGCGTAATGTGCGCCGTACCGTGGCGCTCGTTCTCACCGTGGCGATGGGAACCGGTTCCCTGTTCCTGTTTCACGGCTTCAATAACGGCATCATGAACCAGTATCGGGACAATACCATCCATGCCCGTTTTGGCTATGGCCAGATCCAGACCCGGGGCTACGGCGAGCGTGTCTATGAACGACCCTGGGAACACTGGATCGAACACCCGCAGGCGCTGCGCAGCGAACTGCTGGCATTGCCGGGGGTGCGCCAGGTCTTTCCGCGCGTGGAGTTTCCCGCGCTGCTGACCAGCGGTCGCATCACGGTCAGCGGCAAGGGGCAGGGGGTGGACGGACCCGAGGAGTATAAATTCTTCAATACCCTCAATTTCGTTGCCGGCAGCAATCTTTCCAGTGAACCGGAGGGCATCGTGCTGGGGATAGGCATGGCACACGGGCTGGGCACAGGCGTCGGTGACCCGGTGACGGTGCTGGTGCGCGGTGCGCGGGGCGAAATGAACCGGGCCGTCCTTAGGGTAACGGGCGTCTTCCACACCGGGCTCAAGGAATTCGACGATAGCGTCTTCCGTATTCCGCTCAAGGTGGCGTCCGGGCTGCTGGAGACGGATCGGGTCGAGAGCATAGCCCTGGGGCTTGCTGCGGTGGAGGATTTCCCCGGCGTGGATGATTTCATCCGCACGCATCACCCCGAACTTGTGGCGATTCCGTTTTCGGTGCTGGACGAGGTCTACTACCAGCATTCCGTGGACTGGCTTGATGCCCAGTTTGGCATTATCCAGCTTATCATCGTAGCGATCGTCGTACTGGGGATTTTCAACACCGTGTCCACGGGAATACTGGAACGCAAGCAGGAGATCGGAACACTGCGCGCAAACGGCGAGAGCCGCTACGATATCTTGCGCATGCTCGGTCTCGAGGGTCTGACGCTGGGTGTGCTGGGCGCGGTGCTGGGCATTGCACTGGTGGTAGGTCTCGATGCCACAATACTCTCACACGGTATCCTCATGCCGCCGGCGCCGGGTATTACACGGCAGTTCCTGGTAATGCTTGAATTCACCCCGCTGATGGCCGCCACCACCGCCGCTTTGGGCATCAGTGCCGCTCTGGTCGCGACGCTGGTGGCCGGGATGCGTGTCACCCGCATGGGAATCGCCGAGGCGTTACGCGCCTGGTGACAGGCTCGTGTCCGCTGGTAATTGTTCAATCGTCACAGTCAAGGTTCACACCTGGAACGCGTATGACGTGGAGGGTTACTCGCTGTTCATATTCTTCCTGTTCTGCAAGTCCGGAGATCCATACACTCTGATGGACAAAAGCGCGGAATTCCTGCCGAGATGGGGATACACCTCAGAACTCGAATGGCTCAACGAGGATTGATTCTTCGCGGTCGATCCCGGTCATTGTTCGTTTTTCCGCCCATCAGGACCGACGTGCCGGACAGCGGCTGATTAACCGCGGTCGTTTAGATTGCCGCCCCGTGTGCGGATGACCTCGCTGTAGAAGTGCGCGCTCTGCTTCGAGGTGCGTCGCTGGGTGGTGAAGTCCACGTGCACCAGGCCGAAGCGTTTGGCATAGCCGCAGGCCCACTCGAAGTTATCGAACAGCGACCAGGCAAAATAGCCGCGCAGGTAGACGCCCTGGTCCAGCGCCTGGCGGGCGGCAAGCAGATGCCGGCGCAGGTAGTCCACGCGCTGCGGATCCTGCAGTTCACCGTTCACAGGGAGGGGGTCGTCGAAGGCCGCACCGTTTTCGGTGATG
>JBAVKA010000235.1:0-5218 GCA_049688075.1 Gammaproteobacteria bacterium
GTCGAGGCACTCACCCCGCGGCAATGGAAGGCGAAGTTCGCGGAGAATCCTTTGAAATCAGATCTGGCTGGGTTGGGGAAATAGCGTCGCGGATTGAACGGTTACTCCACAGGTAATGCACCTGGAACCCTAAATGATCGTTCTTGGCGTAGGCCACCACCTCCTGCCACCAGACCAGCGACTCGATGGCCTCGAGCTGGCAAAAATAGAATGGATATTGACGCGCGTCCTCGTCGTGCCAATGCTCCAGCAGGCTGCGCGTGACGCTGGTGACGCCGGGATAACCAGCCTCGCGCCATTGCGCGACCCGCTCGCGGATTTCATTGACCAGGTCAAGGGTCTCGGTACGGCGGGTGTTGTGTCGAATATCGTAGATTTCATACCCGGCCGGCCGGCGACCCTCGACCAGCGACAGGGTGCCGTCACTGGCCTGCTGCCAGTATTGCTGCGGGCAGTCATAGGCGGAATTAATGATGAGGGATTTTGGCGAGTTCACAGTCTACTATTTTGGTATGCACGTATTGAATCTATGCACCAAGTTCTTGCAGTCTTAGTCGTGTTCTAGAAAGACTGTTTGACACAATTGCGGCTTGCTCTGGAGACCAGTGATTAATTACATACTCTCGCAACACTGGATTGTAACCAAATCCACGTATGGCATCGCTGCCCCTAGATGGAAGTAACTCTCTCTTTATCCCTAATCTTCCATACCTCCTAATTAGATTTAGCAAAAACTGTTTTGGATCAGGAATTGATTCAGGGTACGCAGGTAACCGAGTTAATGGCACACCTGTAAAATCAGAAAAAGACTCCCGATCCGCCATCAACCAAGACTCTATCTCCCTTATAATCACACGAAATAACAGGCCATTTGGGAATCGTCGGCCACCCTTCCATTCTCGAATTAGCCTTGGAGCACAATCAATACCATCCAGATCTGTTAGCAACACTACAGGCATTGAATGAGCCAATCGGATTAGTTCAGGTAGTTTCTTTTTTAAGAAAACATTACCTTTATTTCCAATTCTCACTGTTATAACGAATTCATCACTTGCATCTGCAACTAGTCTTTCGCCAACCGCCTCTGACAAGGCATCTTCCGTTGCCAAGTAAATAACCATGTTTCACCAAGACAAGCCCAGTTGTTCAACCCCTTTTGGGCTCGTTTGTGGCAATACGACGTCAGCAACTGACAGACCTGCTTTTATTCCTTTCGCCTCCGACTCACTAACTGGCCGCACAACAGTTCCCTCGCGACCTGTCTCAAGTATCACAATACCCTTCGCATCTATACCCTGATTTTTCAGCATAGCCTCACTATGCGTACTAATTATGATTTGACGGCGATATTTCGCCTGACGTTGTATCCGATCCATAAGCCTAGGTATTTGTTCAACAACGGCATTATGAAGAGACAATTCTGGCTCCTCAATCAGCAGCAGTGAGTCACCCTCTAACAAAGACCATAAAATCCCAATTAACCGCAAAGTTCCATCAGAAAAGTGCTCTTCCCGTTGCCAACCAGCATTAGGTCGATGATGTTCGTACAATGCCTCCAGGTGTGGGCGACCAGTTACCTCATCTTTGACGAAACGCAAGTCACTAAACTGTGGTACTGCTGCAGACAATGATTTATTGATTTTACGCAGTCTGGCATCCCTTGTTTTTTCTGAAACTCTAGCTATTCGCTCCAAAAATCCTTGGCCAAACGGATCACCTTCAAGACGGTTTCCACCAATCTGATCTCCATGCTTGAGTAATTGCGGCACAAGATGGAGGTAGGTCACACTCCCAAAGAAATCTGCGATATCTCTAAAATCGCTATTTGCTCTGGTTTGCTCCAGATGTGTCTCAGTAAGCAACAATACATCCTTCGCATCCTGTTTATCCGGTCTAGAAAGTAAACATTGATCCTTCTTCCATACTTCTTCAGTAGAGATCAGCAACCGCTGTGCACCCTTGCCTTCTGACTTGAACCCCAATACATACTTCCATTCAGGCTCCCTAGAATCTGATCGCTCTGAGAGATGTACTTCTATCCGCACTTCAGGATCTTTGCGTGCATGCAGACAGCGTAGTTTCTTGATACCACCGCGATCATCAACTGCTTTCTGTAAGCCCCCGCCAGCTGGTTTGCATATATCCCTTAAAAATCTGAACACGTCTAATAAGTTAGATTTCCCAGAGGCATTCGGCCCTATTACATAGGAACACGGCGCCAAGAGAATCTCAGCGTCACGAAAATTACGCCAGTTCTTGAGTTTTAAGAAAGTAATATACATAAATGAAATACCCAGGCATTAACCAATAGGAATAATCTTCAGGGACTCGATACCCCGGTCATCGACGATCTTGACGGCTACCTTGCGGTTCTCGCCGGCTTCGAAAGGCAGCGACACCGTGCCGTGGAACTTGTCCAGCAGGGACTCGTTCAGTTCGGCGCGGATATTCTTCTTGAGCTTGTACCAGCCGTCCTGCTTGCCGGCCATGGGGAAGAACACCTGGCGCGGGTACAGGGAACGTTCGTCGTAGTCGGTGTCCAGCGACCACATTGCAATCTTGCCCTTGCCACCGGAGATCAGTTCGCCGCTCCTGGTATCGAAATAATCGAAGCCGTTGACCTCGACTTCATACTTGTCGTCCTTGCGCTGGCGCAATTCGACATCCGGCTGGCCCATGAGCCAGAAGCTCTGGTTCGAGGACCGGCCTTTTTTCAGGTCCTCGGTGAGCAGATCGGTGTTCATCTGCGCCTTGAGCGCGGTAATGCCCTTGAGCTGGTCGATGTCCTTGGCCGCCTCCGGGTCGAAGGCGAAGGCGCAGAACACGATCAGCTTCGGGCGCGGGAACAGTTCCGCGGCCTCGCTCAGCGCGTGCTCCACCTGGCGCTGTTCCAGGGCGGCGTATTCCGGCCCGAAGGACACCACCACCCGTTCGCCGCCCAGCCCGGCGTCGCCGGGCGTATCTGAATCAGACACGAGGTGGCCGCTGGCATGCAGTTGCTGGGTGCCGGGCAGCGTTTCCAGGTCGGCGAACTTGAGCTGGTCCCCCCCCTTGCCGCGGATGCCGGTTTTCAACAGTTCATCGCGCCACTGGTGCTGGCGAGCCGATTCGCCCGAGCGGGCAATGGCGGCATCGGCCTCTATCGGCTGTTCGGATTTCTCCAGCGACAGCACCGAGGGAAACGGCACGGCCTCGACGCTGAACGGCCCGGTGATGCGCAGCTTGTTCTTCTCAATCTCCGGCTGGTCGTAGAGGGTTTCCTGGTCGGCATGCGCCGCGATGGAGGCGTCCATCCTCGCCTGCATCGCCCGGCGTGCGGCATGAAAGACCTCGAAGGGTTTACGTGCCGCCTCGGTCCAGGCGTCCTTGCCCTCTCCCGGAAACTCGAACGGTACTTCCCATTCTTTCAACCCGTCATTCCCGCGCAAGCGGGAATCCAGGGGTTTATTAAGATCAGCCAATGCCGCCTCAATCGCCGGATGCATCGCCGCATAAATCTCATCGACCTCCGGATTATTCGCAATCGACTTCAGGGTGACATGCGGCACGGTCTTGTTGATGAAACCGCCCTTCAGACCTTCCTGCGGATAGCGCAGCGCGTAGAAATCGAAGTTGGCCGTCATCAGGCGTTGCTTGGCCAGCGTGACGGATACGCGGGAAGTGTCGCAGGTGATCCAGCGGCGTCCCCACTTTTCTGCCACGAAAGCCGTGGTACCGGAACCGCAGGTTGGATCTAGTACCAAATCGCCAGGGTCTGTGGTCATTAGAAGACATCGCGCGATGAATTTCTCAGCAGTTTCGACTACGTACTGTTTCCCTCTTGCAGCAGGTTTGTCTGTCCAGCAATTCTCAAATTGGGATAGCGGAAAATCTCTTTGATACTGTTTATAGTACGGGTCTTTACCAAGAAGGAAGATTCTGTTGGCTTTAATTACACGCGACATTCCATCACTGTTACTCGACCAACTCTTTTTCCCTGGAGGTGGATAAGGTCGACCTTGAAATTCGAGATCAAAAGTGCAACTTTCAGTGAAACCAGACGATGTTGCATTTCTCCGCCGATATACTCTCGACAGAAACTCATCACTAGACCTATCACTGGGTTCATCCTCACCAGGATAACGATCAATGAACCTATACTCTTTGTCTTCCAAGATGTCACGTTTACGATAAATCTGACGAAACCTCATCTCTGCAAGATTCTTCGCATACCAGACAAGATAATCGTAAACTTTTGCCACACCCTTTTGCCCAAGCGGGTCTGTGGCTTTAAATGATATCTGGGCAGAAAAATTCCCAGCTCCGAAAATTTCATCGAGGATCTGTCTTACAAAGTGTAAATTTTCGTCACCAATTTGCACAAACACACTACCACTCTCGTTCAGCAATTCCTTCGCCAGCAACAACCGGTCCCGTAAATACGTCAGGTAGGAGTGAATCCCCAACTCCCAGGTATCACGGAACGCCTTAATCATCTCCGGTTCCTGGGTCAGGTCCTCGTCCTTGCGGTCCTTTACATCGCGCTTGTTGACGAAGGGCTGAAAATTGGAGCCGTATTTGATGCCGTAGGGCGGATCGATGTAGATCATCTGCACCTGGCCGGCCATACCTTCCTTCTGCAGAAGTGAATTCATCACCTGCAGGGAATCGCCGGCAATCAGGCGGTTGGACCAGCCCTTCTCGTGCTTGTAGAAATCGATGGCATCACGCAGCGGCAGATTCTCGAACGGGGCCGCAAACAGGTCCGGCTGCTGGTGCGAACCGCCCTTGCCCTCCTTGATTTTCTTCCGCACCGCCGACAGGATGCTGGCCGGGTCGATGCGCTCGTGCACGTGCAGTGACACCGTATCGACGTCGAAGGTGGTGCACTCGGCCTTGCCGGTCCAGTTGAGATAGGGCGCTGAATAGCGCTTCAGGTCTTCCAGCACTGCGCGCATCCGCCCGGGATCGCCGGACTCCAGCGCATCGTCGATGAGCTTTTCGACCTGCGCGCGCCCGAAGTCGAACTGCAGCGCCGGATCGATGTGCGGGTCGTAGCACCAGCGATCCTTGCCGTCGGCCGGATCAGTGCTCTCGTTCACCATGCCGACTTCAGGATTGTTCCTGCGCTTGTCGGTATGGCGATAGCTGATAATGCTGGGCTTGCCTGCCGCCTTGCTCTGTTTCCCGGCTTTCACCTGCTTGTTCTTTGCGGCCGGCTGGGTCGGCAACTCTGGCT
>JBAVKA010000236.1:0-7878 GCA_049688075.1 Gammaproteobacteria bacterium
GATGAAGACAAGCTGTTCGATGCGCGCGGCCACTGGATACGCCCGCCGCAGGACTGGAGCAACCCGCACCAGACGCTGGAGAATCGCGAGTTCATGGAAGCCTTCACTTACTGTATGGAGCGTCTGAAACCCCTGCTGGCGCGGATTTTTGCCCTCAGGGAACTCATCGGCGAGACCACCGAGGAAATCTGTAATGAACTCGACATTACCACGACCAACTGTGGCGTGATGCTGTATCGCGCCCGTATGGGCCTTAGACGCTGCCTAGAGATTCGCTGGGCCGGCGGCAACCAGGAGGTATCACGGTGATGCTGTCCTGCAAGGAGGTGACTGCCAGGGTATCGGAGTCGCTGGATCGCAGGCTCTCCCTGCGGGAGCGGCTGAAGGTGAAGCTGCACCTGCTGATATGCCTGGCCTGTCAGCGCATGGTCCGGCAAATGGCGTTGCTGCGCGCCGTCTCACGTCGCTATGCACTGGACGAGGCGGCGCCAGACCCATCGCGGGAAACACTTTCCCATGAAGCGCGGCAGCGCATTCTGCAAGAGCTGCAGGCGGCGGGACACCCTCTCCGTGATCATTAGTGAACGGCTTTGTGGAAACACCGTGGAAACCTTTACAGGTGTACCCCAAAGCTGCAATTTCAGTCAACCTGTAAGGAGATTATCATGAACAAAGAACTCGTAATGCGCTCCGCCATCGCCAGCCTGCTGGCCGCGGGTTTGTCTGCCGGCGCCGGTCAGGCGCTCGCCGGTGATGACAATGGCAAGAAAATGGAGAAGTGTGCCGGCATCGTGAAGGCCGGCAAGAACGACTGCGGCACCGCCACCAGTTCCTGCGCGGGCACCGCAAAGGCAGACGCCGAACCGGACACCTGGATCTATCTGCCGAAAGGAACCTGCGAGAAGATCGTCGGCGGAACCATCGTTGCGTCGAAGAAGTAATCGCGCCGCCCGGATGGCATCCACGACACGCTGGCCGCGGCGGCAAGACCCGGTTCCGGCACGGGCCGGAATCGGGCTGCGTGCGCCGCACTACCGGGAGGTCCTGGATACCCTGCCACGCGTCGGCTGGCTGGAAGTCCACAGCGAGAACTACTTTGGCGCGGGTGGACAGCCTCACGCCTGCCTGGAACGTCTGCGCAGCCACTATCCGCTCAGTCTGCATGGCGTCGGGCTGTCGCTGGGCTCCACGGACGCATTGAATGTTCAACACCTGAACAAACTGAAGGCGCTCATCCAGCGCTACCAGCCGGCCCTGGTGTCCGAACACCTGTGCTGGAGCTCGGTCGGCGGGCGTCATCTCAACGATCTGCTGCCGCTGCCCTACACGGAAGAGGCGCTCTCGCATGTCAGCGAGCGCGTCATGCGTGCCCAGGAGTTTCTCGACCGGCAGATCCTGATTGAAAACGTCTCGAGCTACCTGCAGTTCAGGGATTCGAACATACCGGAATGGGAGTTTGTCGCGGCGGTAGCCGCAGAGAGCGGCTGCGGCATCCTGCTTGACGTCAACAACATCTATGTGAACTCGGTCAATCATCGCTTCGATGCGCTGCGTTACCTCGACGCTATCCCGTCCGCGACGATCGGCGAAATCCATCTGGCCGGCTATGACGCCAGCGGCCCCTGCCTCATCGACACCCACGGCGCGCCTGTCTCGGAGCCGGTCTGGAAGCTGTACCGTGAAGCCGTGCGGCGCTTCGGACGAACCCCGACGCTGATCGAGTGGGATACAGATTTGCCAGCGCTTGCCGTGCTGCTGGACGAGGCACGCAAGGCAGACGCCATCCTGGAGCAGGCCGATGCCCTCGTTGCGTGAACTGCAAACGGACTTCATGGATGCGGTGTTCACGCACGGCGATCACGCCGTTGCCGGATCTATTTGCTCCGACGGTCTCCCCGTCAATGAGTGTATCAACATCTATCGCCGCAACGTATCCACCAACCTGCGCAATGCGCTGCAGGCCATCTATCCCGTGGTCTTCAAACTTGTCGGCCCGGGCTTTTTCCACCATGCCGCCGAGGCATACGTCCGCTGTCATCCTTCCGTGAGCGGTGACCTGAACGACTACGGCGGCGCGTTCTGGAGATTCCTGACCGCCTGGCCGCCCGCCGCGACGCTGCCGTATTTACCCGACACGGCGCGCCTGGAATGGCAGGTGCAGCAGGTTTTTCACGCCGCTGAACATGCGGGCTTGCCGGGCGAGTGCCTCGCGGGCGTCGCTGCCGAACGCTACGGAGCACTACGTTTCCATCTGCATCCGGCCGTGCGCCTGTTCGAGTCTGCCTATCCCGTGCATCGCATCTGGCAGCTGAACCAGGACGGCTATGCGGGCGACCACACCGTCGAACTGTCCGAAGGTGGCGTGCGCCTGTTAATCCAGCGCAACGCCGAGCTGATCGAGCTGCAGCCGCTGCCGGCCGGCGCCTGGGCGTTATTGCAGTCACTTGCCACCGATCGCTGCCTGGGAGAGGCCTGCGATGCGGCGTTTCGGGCGGAGCCCGCGTTCGATCTTGCAGGCGTGCTGCAAGCCTGTATCGGCAATCAGGTACTGGTCGACGCCAGTCTGGACTGAGCATACAAACGAATCAACGAGGAGCACGCGATGGACATCATCAAAAAACTGATCAGCCTGCCCGCCGCCGGCATCCGGGGGCTGGATTTCCTTGCCCCCGCCGTCGATCTCGGCGCGCGGCTCTGGCTCGCCAATGTTTTCTGGAAATCCGGACTGACAAAGTTCGCGAGTTGGGACACCACCATAACCCTCTTCACCTATGAGTACAGCGTCCCGCTGCTCGCGCCGGAGGTCGCCGCCGCGCTGGCGACGACCGTGGAGCTGGGCGGTGCGGTGATGCTCGCGGTGGGACTGGGAGGACGTGCAGGCACCGCCGCCCTCTTCATCCTCAATGTCATCGCGGCAATTTCATATCCGGATCTCTCCGAGGTGGGTCTCAAGGATCACCTCTTTTGGGGCATCCTGCTGGCGCTGTTCCTGGTGCATGGTCCCGGCAAGCTCTCGTTCGACCACTGGATTCGCCGGCGCGTGATGCATGCTTCCACAGGATGAAATCGGGCGGAAAATCGGGGACAGGAAAATCGGGGACAGACCACGTTTTTCCGCTAGCGCTGCGTTTTCATCAGGTGCAGCAGCGCCGCCGAGCGTGCCTGGAGCAGGTAGTGTTCGCCGGTGTTGTATGTCCGGTGGTCGGGGCGCCTGCCATCCTGGAAACAGGTGTCGACTTCCACCCCCCAGCGGGCGATGCCCACCTGTTCGGGCAGGCGAAACGGTATCTCCTCGGAATGGGCGTTCAGCAGCAGCAGAAAGGTGTCGTCATGAATGGCGCTGCCGCGTTCGTCCTGCTCCTCGATGGTGTCGCCGTGCAGCAGCAGCCCCAGGCAACGCGCATGATGGTGACTCCATTCCTTGTTGGTCATTTCCTTGCCGCTCGGCGTCATCCAGGAGATGTCCTTGACGCTGGCGCCCTTGATGCGCCGGCCCTGGAAGAAATGGCGGCGGCGGAACACCGGGTGCTCCCTTCTCAGCCGAATGAGCCGGCAGCAGAACTCCCGCAGTTCCTGCTCATGGGTGCTGAGGTCCCAGTACAGCCAGCTGATTTCATTATCCTGGCAGTAAGCGTTGTTGTTGCCGCTCTTGCTGTAACCCATTTCATCGCCCGCGAGCAACATGGGTACGCCCTGGGAGAGCAGCAGGGTGGTGAGAAAGTTTCGCTTCTGCTGCTCGCGGGCATGAATGATATTGAGGTTGCTCGTCGGCCCCTCGACGCCCATATTCCAGCTCAGGTTGTTACTCTCGCCGTCACGGTTCTGCTCGAGGTTTTCCAGATTGTGCTTGTCGTTGTAACTGACCAGGTCCTGCAGCGTGAAACCGTCGTGGCAGGTCACGAAATTGATACTGGCGTAGGGGCGGCGTCCGCTGTGGGCATAGAGATCACTGGATCCGGTGATGCGGTAGGCCAGTTCGCCGATCAGGCTGCCCTCGCCTTTCCAGTAGGCGCGCAGCCCGTCGCGGAAACGGCTGTTCCACTCGGTCCAGCCGATGGGAAAGTTGCCGATCTGGTAGCCCCCTTCGCCCAGATCCCAGGGCTCGGCGATCAGCTTGGTGCGGGACAGCACCGGGTCCTGGTGGATGATATCCAGAAACGCGCTGAAGCGGCTGACGGCGTGGGCCTCACGTGCGAGCGTGGGCGCCAGGTCGAAGCGAAAGCCGTCGACGTGCATCTCCTGCACCCAGTAGCGCAGGCTGTCGGTGATCAGCTGCAGCACCCGCGGGTGCATCATGTTGAGGCTGTTGCCGCAGCCGGTGTAGTCCATGTAGTAGCGCTGGTTCTCGCCGGTCAGCCGGTAATAGGCGGCGTTGTCGATGCCACGGAAACACAGCGTCGGCCCGAGGTGGTTGCCCTCGGCGGTATGGTTGTAGACCACGTCCAGGATGACCTCGATGCCGTTGGAGTGCAGCCGTTTCACCATGGTCTTGAATTCGCCGATCTCGCCCGTGGCCGAATAGGCGGCATGCGGTGCGAAGTAGCCGATGCTGTTGTAGCCCCAGTAATTGCTGAGGCCGTGTTCGACCAGGTGGCGGTCATTGATGAAGGTGTGAACGGGCATGAGTTCCACGGCCGTCACACCCAGCCGCCTGAGATGCTCGATCACCGGTTCCGTGGCCAGCCCGGCAAAGGTGCCGCGATACGGAGCGGGAACGTCGGGATGCCGGTAGGTGAATCCCTTGACGTGCAGCTCGTAGATGATGGTCTCATGCCAGGGGGTGTCCAGCGGCTGGTCATCGCCCCAGGTGAACGCGGTATCGATCACCCGCGATTTCGGCACCCCGTGGGCGCTGTTGCGCGGGTCGGGCAGCAGGTCCTCGTCCTTGTCGCCGATGGTGTAACCGAACAGCGCATCGTTCCAGCGCACCCCGCCGACGATATCCCTGGCATAGGGATCGATCAGCAGCTTGTTCGGATTGAAGCGGTGTCCGTTGAGGGGATCATAGGGACCGTATACCCGGTAGCCGTAGAGCTGGCCGGGCCGCACCTCCGGGAGGTAGCAGTGCCAGACCTGGTCGGTCTGCCACTGCATGGGGATACGCGTGATTTCGCGCCGCCCCCGGGCATCGAACAGGCACAGCTCGACTTTTTCCGCGTGCTCGGAAAACAGTGCGAAGTTGACGCCTTCCCCATCCCAGCTGGCGCCTAGCGGATAGGCCTGGCCGGGCCAGACGGCCATGGATGCCCCGTTCATTGCCTATTTCAGCTTCAGGACGATACCGGCCAGCGGGGGCAGTGTCAGGCTGAGGGAATGCGAGCGGTTCATCCAGGGCATCGGGTCTGCGATGAGCGGCTGGCCGCCGTTGCCCATGTTGCTGCCGGCGTAGAACTCCGAGTCGGAATTGAAGATCTCCCGGTATTCGCCGGCCTGCGGGACGCCGATACGATAGCCGGTGCGCGGCACCGGCGTCAGGTTGACGATTACGACCACGAAGTCGTTGTCGGAGCGGCGCAGAAAACTCAATACCGAGTTTTCCGAGTCATGACAGTCGATCCACTCGAAACCCCGCCAGTCGAATTCATAGTGATGCAGCGCGGGGGTGTCGCGGTAAAGCCGGTTGAGATCCCTGACCAGGAGCCGCACCCCCTGATGGAAGTTGTAATCGAGCACGTACCAGTCCAGCACCTGGGTGCTGTTCCACTCCTGCCCCTGCCCGAATTCCGTCCCCATGAACAGCAGCTTCTTGCCCGGGTGGCAGAACATGTAGGTGTAGAGCACGCGCAGGTTGGCGAAGCGCTGCCATTCGTCGCCAGGCATCTTGTTCAGCATCGACTGCTTGCCGTGCACCACCTCGTCATGCGAGAACGGCAGCAGGAAGTTCTCCGTGAACGCGTAGAGCATGCTGAAGGTCAGCAGATCCTGGTGGTAGCGCCGGTAGACGGGCTCCTTGCTCATGAAGGAGAGCGTGTCGTTCATCCACCCCATGTTCCATTTCATGTCGAAGCCGAGGCCGCCGGTCCAGGTGGGGCGGCTGACCTGCGGCCAGGAGGTCGATTCTTCCGCAATCATCAGCACCCCGGGGTGTTCCTCGTGCACGGCGACGTTGAGTTCGCGCAGAAAATCCAGCGCCTCCAGGTTCTCGCGGCCACCGTACTGGTTCGGGATCCACTCGCCCTCCTTGCGGGAGTAATCCAGATACAGCATCGAGGCCACCGCGTCGACGCGCAGGCCGTCGATGTGCATTTCCTGCAGCCAGAACACGGCGCTGGAGAGGAGGAAATTCTTCACCTCGTTGCGGCCGAAATTGTAGATCAGGGTCGACCAGTCGAGATGCTCGCCGCGACGCGGGTCGGCGTGTTCATCCAGGGGCGTGCCGTCGAAACGCGCCAGCCCGTGGGCATCCTTGGGAAAGTGGGCCGGCACCCAGTCCAGCAGCACGCCGATGCCGTTCTGATGGCACACATCGACGAAATAGCGGAATTCATATGGTGTTCCGTAGCGACTGGTGGGCGCGAAATAACCGGTCGTCTGGTAACCCCAGGACGGGTCGTAGGGATGTTCGGTGACTGGCAACAGCTCGATATAGGTAAAGCCCATCTCCTTCACATAGCCGACCAGCCGTTCGGCGAGCTGCCGGTAGCTGAGGAACTCCCCTTCCGGTCCGCGTTGCCAGGAACCGAGATGCACCTCGTAGACCGACATCGGCGTGTGTTGCCAGTCAACCGACGGCAGACGCTCCATCCAGACCTGGTCCCCCCAGGCATAGGAAGAAGACTCGGATACGATCGTAGCGGTTCTGGGTCGCAGCTCGAAGGCCTGGGCGTAGGGGTCGGCCTTGGCGATGATTTCGCCGCTGTGGCGGTTGCGAATCTCGTATTTGTACAGGCATCCCGGCGCAAGTTCCGGGATGAACAGCTCCCACACGCCGCTGCCGCCGCGTACGCGCATCGGGTGCCGGCGCCCGTCCCAGTTATTGAAATCCCCGATCACGCTGACCCGTTCCGCGTTCGGCGCCCAGACGGCGAACAGGATACCGGCGACGTTGCCCACCTGATGCGGATGTGCGCCCATGAAGCGGTAGGCATGGCGGTGCTTGCCCTCCCCGAAGAGATACAGGTCGAAGTCGGTCAGCTGGGGCAGGAAGCTGTAAGGGTCGTGGGCGATATGTTCCCGATGGCTGCTGTCACGCCAGATCAGCCGGTACTGATCGGGGACGGTGCCGGAAGCGCCACGCCACTCGAACAGGTCGGTGTCGGGAATGCGTTCCAGAGGAAGGTTACCCTCGGCGATGGCGACCTCGGCCACATCCGGGAGAAACACCCGGACCAGTTCCTTGTCATTGTCGGCATGTTTGCCGAGCACGGCGAACGGGTCATGGTGGCAAGCCCGGGTGATCCGTTCAAGCTCGCTCTGGAGACGGTTACTTTGCATGATAGTCCTCTCGTGAAAGTCCTGCTGGTGATCAGGGGGCACATTTTACACATTTGTGTTGCTAGATAACGTCATTTTTGCCCATCTGTCCTGTCATGCCTGCCTATGGTGCACAGCTACCGTACGTGCACCACGACAGACATCATGCGAGTGGCCACCGATAGGATGAGAATCAGTATGTTAGTTGGAAGTACGCCAGTGAAACACCGGATAACCCGTACGTCTGTATAACTAAAGTGCAGCGACAGGTTCTGCGATTCGAGTAACTGTGACCATACTCGCGCGGCCCGATGGTATCCGGGTCATATCCGCACGGCGCGGGCGGTGATGATCCAACCGCCTGATCCGGCTGGTGGTGGCGTGTCACGGACGCTACCCTGGATTTACACCAGGCTCTTCCGGAGAAACACCACCTCGTCCTCGCGCCGGACTACACTGTTGAAA
>JBAVKA010000237.1:0-2422 GCA_049688075.1 Gammaproteobacteria bacterium
GACCTGACGGCGATCGACATGGAGTATTACCGCGCGCAAATCGGCTACGTCATGCAGTCGAACCTGCTGTTTTCCGGAACCATCGCCGAAAACATCGCCAGCGGAGTCGAAAATCCCGACCGCAACCGCATTATCGAAGTGGCCAAACTGGCGGATGCCCACGGTTTTATATCCAAAATGCCGCTGGGTTACGAGCAGGTAGTCGGCGAGCGTGGCGTGGGGCTTTCGGGCGGACAGTTGCAGCGGCTGTGCATTGCGCGCGCCCTGTATCACAATCCGCGGCTGCTGATTTTCGACGAGGCGACCTCGGCGCTGGACACGCATTCGGAGAGCAACATTCTCAAGAGCATGCAGCAGATCCTCAAGGGCCGCACCGCGGTGGTGATTGCCCACCGTCTGAGCACCATCATGGGTGCTGACAAGATACTGGTGCTGTATAACGGAAGCATCGTCGAGGAGGGTAATCACGGGGAGCTGGTCGGCAAAAAAGGCATGTACTACCAGCTGGTCAAAAAACAGATCGCGAGCACCTGATGAAAGTCATAGAGCAAAAAGCTGAATCTGCGATTTCCTACGGCGGCCTTATCGAGAAGCTGGAGATCCTGCGCTCGACCCTGCGCTGGGCGTCGACGCTGGACCGGCCGCAAATACAGAAGCTGCTTGGCCAGTGCAATACCCTGCGCGACGAGGTCATGCAACTGTCGCGCAAGGAGCGCTTCGTGACCGCCACCGCGAGCGGGACGGGCGCGCGCAGGCACAGTACCGCGCAGCGGCGCAAGGCCTTGCTGGACCGCAGTTTCGTCTTTGAAGGCGTGTTCGGCGAAAGCCTGAAACTACTGGATGCGCTGGAAATCGCCGAAAAAGCCGCACCCACCGATCTGCCGGTGCTGATCGACGGCGAGAGCGGCACCGGTAAGGAACTGATGGCCAAGGTGATCCATGCCAACGGCAGCCGCGCGGACAAGCCGTACATTTCTGTCAATTGCGGCGCCATTCCGGACAACCTGCTCGAGTCGGAACTGTTCGGTCACAAGCGGGGCGCCTTTACCGGTGCGTCTGCGGATCGCAGCGGCAAGTTCGAGGCGGCCGACACCGGCACGATTTTCCTGGATGAGATCGGAGAGCTGCCGCTGCCCGGCCAGGTCAAGCTGTTGCGGGTGCTGCAGTCCAGCGAAATCCAGCGGGTCGGTTCCGACAGCGTGATCGTGGTCGATACCCGCATCGTGGCGGCCACCAACAAGAACCTGCAGCAGATGTGTCGCGAGGGCACCTTCCGCGAAGACCTGTACTACCGCCTGGGGGTCATCCAGGTCACTTTGCCGCCATTGCGCGAACGCAAGGACGAAATTCCGCTGTTGATCGAGTATTTCGGCGACGAAGCCGCAGAAAAACTGCGGCGCAGGCCGGTAAAGCTGAGCCGGCGCCTGCGCACCTACCTGCTCAATTATGCCTACCCGGGCAACATTCGCGAGCTGCGCAACATTATTTTCCGCATCTCCTGCCTGGCCAGTGATACCGCCGATTTCGAACACCTGCCGGAGTCCATTCGCCCTGATGTGCCGGAGTTGAAGCCGGAGGGAAATGGGGAGGGCGAGCAACAACAACTGTCGCTCGCGGATGCCAAGAAGGCTGCCAGCGACGCCGCGGAGCGGCAGTTTCTGGAGCGGGGCCTTCAGGAGCAGGGAGGTAAGGTGTCTGAACTTGCTCGCCAGCTGGATATGAACCGTTCCCACCTGCAGACCCTGCTGAAAAAGCACGGTCTGAGTTCCAAGAACTACCGCATAAAAAGCTGAACCGGCCTGCGCTCTGTGATCAATGCAGCGTCGCGGCGGCGGCCTGTTCACGGGTGTAGAACCAGCCGTTGCGGACAAATCCGGCGATCACAGTGTCCTTGATGGCGCAGACCCGGCCTGAGACATCGCGTTGCACCACCCACTCCTCGGGCAGCCCGTCGAGCAGGTGCATGGGAGCCGGACGTCCGTCGGCGAAGCGCGCCAGCGCCGTGCGGCCGGAAGCCAGGTCGTGAAACGCCGGTCGGAAGCCGCTTGAACGGTTCTCGGCGCTCACCCCGCCGGTGCCAACGAACGCCTGGTTCTGTCGCTTCAGTGTCTGTGTGGTCAACAGGTTGTTCATGGGTTTCGCCTCGCTGATTTCGGTGTGTTGCTCTTGCATTTAGTTTAAGCATCGATCATGCCAGTTCTGCTATTCTGCTTGGGATGCATGAATAAGTTTTTGAAATAATGGCATTAAATGCTTAAACGGCGGATTTGAGCGAAGCCGGTATAGGGTCAGGATCAAGCCGCGGCAGGCTGTAAACCAACAATTGACGGCAAGCGGGTCGGCTTGAAGGCAACAGGACCGACCCTGAAAGGCGGTTTCGTTTTAACAGGGGTGGTTCGATGTGTATCGTCGCCTGTTCGTT
>JBAVKA010000238.1:0-4766 GCA_049688075.1 Gammaproteobacteria bacterium
AATGCCAACCAGTACTTCAAGGAGGTCCTTGCACTGGATCCCGGAAACACCGAGGCCCGTCAAGGCTTCAACCTGATCGCGGAACGCTATGTCGTTCTGGTCAGGCGGGCAAACGAGCGCCACGATACCAGGCTGGCCAGGTTATATATTTCACGGGGACTCCAGGTTCGGCCCGGCAACAGGGAGCTGCTCGCCTTGCAGGACAGCAGGCGCAAACCGCCGGTCACGGCCCCGGAAACTATTGCAGCCCCGGAGACTATTGCAAAGGTATCACCGGCTGTTGAACCACCGCCGCAGCAGACGGGTTTTTTATCTCTGCTGAAGTCGCTGTTTACCAGGGAGCAAAGGGAGCCGGCTGAAGTTGTCGAACGCTCAACCATGCCTGTGAACCCGTGACCCCCGGCTATCAATAGGGTCAGCCACAAATAGTTGCCCTCGCGGTTGCAAATCGCGCCCGTACAGGCACCATAGGACCTCACGTATCACGGGGCACGGCGCACTCGGGAAATCATGGCGGACAGATCCTTCATATGACACGATCGGGTTTTGGCATCCTTGTCGGCATCGCGCTGTTTTCAGCCGCCCTTGCACAGGCCGGGCAGGCGCAGTTTCCGCGCCCGCACTCGCTGCAGCCGGCGATCACATTCTGGACGCGTGTCTACACCGAGGTAGATTCCGGCTCGGGCTTCGTCCATGACAACCGCAATCTCGCCGTTATCTACGAAATCCTGTCATTCAAGCCTGCCGACAGCAACCGCCGGCAGCAACGTCGCATCGAGGAGGCGCTGGAGCGTTATCGAGGCGCCCTGCTGGCACTGGCCGGGGGCAAGCGAACGAACCTGACGCCGATCGAGCAACGGGCACTCGTTCCGTGGGGCAAGGACGCCACCGCGAAGACCCTGCGTGCGGCGGCGGATAACCTGCGCTTTCAGCGCGGGCAGTCCGACGGCTTCCGTGACGGCCTGATCCGGGCAGGCGCGTGGGATCGTCAGATCCGCGCGGTGCTGCAGGAACTCGGCGTGCCCGAAGCCCTGGCCGCGCTGCCGTACGTTGAATCGTCCTATCACCCTTCGGTTCGATCGAGCGCCGGGGCGGCTGGTCTCTGGCAGTTCACGCGATTTACGGGCCGGCGCTACCTGCGTGTCGACCACGTGGTTGATGAACGCCTGGATCCCCTTGAATCAACCACGGCCGCCGCGCGCCTGCTGCAGTATAACCATTCGATCCTGAAAAGCTGGCCACTGGCGATTACCGCCTATAACCATGGCCTGTCGGGGATGCGCCGCGCCGTGCGGGTGACCGGCACGGACGACATCGGGACCATTGTGCGGGACTACGACGGGCGCCTGTTCGGCTTCGCCTCACGTAACTTCTATGCCTCGTTCCTGGCGGCGCTCGATGTCTCGAAGGATTACCGACGCTATTTCGGGGCGCTCACACGGCGGCCGGCCGACAACCTTCAGCGCATCGAACTGCCCGCCTATTACCCGGCCGAGGCGCTGAGTGAAGGGATAGGTGTGGATATGACGACCCTGCAACAGCTCAATCCTGCCCTGCAGCCGGCGGTCTGGGACGGCAGGAAATATGTGCCCAAGGGCTATCGCCTGCGCCTGCCCGACGACATGGGTGGCAGGAAGGCTCGTGAGCGGCTGGCGCTCCTGGCCGCGACTGACAGTCAAACAGAGCAGATACCTGATATCTTCTACCAGGTCGAACGGGGCGACACCCTCTCGGAAATTGCGCAGCGTTACCGGACCACGGTCACCGAGCTGATGGCCATGAACGGCTTGCATGACCCGCGTCGCGTGCGTGCCGGCACATCCCTGCGGGTGTTGAGTGCCGCAACTGATGAAGCGGTGCCGGTGGCAGCACTCGAACCAGCAACCAAGATCGCCACGACAGCCGTGCGAACGGGCGACAGCAAGGCAGCCGCGGCAGTTCAGGCCGAACCGGAGCAGCAGCAGGTTGCCGCCCTCGACACGCCGCCCGATGCACCCGAGGCGGACCTCATTGCCGACCCGGCCGACTATGAAGTCGGTGACGACGGAACCATCGAGATTCAGGCCGCCGAAACCCTGGGGCACTACGCCGACTGGCTGCAGACGCACTCCAGCCATTTGCGACGCTTCGACGGCCTGGGTCCCAGTGAGTCACTGCGGGTAGGTCGGCGCCTCAAGCTGGATTTCAGCACGGTCTCAACCCGCGAGTTCGAACAGCGGCGGCTGGCCTATCACCAGGCGCACCAGGCGATGTTCTTCCAGAACCACCGGATCACCGGCGACTGCACTCACTCCGTCAGGACGGGTGACTCGCTGTGGGTCATCGCCGCGCGCCAGTACGGCGTTCCGTTCTGGTTACTGCGCCAGTACAACCCGGATGTCAACCTGAACGGCGTGTTGCCGGAAGGCACGACCGTTCTTATCCCGATGATCGAGGATATCGAGGACGGCACGGCGTCCGACATCACGCAGGCCACGGTCAACAAGGGATCCTGCGCCGCGCTGGGCTGATACGCGGGCAAATAAATCCGTCCTGATTACTGCTGTCGGCTGTTTCACAAGGTTTTTCTCTGGCCGTCAAAATGCACGCTTTTACCCGGGCGTCAGATTCGCCATAATGCCCACCGAATTAACTGCAAGCACGACAGGTGTCACCGTGACCATGGACGAAGTACCAATGCTCAGGAAAGACCGTTTCACCAACTACCGCACCGAGATCCTGATGGCGGTGGTCGCCATCATCACTATCCTCGCCATCTGGCTGGTGCCAAGCCATCAGGAAGAGGCGCCGCCCGCCCTGCCGCAATTGACAACCGCCGCACCGCCGATGGAGGCGAAGAACGCACCGCCGTCACCGGCAGACGCGACATCGGCGTCCGCCATGCCCGGTGACCGGGCGCGCGCGATCATTGCCGTATTGCGTGCCGACGGCGGGGAGCCCGATCCGGTCGAGGTATTCGCCAATGCGCAACGGCTGCAGGACGAAGGTCATCCGGATGATGCCTACCTGCTGTATCGCTACGCCGCCAATCATGGCGAGGCGCAGGCCGCCCTGCTGCTCGGCACCCGGGCCGATCCGGCGTATTACACTGCTGCCGGCAACATCCTGCCGGAACCGGAACCCGAACAGGCCATCAAGTGGTACCGCATGGCCGGTGCGGAGGGCAACGCGGAAGCCGTGGCTCGCCTGCAAGCCCTGCGCGGCCGGCTGGAGCAGGCATCCGCTGCCGGTGACGCGCAGGCCGATCGCCTGCTGTTGCTATGGTAATAGCCCGCATGACTCACCGGGCGCCGGTGGCACAACAGGCTGAACTGGAGCTCATCAACATCGTGTTGAGCTGGAAGAATGCAGTGTGTATTGGGGAAACGCCTGTCCCGGCGAGAAAAGCGGGCTGGTTCTTCGGGAGATCGGGATCATGAAAAAATACTGGCTGGCGCTGGCCATTGCGGTGATACCGCTGATGGCGATGGCCATCGAACCGGGAGAAGGCATCGACAAGCCGCTGCTGATCCCCGGCAAGCACAGTCTCTTCCAGCGTGTGCTCGCGGTACCCGGCGCCCGGCTGTCCACCAGTCCAGAGAGCAAGGGAAGCGACCCGGTGACGCCGTTTACCGCCCTCTATGTCTATGCTCGCCGCACCCAGGGTGATACGGTGTGGCTCCAGGTCGGTACGGACGTGCACGGCAACCTCGCGGGCTGGCTGCCTGCTTCCAGCACCATCGAGTGGAACAGCGGGCTGACCGCGGTATTCCGCGACCCGGCGGATCACGACCGGGTGCTGCTCTTCAAGGACAGCGATTCGCTGCGCAAGCTCGTCCAGCAACACGACCTGAAGGCCTATGACACGCTCTATCAGGAAGCGGCGCAGGGGCAGCTGCCCGCCGGCTCGCCGGTGGTCGCCATCCAGCCGCCCGGCTATATCGATATCCGGGACGACTTTTACCTCGTGCCCATCCAGCGTTACGAGGACGTCTATGCGGGCGCTCAGCAGGCGCGCCTGCTGAAGGTATCGAGCGTGCCGCTGAGCAGCGAGTCGTCCGCGCCGCTGAAACCGGTCACGGCGGCCAGGGCCGACAACAACCCGCAGGACTACAAGGCAGGTCTGGTATTCGTCATCGACTCCACCCTGTCCATGGAACCCTATATCAAGCGCACCCGGGAAGCGGTGAAGAAAATCTATGACACCCTCGGCGGCGCCGGTCTGCTCGGAAACGTGAACTTCGGCCTGGTCGCCTTCCGCGACAACCTCGCCGCCAGCCACCAGCCCACGAAGGACTATCTGGTGCGCACTTATGTCGATCTGCAACAGGGACACGATGCGGCGGGTTTTCTTTCCCGGGTGAACTCGCTGCAGGCCGCATTGTTTTCGAACCGGGACTTCATCGAGGATTCCTACGCCGGCATCAAGGAAGCGATCGAGGCGATGAACTGGAAGGGCTACGCGGCCCGCTATATTGTACTGGTGACCGATGCCGGTCCGCGCGACGCCAATGACCCGCTCTCCTCCACCGGCCTGGGGCCCGAGAGCCTGCGGCGACTGGCCCAGGACAAGGGCATCGCCATCTTCGTGCTGCACCTGCTGACGCCGGCAACCCAGGCGGACCACGACGCGGACGCCGGGGCGTACCGCAAGCTGGCCGACTTTCCGGGCATCGGCAGCCTGTACTATGGCGTGCCCACCGGCGATGTCGCGGAGTTCGGCACGGTGGTGGACACGCTGGCTGCCCAGATCGCCGAGCAGGTGCGCCTGGCCGGGGGCGGCAAGG